>NZ_JAMYUM010000033.1:0-51210 GCF_040322975.1 Mesorhizobium sp. M0074
GACCGGTGTAGCCTTGCGAACCCTGCCGATATGGCAGGACGCAAGGGGCCGGGGCCGAGGTATTGGCTGGGGTGAGTTGGCAGCCTGCCTGTCACTATTGCAGAACTCGGCAGCGCAAGACTTCGCCAAGTGCGAGACGCTGCGGCCGCGGTAAGATTCAGCGGCGGTATTGTTCGTCGCTGACTTTCTCCATCCGCTCGACGGCCTTGCAATCGAGTGATTCCTGAATAGCAATATGCGACATTGCCGTAGTTGGGGTCGCGCCAGTGCCAATACATCATAATGATCCAGGAGCAGGCGGGGCGCATCGAAGAAGCTCGTCGGACGGGGCGGCGCAGCTTGTCGCGGCGCGACCAACCTTCACCATCACGTCCTGGTCTAGAACGCAGTTCCGTAGTGATGTCGAGCGGATGGCCGCAGACATGGCCTCGCACCGCGCGGCCGGTGTCTCGGAACAGTAGATGCGCGTCACCCGATCCGGGCTTTGGGATTTTGCGACTGAACGGCAGCAACGAGGGTCATTGTTACGCGCTCGCCAAGCGGAAGAACGCGCCACTTTCCGACCTCAGCACCTCTAAGCGCGAACGTCTGGTGTGATGCCCGATGCGCGCGTTCGTAGGGCCATCTCGCTGTTACATCGCGGTGACAAAAGCACCGCGACGGTGGCGTCAACCGGTTACCAAGGGCAGCAAATATCTCCGGCCTTCTGGGAGTGGCGTGTCAGCGTCCCCAGAGGCTGCGTGGGCGTGTCGCCGGTTGGCTGTTAGCGCGGCGACTGGAACGCTCCACGCCTCGCAAGCGGGATAGCGAAATCTCGTGAAGGCAAGGTCGAGCTGCGTTTTCCGTTCTGTATCGGCGACGGGCGGCGACTGGGAGAGACGGATACCATGCACATGGGGCGTCTGGAAGTTGGCAGGACATGGACGCGGGGCGGCCCGCGTGCAGGCGCTTGGCTGAGCGGTGCAATGACCACGCAGCGTCACCTCGCAGCGATCATGGTTTGCGACGTGGTCGGCTATTCGCGCCTGACGGAGCGCGACGAGCGCGGCACGCTCGAGCGGCTGAAGATCTACCGCAAGGACCTCCTCGAACCGCTGGTCTCTGAGCACCGGGGTCGGATCGTCAAGCTCACCGGCGACGGCATGCTGTGTGAGTTCGCGAGCGTCGTCAACGCGGTGGCCTCCGCGATGGCGATCCAGCAGGCCCTGGCAGAACACGAGGCGGAGATGCCCGAGGAAGAGCGGATTCGCTTCCGCATCGGCATCAATCTCGGCGACGTGGTCTGCGAGGAGGACGGCGACCTCTACGGCGACGGGGTCAACATCGCCGCCCGCCTCGACAGCATCGCCGACCCCGGCACCGTGGTCGTCTCAGGCACCGCCTACGACCACCTTCAGGGCAAGCTCGACTGCGGCTTCACGCCGCTCGGCGACCTGCGCCTCAAGAACATCGAGCGGCCTGTGCGCGCCTACCGCGTCGAGACCGACGCCGGTGCCTCGGTGGCTGCATCGCCTCCGCTGCCCGCGAAACCCTCGATCGCGGTTCTGCCTTTTACCAACATGAGCGGCGATCCCGACCAGGAATACTTCGCCGACGGGCTGGTGGAGGACATCATCACGGGATTGAGCCGGGTGAACTCCTTCTTCGTGATCGCCCGCAACTCGTCCTTCACCTACAAGGGCCGGGCGGTAGACCTTCGCCAGGTCGGGCGCGAGCTGGGCGTCCGCTACGTGCTCGAAGGCAGCATCCGCAGAGCAGGATCGCGGGTGCGCATCAGTGGGCAGTTGGTGGACGCGATCAGCGGACACCATGTCTGGGCCGACCGCTTCGAGGGCGACGTGAGCGATATCTTCGACCTGCAAGACAAGGTGACCGAGAGCGTCGTCGGCGCTGTCGAACCGAGCATCCGGCTGCAGGAGATCAAGCAGGCGCGCATGAAGCCGACCGACTACATCGGTGCCTACGACCTCTACCTTCGTGCGCTGCCGCGCTTCTACAGCATGACGCGCGAAGGCTTCGCCGACGTGCGCCGGCTCACCAACGAGGCGCTCAGCATCGACCCAGGCTTCACCCTAGCGAAGGCACTCGGTGCCTATATCCGCAGCCTGTCGGTGAGTCAGTGCTGGCACGAGCCCGACGATATCCGCGTCGCCGTGCGCATGGTTCGCGAGGTGCTGGCGGACGCGCGAGACGACCCGACAAGCTTGCGTTTCGCCGCGCAGGTGATCGCCTACAGCGCCAAGGATTACGAGACGGCGCTGGACACGATCGAACGGTCCCTGCTCCTTAACCCCAATTCGGCGCAGGGCCATACGGGCAGCGGCTGGGTGAACGCCCATTCCGGCCACCCCCTCGTCGCGATCGAGCACTTCCACAGGGCAATGCGGCTGAGTCCGGTCGACCCCGAGAAGGGCATCGCGCTCTCCGGCATCGGGATGAGCTACCTGATGCTCGAACGCTACGAGGAAGCGCTGGTTTGGGGAGAACGAGCGCTGCGCGAGATGCCGAATTACGGCTCCTCGCACCGGGTGGTGATCATGGCGCTGGTCAAACTCAACCGGCTGGACGAAGCGCAGGCGGCGGCGCGGCGGCTGATGGAGGCGTTCCCGACCTACACGCTCACCCTGCAGAGACAGATCAACCCGTGGCGGGACAAGGTGTTCGCCGAGCGTTATGTCGAGGCGCTGGGCATCTCCGGCGTGCCGGAGTGATCGTCGCGTTTGCAAAGATGCCCTCTCCTGCGCGTCACGTCCGGCCAGGCGACGTCCCTTGATCCCGTGTCGCTTCTGGAAGGATAGTTCTCTGGCCGGCTTGTCCGAGAACTGAGCGCGTAGAGCAGCTGTGAACAGCCGGCGCGAAGGCCGACGGACGGTTCGGCAAGCAGGACTTCGCCTATCTACCTGATCAGGATGTCTATCGCTGCCCGTCCGGAGCGTTGCTGACCTACCACTACAGCAACGTCGAGAATGGCATGACGCTGCGTCGCTACTGGTCGACCGCAGCTTGCGCGGCCTGCCCGATCAAGCGGCAATGCACGCCGTCCAAGGAGCGCCGGATCACCCGATGGGAGCGCGAGCATGTCGTGGAGGAGGTCCAGCGCCGGCTCGACGCCAATCCCGACGCCATGCGGACAAGGCGCGAGACGGTCGAGCATCCCTTCGGCACGATCAAGGCCCGCATGGGCGCCACCCACTTCCTGATGAAACGCCTCCACAACGTCCCTTGCCTGCCCATGTATGGCCATGGTTGTTCCAGCGCTTTCGCGGCGTCAGCTATCGTCTTGACTACCGTGGCGTTGCGATCAAGGTAGACGCCGGCATTGTTGTCGCTCTCCGCGTTGGGCGGCTCCAACGCGAAGGCAGGGCCCGAGGTTGCATGAACGGGTACAGATTCCGACCGTGAAGAGCGTGCTGCGATGAACAGGCAATAGAACCTCGGCTGTCGGCGCCATTTGCAAGATAGTTGTGCATGTCGGTTGCAGCGACCGCGGCGTGGCCGAATGCTACGGCAAGCTGATTGATCTCGTCGACGACATCCCCGGCGGCACTATTGCAAGGTCCAGGGCTGACACTATGGCAGCAAAAGTCTCGCGACTAGAACGAGTGCTCAAGATAAAACCCGCCGCGCTCCGAAGCGCGACGGTTCGATCGAGCGTTGCACCAAGCACGGGGGCTTCGGGTCTGGTCGGGCTGTACCCTGTGTCGCGGATCGTGAGAAACGATACGCGCGGTGCCAGTTTGCGTCTACCAACGCCAGTGGGACGTGTGTCCGTAGCCGGTTGGGGCGTGACGATCATCGCGAATGTCCGCTTCTTACACGCCGTTGACTTAGCCAGCCCAATGGCCCTTTCAAAATGCCTTTCAAACGCGCCGGCCCATATCCTTCCGACGTCGATCTTTGCCAGCGGATTTTCGACCAGATATGCAGCGACCAGCATATCGCCCCGCTCATCCTTGGACGCCGAGCACCTAGCCCTGGAAATTTTGGTCGCCTTGCAGGAGGCTGACGCGGATGAGGCTGAGCTGCTTGAACTCGTCAGATCGAAACGGCGGGATACTCGTCATCTCAGAAATCCTGCAGTGAGGCATGGCGGAAGTCTTCTTCGCCCCTGAGAGGATGGACCATGATCCCCGGCCTGGATTCACTGCGTGGTCGGCCCCTTTGGCAGATTCTTGGATGCTCGCTCACGCGTCCAGTCGGCCGTCTGGAACCTGCGCCAAACTGCCAGTTCTGGACAATGCCAAAGCACTCTCCTGTGGGGCATCGCGATCACCCTTTTGTTGCCCTGCTGGCCATATTCGTCCTCGGGCCCTCCTAATCGTTGCGACAGCAGGATTTGACCTGCGGGCGCCGGGTCGCTCCATCCTGGCTTGAGCTAAGCCGCGCTTCCGGCGTTTCTCCTCTCGATCGCGGAGTCGAGCAGCGACGATCTGACCTGTCCTGATGACGACTGTCCCCTTTCTGCAGTTGACGGCGAGCGGCGCGGCATTGGGGAAGCGCCGGCCCGCGCTTCAAGCCGATGAGCAATCAGCTGGCGAGTTTGCAATAGTCATCAACATAGGGCTACCGAGCGGGAGCCATCGTCATTCCAGATGGCTTTCATCGCCGCCTGCGCCGCCGTGATCCGAGGACGGCAGCGAAATCTTCCTTATCCGCACAAAGGGCATATAGTGGTAGGAACAAGAATATGGTCGGTTTCCAAATCTCATAGCCGGGCAAAGGGAGTTGAATGATGTCCACGAACAGCAAAGGTTTTTCGCGTCGCTGGGTCCTCGGCGGCAGCGCTGTCGCCTTCGCGGCCGGTCCGTTGGGAATGCCGTTCGTGCGAACGGCACACGCGCAGGTGGCGACCTACAAGGCCGGCGTTATTACCTCGCTGTCGGGCGAGAACATCCTCGGCGGCAACCTGACCAAGCGCGGTTACGACCTGTGGGCGGAGGCCATCAATGCCAAGGGGGGCGTCGAGGTCGCCGGCGAGCGTTTCAAGGTCGACATGTTCTACGGTGACGACCAGAGCAACCCGGCGACCGGTGCCGACGCCGCCGAGCGCCTAATCGTGCAGAACGAGGTGGACGTGTTGTTCGGCCCCTACACCAGCGGCTCGACCATCGCCGTGCAGCCGATCTGCCAGAAGTATCAGGTGCCGATGATTTCCGGCTCCGCGGAATCGCCGAACGTCTGGAAGGCCAAGCCGGAATTCAACTTCGGCATCATCCCGGCCGTAGACACCACTGCCGGTAAGTCGCTGGCCGTGCTGGCGAAACTGTCCAACCCCACGGCCAAGACGATTGCGGTGATCGGGGTCAACGAGCCCTTCTCGAAGGAAACCGGCGAAGGTTTCCGCGACGGAGCCAAGGAGGCCGGGCTGGAAGTCGTCGCCTACGAATTGGTGCCCGCCTCGGGCGACCTAACCCCAGTTATCTCTAAGATCGCAGCGCTCAATCCCGACATCGTCGCCGTCGGCGGCCATGAGGAGCCGCTGATCAATGTCGTCAAGACCTCGAAGTCGCTAAACTTCCGGCCCAAGGCGCTGATAATGCACTACGGCGTCACCGACCCGGCCTTCGCCGAGGCGCTGGCCGCGGACGCCGACGGCACCTGCGGCGTCTCGGTGTGGCTGCCATCGGTTCCGTACAAGGACGACGTCTTCGGCACCGCAAGGGAGTTTGCCGAGATGGCGCAAAAGAAGTCCGGGCACGAGCCCGACTACACCGAAGCGGCCTGCGCGGCCAGCGGCCTCGTTTTCGGCGATGCCGTCAAGCGACTCGGCAAGAAGCCGGCACTAACGCCCGAAGACAGGGTGGCGCTGAAGGACGCGATCGCGGAGACAGACATCCAGACCTTCTATGGGCCAATCAAGTTCGAGAAGGAAGGCAACCACTACCATGACAACGTCCAACCGGTTCCGGTGCTGATCCAGATTCAGGGCGGCAAGACGGTGGCGGTGGGCCCGACGGAGGCCGCGTCGGCAAACCTCACCTACCCGCTGCCGGCCTGGAAATAAGCGGCTTCGGACAGGGGGTGGGCAGCCTCATCGCCATCACCCTGTCTGGGGGAACGACGACGGTTGCGCGTGCTCAGAAAATAACGGACCATGCCTAGAGTGCGGCCGCCTTGCCGCGGCACCCCGCGTTTTTTTGGTTTGGCTGACTGACGGATGGTTCCCGCCTTGGATCTTTTCCTACAGACCTTGCTGAACGGCCTTCTGATCGGCGGCGTCATCGCCACCTTTACGATCGGATTCCAGCTCGCTTTCGGCGTGCTGCACGTCATCGATTTCGCTGTGGGCGGCTGGGTCGTACTGGGTGGCTATCTCGGGTACTACATGGCCGCCGGACTGGGCGTAGACGGATTCCTGGCGATCCCCGTGGCATTCGTGCTGTTCGGCGCCATTGGCTATCTGATTGGGCCGATCCTCTACAATGTCCGCAACAGCCGCACGGCGCGGCCGGAATTGATGGCGCTGGCACTGACCTTCGGCCTGTTCACGCTGCTACGCGGCGGCATGCTGACCGCGTGGGGCTTCAATACCCACAGCGTTCCGACGGCGTTGAGCGGCGAGAGCCTTGCCGTCGGGCCGGTGACGGTGCCGCTGATCCGCGTGGCGGCGGCGGTGTTCGCCATCGCCATCGCCGGCGGGCTGTTCCTGTTCCTCTACCGCACCCGCTATGGGTTGGCCATCCGAGCGACGGCCGAAAACCGGCAGAACGCTGCGCTGATGGGCGTCAACATTCGCCGCCTCAGCGCCAATGTGTACGGGCTCTACGCAGGCATCACCGCCATGGCCGGCGTGCTGATGGGTGCAATTTTTTCAGTCAATCCGGAGGTCGGCCTGCGCTATACGCTGTTCGCGTTCTTCGTGGCTGTGCTTGCCGGGTTGGGCTCCGTCGGCGGTGCCCTTGTCGCCGCCTTGCTGCTCGGCGTCATCGAAGCCTTCGTCGCGACCTATGTCGGGTCGAGCTATTCGCTGCTGGCGATCTTCGCCACGCTGTTCCTCGTCCTGCTCCTGTCCCCGAGCGGGATCCTGCGACACGGCCTGTGAGGCCGGACATGAAGCAACGCCGGACCGGCCTCCTCCTGCTGATTGGGGTGATTATTGTGCTGGCGCTCCTGCCGATGCTGGTCAACAACTACTGGCTGCGCATCGCCACCGGCGCGCTGATGTGGGCGGGGCTGGCCTGCTCCTGGAACATGCTCGGCGGCTATGCCGGCTACATCAATTTCGGCCATTCGGCTTTCTTCGGGCTCGGCGCCTATGTCACGGCGCTGCTGATGGGCGACAAACTCGCCTGGCCCTTCTTTGCCACCGTCCCGGCCGGTATCGTGGTGACGGCGCTGTTTGCCATCATGATCGGCGCGCCGACACTTCGCCTGCGCGGCGCCTATTTCGCTATAGCCACCTGGGCCTTCGCCGAGGTGCTCATCCAGTTCACCTCGGTGATGGACTTCACCGGCGGCATTGGCGGAATTGGGCTGCCGCCCTTTCTCGACGAGCGCTTCTTCTACTTCGCCATGTTCGGCGCGGCTGCGCTGACCTACCTTATCACCTGGGCGCTGTTCGAGCGGTCGCGTTTCGGGCTGAAGGTCAAGGCGCTGCGCGACCACGAGCCGGCTGCCGAGGCAATCGGTATCAACACGTCGCTGGTCAAGCTGCAAACCTTCGTACTCAGCGCCGTTACCGCTTCGGTGTTCGGCGCGATCTTCGCCTACTGGGTCACCTTCATCAATCCGAAAAGCGTCTTCGGCGGCGACATCACCGACCAGATGGTGGTAATGGTGCTGCTGGGCGGGTTAGGCAGCCTGTGGGGGCCGGCACTGGGCGGTGTAGGGCTGTTCGTCGTCAACCGCGTGATCTGGATGTACTGGGGCGACACTGCCTTCTATATCGCCATATTGGGCGCGGCCATCGTGTTGGTGGTGCTGTTCATGCCGAACGGCATCGCCGGTCTGTTTTCGCGGCACGGGGCCAAGTCCGGCGCCGTGCTGGACAAGGCGGTCGGCAAGGTTGTCGGCGATGGCCAAGGAGGGCCCAATTGAGCGTGGTCGAGGGCAAAACGGCCGGGGCCGGCGACCCTATCCTCGTCGTGCGCGAACTCTACCGCCATTTCGGCGGCATCAAGGCTGTCAACGGTGTGTCTCTGGAGGTCGGTCGGCGCGAGATCGCCGGCCTGATTGGGCCCAACGGGTCCGGCAAGTCGACTCTGTTCAGCCTGGTGTCGGGCACGGTGGCGCCGGATCGTGGCCAGATCCGCTTCGACGGTCACGAAATTGGCGGCCGAAAGGCTCACGCGATCGCGCGGCTGGGGCTTGCGCGCACCTTCCAGATTCCGGCCATGTTCGACAATATGAGCGTCACCGAAAACCTGCTAGCGGCAGCGGCCGAGGGCCATTGGCAGGGCGCCCGTGATCGGGCAGCCGAAACGCTGGCGCTGCTCACGCTGGACCATGTCGCCGACAATCGCGCTTCGGACCTTTCGGGCGGCCAGCAGAAGCTGCTGGAGTTCGGGCGCGTCATCATGCGCCAGGCCACGCTCATTTTGCTCGACGAAGTGACGGCGGGCGTGCATCCCAACATCCGCAAGATCATCCTAGAGGCCATCGCGCGGCTGCGCGAACACGGCATCACCTTCCTGGTCATCGAGCACGACATGGAGATGGTACGCAACGTGTGCGATCGCATCATCGTCATGGATGCAGGGCGCGTCGTGGCCAGCGGCTCTTTTAACGACATCGTTCGCAATTCGGAAGTTATGCAGACCTATCTGGGGCGGCCGCAATGAGCACCACCCTCACCGCCGAAAACATCGTCACCGGCTACGGCAAGCAGGAGATCGTCCATGGCGTTTCACTAAGCGCGGAGGCTGGTAAGATCACCTGCATCTTCGGACCGAACGGCTGTGGCAAGTCGACCCTGCTAAAGGCGATTGCCGGCGCGCTGCCGGTGTGGAGCGGCACGGCCAGCCTGGGCGATGCAACGCTCTCCAACCTTGCCGTCCATGAGGTGGTGCGCCAGGGGCTGGTGCTGATGCCGCAGGGCGGCGGTGTGTTTCCGCGCCTCACAGTGATGGAGAATTTGCGCATGGGGGGCTACGCCATCGCGGACAGCCGGCTAGTCGAACAGCGCATCGAGGCGGTGATCGAGCAATATCCTTCTTTGGCGCGGCGACGGCGAACCGCGGCCGGTTCGCTTTCTGGCGGCGAGCAGGCAATGCTTGGGCTGGGGCGAGCGCTGGTCTCGGAACCGCGCTTCATTCTGCTCGACGAGCCTTCCGCCGGATTATCGCCGGCCATGGTCATCGAGACGCTCGAGCGCATTGGCAGCCTCACCGCGCACGGCATCGGCATCGTGATGGTGGAGCAGAATATCCGTGAGGCGATGCCGATGGCAGACAAGCTTTACATCCTGGCGGCCGGCGAAAGGCGCTTCGAGGGAAAGCCTCAGGATGTGCGCGACGATCGGCAGATCATGGATATCTATATGGGTGGAGCGTGAGAGGGCATTTGCAGTTCTGCTCTTGCGGTCGCAATCCTAATCATTCAGCTCGTTTACTAGAGATTACTTATAGACGCCCGGACGCAAGGGGCAGCGAGGTAGCCGCTCTGCGCGCCAATGCTCGAGCCGACTTCTCGCACCTCGAAACCATCGCAAAACCTGAAACCACCAACGTCCTGTCTTTTTCCTTTTGCATGCCGACGTTCGACGATCCCAGCGTCCGTGGCTTGCCAGTCTGGTCAGCGACGCCGGGCGAAATCATCGTGAAAAAGTGCTAGCTAAGCTAGTTCCCGTCCATCAACGGCAAACGGTTGATTCTGTTGAATGAATCGCGGCTTTGCGCGAGCAAGGCCGGCGGTTTCAGGTATCTTGGATCATGCGACTGATTCCAAAGCCCTGCCACCGCCGGAGCCGACAATGCGCCAAGAACGCACCGTCCAAGCCAGCATATTCGATCTTTTCGCCACGCACGAGATCGGTCGCGAGTTGAAGGCGATGTCGCAATGGCTGGATGAGCATCGCGACCTGCTTGGCTTGGTGGCGCGCGATTTGGTGCGGGTCGACGTCAAGGCCACCGGAAGCTCGCAGACCAGGTGATCATCAAGGGGCTTCGCGGTATTTTGTTTCCGTCGCTGCGTCATGCCGGCGGGACGAATCTGGTGATCTTTCCAGCCAATCTTGTCGAAGGCGATGTGGTTGAAGTCCATGATCCCGATCACCGATTGCCACGCGATCGGTCATCCTGGACGTGAGATTGCCGAGAGTCGAAGAGACCTGTCTGCTCATGGCATCTCGCCTTCAGCGACGATGTCCACCTCATCGTCACGCTCCCCGCTCGTCTGGCCAACCGGAATATCGCCCGCGAGCAGCTTGTCCTTGGACAGCAGGCCAGCGTCCTCGAGTGCCTCGAAATCCGGCAGGTCGCGCAACGTGTCAAAGCCGAAGTGGGTCAGGAACTTATTGTGACACCAATTAGTCAGGAGACGCCGAGCTGGCGTGTCTTTGAACATTTGCGACGCATCTTGTCCTGGTAATGCACGAGTTTGTTGCCTGCTCGCACAAAGTGCTCGAAACCGGTAAGGTCCTGGGTTAGAAGAGCTGGCAGGATGCCCCTTATGAAAAACCCGACGATGGACGATACCGACGATGGGCGCCCGAATGGCGGACGCAGCGCTCTGTTCACGCCGCCCGGCGATGCGTCCGGCGCGGAGCGGGTTTCGCGCCGGCGCAAGGCGCTGCTGTCGTCCTCGATGGTCGGCTCGACCAATCGCGGCCGTGTGCTGCAGGCCCTGTTCGATCTTGGGCCGACGAGCAGGGCTGAACTGGCCCGCCTGGCCGGGGTCAACCGCACCACCATTTCCGGAATCGTGCAGCCGCTGATCGACGATCAGGTGCTGGTCGAGAGCGACCCGGTTCCTCCCAGTCCGGGCGGCGGCAAGCCGGCCCGGCCGCTGTGGTTCTCGCCCAATGCCCGTCCGATCTGCGGTGTGCTGCTGATGCCGGATGCCGTGCATGCCTGCGTGGCGACGCTCGACGGCAAGATCGAATCGGAACGCAAGATGGCCCTGCCGGACGGCAGGGGGCCGGTCCGGCCAATCATCGAGGCGATCGCCGAATGCGTCGGCGACACTCTCTCCAGGGCGCGGCGCACGCCTCTCGGGATCGGTGTTGGCGTCGGCGGCATGGTTGACACCGATCGCGGGTCGATCGTCGCTGTCAATCTCGCGCCGGCGCTCGACCGCTACCCGCTCGCCGACGATCTCGGGCGACGCTTCGGCCTGCCGGTCAAGCTCGACCATCATCCGCGCGCCTTGCTGGTCGGCGACCGCTGGTTCGGCGCCGGGCGCGGCGTCAGGCAATTCGCGGTCGTCTACACGGGCGAGGTGCTGGGCGGCGCACTCTATTTCGACGGGCACCTCTATCGTGGCACGGCAGGCGCAGGCGGCGAACTCGGACACACTTTCGTGCAGCTCGACGGCGAGCCCTGCCGCTGTGGCAGGCGCGGCTGCTGGGACACCATTGCCACCTTGAGCTGGCTCCGGCGCGAGGCCGCCCGCGCGGCTCTGCCCGAGCCAGACCTGATCGACTCGGCCCGCCTTGTCGACATGGCGGCGCGGCGGCTGCCGGGAGCGGCGGAGCTGCTCGACCGCTATGCCCGCAACGTCGCCGTCGGCATCGCCAATCTGCAGCAGACGGTGGCGCCCAACATTTTCATCATGCATGGCGATGTCGTGCTCGGCGGCGATTGCCTGCTCGGCGCAATCGCGGAGCATGTCCGCGCCATGGTTCCGTCACGACCCGGCGGCGCGATCGAATTCATTGCCGGCGATGCAGGTGACCGGGCCGCCCTCCTAGGCGCAGCCGGTCTGGTGATTTCCGAGCTGCTGCAGCTTCCGATCTAGGTATTCCGACACCCAACTATCCAGCGAGCCCCGGATAGCCTTGGAACCAGGGCTGCATACGTTCGAACTGAGCCGCCATCGCCAGAACGGTTTCGTCGGCGTGCCGCCGCCCGATGATCTGCAGGCCGACCGGCAGACCCTGCGCCGTCAGGCCGGCCGGAACCGAAATCGCCGGATGGCCGGTATAGTTGATCGGATAGGTCATGCACCAGCCGATCAGCGGATCGACTGCCTCGCCATTGATCGATGTCGGCCCGATCGTGTTGCCGTCGGGGGCATTCTTGACGGGCGGAACGGCCAGCGTCGGCGAGACGATCAGGTCATGGGCTTCGAATACATCCTCGAGGCCGTCAAAGACGCCGGTGCGCAAAAGATCGTCGAGCGCATGGTCGACGGCGGACACCTTGTAGGCGCCCTCCAGCATGGCGAGGAACTGCGGGGTGAGCACCTTGGCATGCTTGCCCATTAGATCGATGCCCTCCTGTTTCCAGTACACGGCGATAGCAGCATAGTGGATCGAGATCGTGCGCACCCAAAGCGCCGCCAGTTCCTTGTGATCGGCCCTGAAATCGAGCTCGACCTCATCAACCTCAATGCCATGTGCTCGTATGACATCGACGGCCCGGGCAACGACGGTGGCGACCCCGGCTTCGACCGGAAAATTGCCCAGTCGCGGGCTGTAGGCCACGCGCAGTTTCGGCGTCCGCCCGGCAACGGCGCCGACATAGTCAACGCCGTGATCCGGCAGGCAGAACGGGTCGCGGTTGTGAGGCCCGGCCATGATCTTGGTCATCAGCGCGGCGTCCGCAACGGTGCGGGTCAGCGGTCCGATATGGACCAGAGGATGTCCCCACAAGAAGGCGTCGGGGCGAGTCACCGAAGGAATGCGGCCGAAAGAGGGCTTGAAGCCGACGGTGCCGCTGAACGAGGCGGGGATGCGGACCGAACCGCCGCCGTCCGTGCCTTGCGCCAGGGCCGCCATGCCGTCGGCGACCGCTGCCGCACTGCCGCCGGACGAGCCGCCGGAATTGTAGCCGATCGCGAAGGGCGTGCTGGTCGGCCCGAAGCGCAGATTGTCGGTGATACCTTTATGGCCGAACTCCGGCGTGTTGGTCTTGCCGAGCACGATGGCGCCTGCGTCGAGCAGGCGCTCGACCGCCACAGCACTTGTTTTGGGCACCCGGTCGTGCACCGCCCACGACCCCATCGAGGTCGGCACGCCGGCCATATCGTCGAGGTCCTTGATGCCGACTGGGACGCCATGCAGCGGTCCAAGCGGACCGCCTGCCATCACGGCCTTTTCGGCGGCCCGCGCAGCTTCCATCGCCTGGTCGCTGAGAACCAGCGTATAGGCGTTGACCACCGGGTTGCGCGCCTCGATGCGGCGCAGATAAGCCTCGGTTACTTCAACCGGCGACAGGTCGCGGCGCCGGATGCGCTGGGCCAGTTCCGTGGCCGGCAGGAAACAGATCTGGTCGTCTGCAGAAGACATAAGCCGTTCCACCTTGTTGGGTGCTATTTGATGAACACTGGATTTGCCGCGCCGCCGGTGCCCTTGCTCACTTTGACCGGACTGGCGCAGTAGAAGCCTTCGTAGCGGCGGTCCGAGGCACAGTCGGCGGCCAGCAGGTCGAGCGATGCCATTTCGGTGAACGCCACGCCCAGATTGCGCATCAGCGCGGCGTGCAGCACCAGCATCAAACCGGTCTCGGGCTCGTAGGTTGTCTCGTTGGCCAGTGTGTCGGTAACCAGACAGGGGATCTGCATCTCGTCGAACCAGCGCACGAGGTCGAGGCTGAAGGTCAGTCCGGGTTCCCAATATCCATCGCCGACGCGCTGGCTTCCCGCCGCCAGTGCGCCGACCCAGCCGGTGCGAACGAGAAGGATGCTGCGCGGCAGTATATCGACCGCTTGGGCCCGGGCGCATTCCATGAGGTCGCGATGCGTGAATGTTTCAGCGCGCTCAAGGGCCGGTTTGCCGCGGAACCGGGCGATGTCGAGCAGCACGCCGCGTCCGACGATCCCGCGCTCCGCGATCGGCATGATGCTGGCCTTGGTCATGCCGCCATTGGTACTGCTTGCCGCGAAGCCGTTCCAAAGCGTGTCGTCGAACCACATGTGGCCGAGCGCGTCGCAATGCGTGCCGGCCTGTGCGAAGCTGGTGATATAGTCGTCTGCGAATTCGAGGCCGCCGGCAAGCGGTTGCCAGTGACCGTTCTCGAAGCCGGCCTTGTCGGCGACCATGAAATGCTTCGCCGGCCAGCGGCCGGGAAAGACGGCATCGCCCTCAGAAGTCCCGACCGGCACGCCGAGGGTGAAGGTGCGGCCGTCCCGCACCGACGCCAGGCCGCGCTTGACCTCGTCGGCGGTCAGATAGTTGAGCGCTCCGATCTCGTCGTCGGCACCCCAATGCCCCCAGCGGCTCGGCGCATTGCCCAGCAGCCGGCGCAGCGTCATCGTTTCAGCCGCGCTCATGCTTCCGCCTGCGCGGTCGCCGGCTGCCTGGCGCCGGTGATATAAGCGACGACGTCCTCCATGTTGGTGCCGGAACTTGCGAGATCGGCGACCTTGCGGCCCCTGCGCATCACCACCACGCGGTTGCACACCTGCCAGAGATGATCGAGATTGTGGGTGACCATGACGATCGTCAGCCCCTGGGCGCCGAGTCGTTTGATGAGGTCGAGCACCTCACGGGATTCGCGTACGCCGAGCGCCGCAGTGGGCTCGTCGAGCAGCAGCAGCTTGTGGCCCCAAAAGGCACCGCGCGCGATCGCCACCAATTGGCGCTGGCCGCCGGACATGCGATCCACCGGTTTGCTGCGCACCCCGGGGATCTCGATGTGCAGTTCCTCGAGGCCGCGCATCGCAATGTCGCCCATCGATTTGCGGCGGATCCAGCGCAGCAGCGCCGGGCCGCGGCCAAGCGCAATCTCGCGGCCGAGAAAGAAGTTTTCGGCGGCAGTGAACGTGCCGATCAGCGACAGGTCCTGATAGACCGTCTCGATGCCGAGGCGTTGCGCTTCGGACGGCGGCGACAACTTTTGCGGCCGCCCTTCGAGGATCACGTCGCCGGAAGTTGGGTCATGCGCGCCGGCCAGGATTTTGATCAGCGTCGACTTGCCGGCACCATTGTCGCCAACGAGGCCGAGTATGTCGCCCCTGGCGATGTCCAGCGAAACGTCATCGAGTGCCTGGATGCCGCCGAAGCTGCGGCAGATCCGGCGCAGGCTGAGCAGCATCTTCTGCGCCATGGCCTATCCCCTCGCATAGCGGCGGCCAATACCGCCGAGCGCTACGGCGACGACGAGAAGGCAGCCGGTGAACAGGAACTGCGTGAAGATCGGCGCGCCGATCATGGCCAGCCCATTGTTGCCGACGGCGACCGTCAGCACGCCGATCAAGGTGCCGAGGATATGGAACTGACCCTCTCGCAGCGCCGCCGAACCTAGGAAGGCGGCCGAAAACGACGTCAGCATGAAGCTGTCACCCGCCGTCACCTGGCCGGAGCCGAGATTGGAGGCCATCAGCACGCCACCTATAGCAGCACAGGTGCTGGCGATGGCGAAGGCAACGATGCGGCTGCGATCGACGGCGACGCCGGCGCGGCGCGCTGATTCCGGGCTGACGCCGATGGCCTTGATGTGTTGGCCCTGCACTGTTCGGTTGAGGATCACCCACAGCAGCGCAAGCACGACGGCCATGATGATGACGAGGTGCGGCACTCCGGCAATCCGGCCGATCGCGATATTTGTGAATTCGCGCGACTGGGTGAGTTGCAGCGGAATTCCGCCCGAATAGGCGTAGTTCAGCCCGACGACGATGGTGCCCGTGCCAAGCGTGGCAATGAAGGCGTTCACCCCGATCTTCGAAACGACAATGCCGTTGACAATGCCGATGACCGTTCCGAGGCCGACGACAAGGAAGATGGCGGGTAGGATCGGCAAGCCACTGCTGCTCAACAGCCCGACCACGAGAAGCCCGCAGAAACTCGCGACATAGCCGATACTGAGGTCGAAATCACCGGCGACGAGGGGCACGGTGAGGCCGGCCGCGACAATGGTGCCGATCGCCATGTCGTTTACGACGTTGCGAAAATTGCCGATGGTTGCGAAGGTCCCCGGCTCCAGCACCGAGAAGATCCCCAGCATCGACGCCAGCACGATGATGGTGCCGTAGGTTCCAAGCAGGCGCATGAGCAACGCGCGCCGCTGTCGGGCATTGGGCGAGGCATAGCCGGTCTGCGTTGACGGCAGGACGCGGGGCGCCTCTGCCGGAGCGTGGGTTTCGGGCAGGGAATGATCAGCGGACATGGCGGCTCTCATGACAGCACTCCGGCCCGGCCAGGCAAGTCCGGCCCAGACCCACAATCAGGAGAGCTTACTGCGGATTGTCCTTGATGAACTTGTCGACGTTCTCTTTGGTGACGAGCGTATAGCCTGGCACGAAGGATTTGGGCTTCCACTGGTCGCCGGCTGCCAGGATGTCGGGAATCTGATCGACTAGCATTTTGCCTGCCGAAGTCAGATCGACACCGAGCGTGGCGGTCATCGTCCCGTCCTTGACAGCCTGGACAGCGGGCGCCGTGGCGTTGAACGAATAGACCTTCACGTCGCTGCGGCCGTTCTGCTTCAGCGCCGCGATCGCGCCCATAGCGTTGTCGTCATAGCAGTTGAAGATGGCGAACGGCCCCTTGGCGTTGGCATTGGCTGCAAGCCAGGCGCTGGTCGCGGCCTGCGACGATTCGGCAGCACCCGGGATGCTGATCTCGTGCGAGGTCGCCTTGAGCCCCGGATTTGCCTTGACCGCCGTATCGAAGGCGTCGGCTCGTTCGCGGCACGGAATGCCGGGATGGTAGGTGAGGTCGAGTACAGTTCCGGACTTGCCGATGTCCTTCAGCATCAAGTCGATCAGCGGTTGCGCAGCACCGGTACTTGCAGATAGCGCGATCCCGTCTGCCATGCCGCCGCCGGCCGAAAGCACGGGGATCTTTGCGTCCGCCGCCGCCTGGAGCCCGGCCGCCAGGCCCGTCGAATCGAAGACCGTGACGATGATGGCGTCCACCTTCTTGGTTGCCAGCTGCTTGATGCTGGTGATCGCTTGCGAAGGATCGCCATTGGCATTGAGCGTTTCCACCGACCAGCCCTTAGACTTGGCTTCCTGGCTCATCGTGTCGACCATCTGGTTTGTGTCGACGTCGGATGTCGAGAAGGTGACGATGCCGATCGTCAGCTTGTCATTCGTGGCGAGGGCGGTCGACGTGAAGGATGCTGCGACGAGCGCTGCGGTCGAGAGTTTCTGAAAGCGGTTCACTGTGCGTATCCCCTGTTGACCGAGTGTTCCGGCTCACCTCCAGACCGCGCAGCAGCCCAGCTTGGGCGCCATCTACAGGTCGTCACAGTCAGTCTGTTTGTTCGTGCGAGCCACGTACTAACTATAGGCACAAGCTCTTATGCCGCGCAACGGCTAATTTCAACCGGCTTTGGTCACTCGAGGTTCAATCGCTGTGGGCCTTGGCCAAGCGCGCAGCTAGGCCGCCTTCTTGATCTCCGCGACCTGAACGCCCAGTCGGAACGCCTGACCGTCTGCGAACGAACGCGCGTAGCTCTCAGATGTAAAAGGGACCGTGGTGGTGGTGCCGTGACCGTCACGCGAACCGACCACTCTTTGTCCCTAATGATTTCAACGGCATGTTGCTCATGCGCAGCCATGCATTCCTCCCAGAATCTTCCGTTGAGGATGGGAGGATAGCGTCGTAAAACTGGTTTGCATGCAAATAATCCGACACCGCGACGTCGAAATGTCAAAACACGCACAGCTAGGCTTAAGTCGATGGCCTCGCCTTGAGCTGTTCAAGGTGTTCCTTGGCGAGGTTGAAAAGTGCGGTGGCAGTCTCTTCAGCCTCCGCCCGGAGGACATCGCGGGTGACAATGCTGGAGATCGTGTTCGCGCCAACTCCTGACATTTGCGTTGGGCGCAGCGACGGTCGCGTTCAAAGCCTTCCAGGTGCCGCCCGACCGGGCCACACCGACAGCCGTCACTCCTCCGGCATGCCCGCGATCCGCATGTGTTTGAGCCAGCGTTCGAGGCCTCCGGGGGCGGTGTATACCTTCTCCCATTGCTTGCGCAGTTTGTGGATGGATTCACCCGGCGAGTCTTTGAGGGAAACCGCAAGCGCTCCCTTTGCCTCCCGCTCGTTTCCCAGACAAGCGTGGATCTCCGCAAGCGTTCGGTATGCTCCGTTCGGGATTCTGGACATTTTCCGTATCCACGCCAGCGCAGCCCCGCAATCGTTCTTTGCGTAGAGCGCCCAGCCCATCTGCCAGTTGAACCATTCCGGGTAGAAAGGATCGATGCCCATAGCCTGCTTGATCCGATCGATCGCTTCGTCTGTGCGGCCAACCCAGACCAACGAATCCGTACTGCTCACGAGGATCATCGAGTTGCTGGGATTCAGGGCGATCGCCTGATCGAACCGCGCAAGGGCCTGCTGGACCTCGCCGGCGTCAGCATGCACGCGGGCGCGGGCCCATTGCGACTCGGGATCGTCCGGAGCGAGCAGGATGGCCTTGTCGGCGTATTCGGCGGCACGCCTCAACCCCTCGTCACGGTCCTGCTCGTGCCACCCGTAATCCGCGTCGATGCGATAGGAGTGGGCCAACCCGATATAGCCAAACTGCGAGTTCGGATTCGCTTCGATCGCCTTGAGGCTGTACTGCCGCAGTAACGCGGTCCCCGCGGCAGAGAAATCCTTGTCGATCTCGGCAAACCCCATCAGATAATAGTGGAGCGCGCTGACGCGGGCGGCATCGCTGTGTGGCCAGGGTCGCTCGATCCTGTGCCAGACCCGTTCGGCAATGGTGCGGATGATTTCCTCCTGAACGACGAAAAGATCGCCGATCTCGCGGTTGTAGGTGTTGGCCCAGAGATGCGATCCGTCATGCGCATTCAGCAGTTGGGTCGTCACTTTCAGCCGGTCTCCCATCTTCTGCTGGCTGCCCTCGAGCAGGTAGTCGACGCCGAGTTCATCGCCAATCTGCCTGGCGTCGGCCGGCTTGTCGCGGTACCTGAAGCTCGAGTTTCGGGCGATGACGGCATAAGTCTTGCTCCGCGCCAGCTCGGTGATGATCCCCTCGGCAACGGCATCGCTGAGATATCCCCTGTCCGCACCGGTACTGAAGTCCTCGAAAGGAAGTACCGCAATCCGCGGCATGTCATTCGAACGAACCGAAGCGTCTCGCCATATTTCGGCGCCGTAGTACGCGCCGATCGCTGCGACGAGAACGAACGCGGCAAGAATGAAGCCGGCTCGCGGGAATCGTGACGTGGCTCGTCCCGTGCGGGCGGCGGCGTTTGGGTCTGCCGTGTCCGATCGGGCGGCATTCAGCCGGTAGCCCCTCTTGGGGACGGTTTCCACGATCACGTGCGCATCGTCGCCCAACGCGCGGCGAATGTCGGCGATGCATTGTGTAAGGCTGTCCTCGGTAACGAAGGTATTGGGCCAGACCGCCCGCATCAGCGCATCCTTGGACACGATCTCGCCTGCTTGCGCCGCGAGAACGGAGAGCACTTCGGTAGACTGGCTGCGAAGATCGACCGCTTTGCCTTCAACGGTCCGGAGTTCTCTGCTTTTCGTCAAGAAGACAAAACCGCTGAAGGTGATCGTTTCAGCAGATTTCGGGTCAATTTCAGGAGTCTTTCGGGACATTTCACGCCCTTGACGCGCTTCGTCAGTCTAGCCAATTCGGCCGTCGCTTCCAAGCGATTCCAGCAGCACCGGATTGGAAAGGAGGACGACATGAAACGCACCAGGCTCATCATCTCTCTTGCCCTTCTTGTGACAGCGCAAGCGGCTGCAGCGGCGGATCCCGACATCGCGAGGCTCTGTGGCCCCGACCATGTCAACGAGGTTGCCTCAAGCGACGACGTCCGTCCCAACCCCCGCGGCTATTACGTCGCTAGCCTTAAGGAGCAGGTCTATGAAGGCGATCCTCGCATCTTCCTGACCACGAACGACGATTTCTATCTCTGCACTGGACCGGCCGCGACCCCCGACATGGGCTCGACGAAGGCGCTCTTGCTGATGAAGGAACGCGTCGCGAAGTACTTGTTCGTGCCAGTCATTCGGCGCGACACACGTCGGCCATCCTAAGCCGGCGAGAACCATCGTGGGGAAGACTCACCCGTAAACCGCGATCGGTCAGCGCACGCAGTCAGCCGGCTTTGTTACTGAGCGTCGCTCGGCCGATGGAGTGGGATCGAAGCTGAAGGAGCAGCGACTGCTGGCCTCCACTGTGGATTCATCACATATTAAGTGAGGCGACAAATGCGACGTTTACTCATTTTTCTTGCACTTCTCTCATCGCCTACATCTTCTCATGAATGGTACACAGACAAAAAAGATCCGGTGACCCACGGAGGGTGCTGCGGGGGAAAAGAGTGTCGGGCAATAGACTCGGCCTCAGTCTTGAGCCTTGGGAAGGGCGATTACGAATATCTTCCTGAACATTGGACGATCCCGCGCAATCGGGTGCAGGTTTCCGAGGACGAGAAGTACCATATTTGCATAACAGAATCAGATATGGGCGGGGCGCCTCACGACGGGGACCAATGGAAGAACTGGGTTTGTTTCTTCGCCCCGGAAATCACAATAAGTATGAGCGGGGAGTAATCTAACCGCTCTGGCATCATCCCTGCAGCAAACAATGCCACAGGCTCAAAGAACATGTCGAGGAAGAGCCATTTAGGTCCACTGCGGCTACGTTGGCCTAGGCCTGGCGCTGTGCCTCACGCGGCGGGTGCGCGGAGGCGAAACGGCTGCATGAACAGGCCGGACAGAAGACTGCACCCACCAATGCGCCAGAACAACGAGTTACCTCTTGCAATACGGGAGCCATGCTGGAAGTCGTGGTCGCGCCAGTTGCTGACCTTCATGGCGTTTCTCCAAAGCTGCCGTTCGCGCTACGACCTGATGCGACCACCCTTCTCTATCCTTCGTGGGGAGAAATTCTACGGCAAGCCTTGACCCTAAGTCGGACGTCCTTGCCGCGGCACGACAGATCGAAAGCCGTCATTCTGTTGGAGAAATGAGTCTCTTCTTGGCCTTCCAGAATTTGAGCGATTGGCTATCGCCTAAATCCTTGATGCGCTCTTCGACAATTTGATAGCCAAGACGCTCGTAGAATTTCTTGGACGGAAGTGAGACGCTTAGAATCGTCTCTCTGAGACCATTTTTTCGAGCCCGCTCCTCCAAGTCTTGCATCAACAGCTGCCCGAATCCAAATCGTTGTCTATCAGGATCGACAAAGACAGCCGTGATTTCCTGGCCGTCAAGACTTGCAGTCGCGATCAGTTGGCTACCCTGTTCCGCAACGAGTGTCACTCCTGTCTCAATGCGCTGCAAGACCTTTTCCTCAGAGTGGAATTGCTTCAAGAATGCGATCGCGCGTGGAGGGTAGACGCCGCTGTAGCTGGTCTCGATGGTCCTGAAAATCAGGCGACTTAGAGCTGGGAGGTCGTCGATTTCAGAAGAGCGAATATTTATCTTTGGGCTTTCGGTCATGACTGCATCCCAACCCGATCAAAGCATTATAGATGTCGACCCGCCTGTAGCGTGAATGTCGACTCTAAAGCGGCCCCGGAATGTCCGGAATCTGGCGCCAACTACTTGTTCAGTTGCCGGCATCGTGCGGCAAAAATTCCACCCCAGCCAATCCTTCGACCCTGATGACGGGCGTTCTGCGGCTCAGGTGTATTAACCAACGGGAAGCGCCAACTGCGGACGCTTGAAGCGAAGTGCGCAATGACCGCTCCGTTGGCTCAAAGAACGTTCCGCTCCGCCGGGTTTCGCTCTATCAACTCCGCCACAAGGCGTTGAAGCCGCCAGAGGTTGCGGTCGCGTATCCCCTTGGCTTCGAGGTGAGAAACCGTGTTGAGCAAGTACTCGGCCCCGGTGCCCCAATGACCGCAGGCCCGGGCCAGGACATCGGCAACTGCTTCAAGTGACTGACGACTGGCATAAAGAGGCGAGGCGCGGTTCATAACAAAGGTCAACGCCGGCGTGGCTCCCGAGGCGGTCTCGACCGTGATCCAGCGGGGCATGCTATTGGCCGGCTTGTAGGTGAACTCGCGTCGAAACAATTTGCCGAATTGGCGTTCGAGGTTGTCCTCTGGTAGGTCGTACAGGACGCCTCGGCATTGCCCTCCACGATCGAGGGCCATCATAAGGCCGGGCTGCTCTGGCGTGCCCCGAAAACGGGTCATGCGGAAGCAAAAAGCACGATGCCAACCCCGAGCAGCGCCTAGTTGCTCACCGATGTGCTCGATCTCCGGCTTCCAGATCAACGAGCCGTAAGCGAATAGGCGGGTCGGTGCCGTCGGGGCCGGATGAGCTCGGATCATTTGCTCGACCCAGCGGTCGTAGTCAGCATCGGTGTGTAGCTCGGCACCTGCCGTCAAACCCTGGTCTTGAACGACCTTGTGGACCCGCGCGACATGGTCCGCAGTCAAGGTCAGCTTTCTCATTTGGCTTGGCATCCCGTGCTCCATCGGATCAGGATCGCGTATCCTTGGCAGATGCTATCGGCGTTGCAAGATACGAACCGACGCACGGCTTGAATGCGCCACAAGCGGACCTTCGTGCGATCCGACTTCTTTGGCGGCAGGCGCTTTCGGGGTGGCCCGAAATTTGGTCGTGCCGTAAGGCGGCACAGATGCTATCTTAACAGAAGCTAATATTTGGGTCGAGGGGACGACCATGCAAATCGTGATGATGGGATCAGGGGGAGTCGGCGGGTATCTCGGTGCACGACTTGCCCATGCCGGTGAAAACGTCGCGTTCATCGCACGTGGTGCCCACCTCGAAGCAATGCGTCGGCAGGGTTTGCGGTTGGAGAGCCCGCTCGGCAATGTCACGCTACGCAAAGTGATGGCGACCGAAACACCCGCGGACGTTGGCTTTGTCGATATCGTCGTATTCGCCGTCAAACTTTACGACGCCGAGAAAGCGGCGGCTGCGATTGTCCCGTTGGTTGGGCCAGAGACGAGGGTTCTGACGCTTCAGAACGGCATAGACAGCATCGATGCGCTTGCTCGATTTGTGCCTCGTTCGCAAGTTGTCGGGGGTGCTACCTACGTTTCAGCTTATCTCCAAGGGCCGGGTCTTGTCGTCCATCGCGGCGGCGTCCCCCTGTTTACAGTCGGCGGACGCGGTGATGCTATGATGGAGGTGCTAAGAGGCGCATGTCGTCGCGCCGTCGGCGTCGAACTGCAGACGATTGATGACGTCGATCAGGTGCTCTGGACCAAGTTCGTCACGCTTTGCGCCTTTTCGGGCGCGACCAGCCTGATGCGCGCCGGTATTGGTCCGATCTTGGCCGATCATGAATCGCGTATCTTCATAGAGCAGTTGCGGGACGAAGGAATGGCGGTAGCGTCGGCAGCAGATCACCCTATGGCAGACGGATACGCTGAGCACGCAATGTCGCTATGGCGAACCTTCCCGCCCGAGACCCAAGCCTCGATGGCCATCGATTTCTCCCGAGGCAAGCCGACCGAACTCGCATGGCTTTCGGGGCGCCTACGGACGCTCGGCAATGAGCTTGGCGTGCCGACACCGGCACATACGGCCGTGTATCGCGCGCTGCATTTGTACGCCGAAGGGTCCGAACTATCACGGCAACCTCGGCTTGACGCTTTGGAGGGGAAGAAATGAAAACGGATCAAAATGTAGGTGGAAGTGCGCCTTCGCTCGATACCGACGACACCCAAGCATTGTTTAATAAGCAGTTGGCAGCTTACCGGAAGATCGTCGGCGAAAACCTCATGTTTCATCGGGAGGTTTATGGCCTCCTTCGCAATGTGCTCTCCCAACAAATGCTGAAACCCTTCAGGTTTCTCGACATCGCTTGTGGGGACGCAGCTGCGTCAGCGGCGGCGCTCAAAGGAACCTCTGTCGAGCACTACTACGGCATCGACCTTTCTGCACAATCGTTGGAACTCGCCAGCGAAGCACTGAAGGTTTTGGCGTGTCCTATCGAGCTACGATGTTGCGATTTCGTTGAAGCAATGTCCGAATGGACCGTGCCCGTCGACGTCGTATGGATTGGAATGTCGCTCCATCATCTACAGCCTGAAGGGAAGGCTCGGCTGATGAGAGATGTGCACGATGCACTGAACCGAAGTGGCATATTCCTGATCTGGGAGCCTACACTGCTTGAGGGAGAAAACCGAGCTGAATGGCTCGATCGATTTTCAGCGTGTCGGGTTGCGTTTGCAGCTGTGACAGATGACGAATTCGCCGCGATGGAGAGCCACATGCGCCTAGCTGATTTCCCTGAGCCGGCCGACGCTTGGACGGCGATGGGCTATCAAGCTGGATTTGCCAACGCGGAGCAACTATTCATGATGCCAAACCGTCTCGGGAGAGTTTTCAAATATTGGAACTAGTCTGTCGGGTGGCCGTGGGTCGACGTTGGAGACCATCCAGGCACATACATCAGGTCGATCGGCCCGTCGCCGGTCACCTGATAAGCGATGTTGATTCCGGCCGATTTGACGTAGCGCGTCGGCGGCCTGATGGGCTGACCTGAGAAATCCGGACGTTCCCGGCTTGGGATCCCGTCTGTGCTCTGGCTGTTGGAAAAGCCGCGTCCGATGTGCGGCGCGCCCGAAGGTCTTCATACAGCTTCCGGGTTTCAGACTCGGGTCGCAAGTCGAGCTGCCGCCGCAAGGCATCGCGGCAGCTCTCATATTGTTTCAGAGCTAGGTTGACGCGGCCCTGGGCTACATAGGCCCGCATCAAGGTGCGATGGATGTCCTCCCGTAGTGGCTCCATGGCGAGCAGGCGCGTTGCCACGCGGACGCATGAGGCAGCATCGCTCGTTGCGCAGTAGTGCGCGAGGAGCCTGTCCAGCGCCGCGACAGCCATCGCCCTCAGGCGCTCGCGCTCGCGCTTTTCACGAATTCATCACGCTTGTTCCAGCGCATTTTTCACGGTCGGTGGAGGAGATTATCGCGACGAGGCAGCCTTGCCTTAGGAGGACGCTATGCTACACCCGAACGAGTGGCCTTTCTGGCATGATGATCCCGGGCAGAACCGGCGGCTGGGCTGCGAGGTTGCGCCTCTGCGCCATGATATTGCGCTCGCGCGCTATCTCGAGAAGCAGCGGGCCGGCCGAGCATCAGCGGCCCGAAGATTCGATCTGCGGACCACCACAATCCGCGCATTTGTGCTGATAGCAGGTGCTGGGAGGGATTTTCTCAGGCGCCTGGTTGCTCCCATGGGAGAGACCGCAAGGCGTTTTCGATCCAGCCTTCAATAGCCACGATGCCTCAGCCTCCTTGTCCCAGGTCTATTAACCACTGCCGCGGGTGTGGTTTAAAGCGCGTTGACAGCCCCGTCCGTCATCAGGTGTCAAGCTCACTTCTGATTGCATACTTGCTAAATTAGCTTAACCTTATGTGCCCACACTGAGGCAAGCGTTGCAAGGGTGATTGGAGATGGAAACCCTCTCGTCTTCTGTTTTGACTGCGTGGCTGTTTGGAATACTGGTGATCGCTGACCAGCCTATTCATGACGGCTCTTTCGGAGTCAACGAGAAGCGCTTTCTTGACGAGTCGATGGTAGTCGACGTTGCAATTGTCCTTGCAGCCGATGTGTCCGGCTCAATCAGTCAAAGCGAGGCAAATTTGCAACGTGAGAGCTACGCAGCTGCTTTGGAATCGACCGCCGTGCTCAAGATGATCAAAAGCGGTAGACATGGCAAGATAGTTGTCACCTTCGTCGAATGGTCGAGCTTCGGCTCCTTAGAAACTCGGCTGGACTGGGCCATTCTCTCTGACGCAAATGATGCGGGCATCATCGCGGCAACAATCCGGAAAAAGTCGGACAGGCAAGGCCCTGGTCCGCATGGCGCGAAAACATCCATCTCATACGCGATCGATGCATCGGTTAAGGCCTTGCAAAATCTGCCTGTCCCAGCGTCGCGCTTGGTCATCGATATCTCTGGCGACGGGGCAAACAATGACGGATCTTCACTTGAGGACAGTCGCCAGAGAGCAATTCACAAAGATATCGTCATCAACGGTCTGCCAATCGGCGCTGAAGTAGAAAATGGTGAGACGACCGCGGAATATTATGAGCGGCATGTGATTGGGGGGCCAGGCTCGTTCGTTATTCCAGCCGACGGTCTCGCCGAATTCCAGTGGGCCATACTAAACAAGCTGTTTCGAGAAGTCGGGTCCATTCCTGTATTAACGAGCGGGGCTGTCCTGTGATCGCAGTCATCTCGGAAGTGTGGCCTCACCCAGATCGGTGCAGCGACTACGACACATTTGCCAAGGAGCTTCGCCCGCTGCTTGAGGCTATCGACGGTTTCATCTCGGCGGAGCGGTTCGAAAGGTGCAGTGAGCCCGGAAAGTTTCTCTCCTTCTCGCTGTGGCGCGACGAAGCTGCGCTGTCACGCTGGCGCACTCTGGCAGAGCATCGCGTGTAAAGGGCCGTGACGGCATACTCCGCGACGATGCATACGGGCCACCGCACCGGTGTATCCTGCGTTGTGGTAGCCAGGCATGCCGCCAAGCAACACCCTGCCACGCATAGCGCGACAATCCATGCCGTGAGTAGGATTTCCCCAATTTGCTCATCATCAAGATCCCTGCCGATCTCGATCCTTACCTTCCGAACGTTACTGAGTAGCTGATTGGACGTGTCAATTTGGTCCAATGTCCGGCGGCTGCTCGTCTGCTTCAGGCGGATAGTGTTGAAAAAAGTCTGGCTTGGAGTCGTTCTGAAGCACTGATTCAGTCTCCTTGGGAAAAGGAGATTGAGTCGATGATGGGCGAGCGGACCGTGATGCAGAAAGCGCTGTTCTACGAGTTCAGCATCGAACGTCACGTGCCATCAGACCATCTGCTTCGCTCGATTACCCGGTTCGTCCATCCGGCCGGCTGTCGGCGGATTCGTGACAGAGATGCCGGAACCGACACGGATGCGGATGCCGCCTTCGACTTCCACGCGATCAGCGCTCCGCGCCCTGTCGGGCGGAACGCGAACATTCGCACTGCCCCTTAGCGGACACCCTGGGAGCACGGGGGCAGGTCGAGCGGGGTGATATCGTCGTCGGCCAACAGGTGCATCCCCTTTGACCGAGCTTGGCCGATTGCTTTGCGGAAGGATATGGCGGGCCATGGTGCGCTCGGAGATTTTGCCGACGTTCTTTCTCGCGCGGCGCTCCGTGCAGCAGCAGCATGAACGGGTCGGCATCGGCACCCAACTCGGCGACGATGAGGGGAACGCGTTGAACCATCAGGCCGGCAATGAAAGGGCGCGAGCCGATCGAGCTTGGCCACCAGCGCCGGATACTTCTCCCCGCGAGCGCTGCGGCTAGCTGCGGCAGTCGGTATAGCGTGTGGCTCATTTGCCGGTTTCGACCTCAGTCAACTCGCCAGCGAGCCTTATACCCTCAGTCTTGGCATCTTACGCTTGAGCGATGGACATGATCCCGCCGGGAAGCATCTCTTTTCGACCCGACCTTCGACCCTGAACGGGGATGGTGATACACGCCCGTCCTTCTGGTATAGTGGCACCATCACCCAGCGGAGACGTTGCCATGTCTAAGCACTTCGTTCATGGGGCAGTGGTCGCATTGGGGCTGTTCGTCACCAGCGCAAGCGCCGAAACCCTCAAGCTTCCTGACAATCTGGCCGGCTTTAGTTCTGATATTGGCGAAAACTACTTCGTCGAAAGCGATGCACGGGAGGCCTATTTCCCTCTCGCAAGCAACTTTCTGACGCAGAAGACACAGTCCTATTGCGGTGTCGCCAGCATCGTCATGGTGCTGAACGCGCTCAATGTACCGGCGCCTTCGGTTCCGGAGTACGAGCCATATCGCACTTTCACGCAGGACAATGTCCTCGATGAACGAACGGACGCCATTCTCGCCCGAGATGTTTTGGCGAAGAAAGGTATGACCCTCGATCAGATCGGGGGAATTCTTGCGACGCGGCCGGTCAAGGCAGAAGTCCACCATGCCGCCGACAGCTCAGTCGACGAGTTCCGCAAGCTGGCGAGTTCTTATCTCGGCCAGCCGAACCATTTCGTAATCGTCAACTACCTCCGCAAGGCAATCGGACAGGAGAAAGGCGGCCATATCTCGCCGCTGGCAGCCTATGACGGGAAAGCAGACCGCTTTCTCATCCTGGATGTCGCACGGTACAAATACCCCCCTGTGTGGGTGAAGGCATCTGAGCTTTTCGATGCGATGAACACCCAGGACTCCGACAACGAGAACAAGACCCGCGGCTTCGTCCTAGTATCGGCGGCTTCTGTTCAATAGCGATGGCCGAGGTTCGCTTCAACCTAGGTGAAACATGCTCTAGTAACGGTGATTGCCCCCGTGCAGCAAAAGTCAGCATCGGTCAATTCTTCCGGCTTTCGAACAGGAAGGGAGCGCCAGTTCCTGACATTAGCATTAAGCACACCAGGCACGCGATCCGACCCGAACGCCGAGATTCTGCAAGCCTCGCTCGGCGCTATAGGGCATTATTCTGGCAGTCCCGCTCTTCGAAGACCTTCGATATACCTAAGGCGATCGTCCAATCGGCGAAATGGCGGCAGCACGTCAGCGAAATTCGAAAGCCGTAATGTCGGATCAAATTCGCACAGGCGAGCGACCAAAGTTGGCGCTGCGACCGCACGGCAATTGGCTCACCCAACCTCAGCGTCCAGCTCCAAAGTGTGGAGAAGTGTTCTGGCGGCCCGTAGATCGGCTGTGTCGAAGTCGTCAATAAACCAAGATTGGACCGGCGAGAGGACTTCGAGGGCCTGAGCCCTATGTCCTCGCTCGGCGTGTAGCCGTGCAAGGCTTGTGGCGGCGCGGAGCTCCCACGACTTCGCCTTTTGAGCCCGCGCGATCTCAACCGCTCTGCAGAACTCGATCTCTGCTTCCTTGACTGCGCCCCTTTGCCAGAGCAAGTCGCCGCGGAGGCGGTGAAGCTCCACCTCGTACGCTTTCTCGCCGTACTGGTCGACGGCCCGAAGTGCCTTCGAGAGTACGTCCATCGCCTCCCCGACTTTACCCGCCGACGCAAGCGCCCAGGCGAGGTGGCCGAGATGAGCCGTCCAAAGGATCCGAAAGTTAATCTTGTCCATGCCGGACATCCCGGCTCGCATCAGGTCGAGTCCGTTGTGGTGTTCTCCATGGCGCACTTGCGCCAGGCCGCAGTAGAACTGTCCCCATGAGATGTATGATCTAAGGTCGTGCTCCATGCAGAACTCGAGGGCCTCATCGGCGTCGGCGCCGCCCGGCCGCGGCCCCTCCTGGAAGAAGCCCCAAAGCACAGAGCCAAAGCTGAGGGAGAACCCGGTTGTCATTCCATGGTTGATCGCTCTCGCCCATTCCAGCGAGCGGACCGCTGCTTCAGTTGCCCGGTCGGGATGGCCAAGCGACCACAGCACCAAAGCCAGGACCGAGAGGGCCCAGACGGCATGGTCCTGTGAGTAGCGAAGGTCCGTGACGTTGCCTGATCCTGGCGCATAGAGCCTGACTGCTCGCTCGAGATGCGGCACGGCCTCCTCCAAGGATCCTGTCAACCAAAGCGCGATTCCGTTCATGCGGCTTGCGAAGGCAGCAGCTTCGGGGTCGTCATCGCTTTGCGCCAGCGCGAGCGATTGCCTGGCAATCTCCAGCGCGGACACCCAGTCGCCACGGACCGCGGGCACGGTCCAAGCGCCATACAGCACTGCCATTTGTTGCGTTACGGGGACGGTCTCGTCGAGGAGCGCACGTGCGCGGTTGTAGACCTTCAAAGTCTCGTCAGCCGCGTGTCCTTTCAAAGCCCTCGTCGTCGAGCCGAGCGCCATTTGTAGTGGCAATTCGCGACGGTTGCGCTCTTTACTTTCCGGCAAGGTAACGAGCTGGCGGATCGCTCGCTCGAGATGCGCGGCCGCTTCTGCATTTGCAGAGCGCTCAAGGGCACGCTCGCCACCCTTGCGCCAGTAATCTATCGCAGCGTCGTCAAGGCCTGCCTCTGCGAAGTGGTGGGCAAGAAGTTCGGGCTGTGAAGTTACGATTTCAGGGAAGCCCGCCTCGAGCATATGGCCGATTCTGGCGTGCAGATCCCGCCGCCGGGCGCGCAGGAGCGTGTTGTAGGCGGCGTCCTGCACAAGGGCATGCTTGAAGATGTAGCTGGCGTTCGGAGGCGTCCCGCGACGAAATACGAGGCCTGCCTCGGTGAGCTGGTCGAGTGCACCGGTCAGTTGAGCATCTGTACGGCGCGCAACGGCGGCAAGCAGTTCATAGGAAAACTCGCGGCCGATCGCGGCGCCAATCTGCGCGATCTCCTTCACCGGAGCGAGGCGGTCGAGCCGGGCCATGAGTGAAGCCTGCAGGCTGGCGGGAATCGCCAACGCCGGGAGCGGCTGATCGAGAACGAACTGTTCCTCCTTCTCTCGAAGCATCCCGCTCTCGACAAGCATGAAGGTCAGTTCCTCAGCGAACAGCGGTACTCCGTCGGTACGGTGAACGATGTGCCCCAGAATCTCAGGAGGCAATGGCTTGCCGCGTGTGACCCCTGCGATGAGCGCGCTCGTGTGGTGGGGCAGCAGCCTCGAGAGGGAGATCGCTGAAACGGCAGGCTGGCCAATCCACGAGGGCTGAAACTCAGGCCGAAATGTCACGACGAGCAGGGCAGGAAGGCGAGCGATTTGCGACACCGCGCGATCGAGCACCTCAAGCGATGTCGCATCCGTCCAATGCGCATCCTCGAAGAGGACGAGCAGCGGTCGATCTCTTGTCAGCGCCTCGAACAGCCGAGGCCATAGCGAGAGCATCATCTCGCGCTTGCGCGGCGGATCGGCCGTGACCGGCGCGATGCTCTCATCGGCTATGCCGAGGAGGTCGGCCAGGAGGGAGAGCGTGTCAGGCGGTGCCGCGGGAAGGGCGCCGACCGAATTCTTCAGCTTATCGAGCCTGGCCGCCGGACGGTCATCCCGCGCAAAGTCTGCCCAACGCTCCAACTGGGCGATGAAGGGATACAGCATGCTATCGCGGTGATGCGGTGAACAGAAGTAGCGCAAGGTCGTAAGCGGATCGTCGCCGACGTTATCCTGTATTGCAGCGATGAGGCGGGACTTGCCAATACCCGCTTCGCCGGAGACAAGCACGACCTGTCCTTCGCCGGCCTTGGCACGCTCCCAGCGGCGCCGCAATAGGCCAAGTTCCTCGTCGCGCCCTATCATTGGAGTGAGCCGCGTCGCATGCAGTGCCTCGAAGCGACTGTCGATCGTGCTCAGCCCAGCCACTTCCCACGCCCGTACAGGGGTCGGAAGGCCCTTGACCTCAACAGCACCGAGATCACGACACTCGAAAAGCTCGCCAACGAGCCTTCGCGTCGTATCGTCGCTCAGGACGCTTCCGGGCCTGGCCATTGCCTGGAGGCGGGCGGACAGGTTGGGCGTCTCACCCACCACCCCTCGCTCCTGTGCGCTGCCGTGGCCGATCAGATCGCCTACGACTACTATACCGGTTGCTATACCGACTCGCGCTGAGAGCCTAGTCTCTCGCCATTCAAGACGGCCGATCCGCTCCACGAGGGCGAGACCGGCCCGCAGTGCCCGTTCGGCATCTTCCTCGTGCGCGTGCGGATAGCCGAAATATACAAGAACGCCGTCCCCCATGTACTTGGCGATGAAACCGCCGAGTTTGTTGACTTCCTTAGTCACGGCGGCCTGGTAGTCGCCAATCACCTGGCGGAGATCCTCCGGATCGAGCTCCGCCGAAAGCGTTGTTGATCCGACCAGATCGCAAAACATGACTGTCAATTGGCGACGCTCAGCCACGTCGCCATTACCCCGGTCGGGATTCTCCGACTGGGTGTAGTTGCCGCTCGAGACAGGTCTGTCCGCGAGCGTGGCCATCGCCGCAAGCAGCTTGCGACGATGGCCGACGAGGCTGACGCCGAGCTCCTTTAGATCTTCGGCAGTCAATTCGCGCAAGGTTTCAGCGTCGACCGCGTTGTCTTCAAAGGCTGCAGCGTATTGAGCAAGTCCCAAGCTGCGCAGCCAGCTGCCAACATCCATGGGTCTCCCCCCATCGGAATTCGTCACGGCAAGTTGTTTCAGTCTACCTCAATATGCTGCAGAGCGAGCACAAAAACTCCAGGATACTGCGATTCCTTCGGTCATTTCTCGAGCGCTTGGCAATGCTGGGAGGATGGTTGCTGAAGTTAACCCCAGCCGCCAGATTGGAACGGGCGATTTTGGACTCAGGGCGGACCTTGCACGATCAGGATGCGAAGGTCCGGGTCGGGTCATGAGTGTGAGTTCAACCGAGGGCGAGCGAACTTCCGCTTAGGGTAAAGCCACCAGGACAGCTTCAGGCGGAGCCATCACCTTCAGCACCGCTTCGTGTCGTACTGCTGGCTGGAGACGCCCCTCGTTGACGGGCACGGCCGGCCTTCGCCTTACGGCCGCGCCAGCCGCGATCCGAACGGACGAAGGCTTCCAGCATGTGCGGAATCAGGGCTGCGGCGTCCACGGGTTCGTAGAGCCGGCTGTGTTCGGCTGCATACTGGTCGAGTTCCTCCTTGAGCGGTTCCGACAGGGAGATGGTCATGCGGACGACGCCGACCTTCGGCAGCCGACCGAGCCTCAGATCCGGCATGGTTCACCTCCTGCTTGTGAGACAAAGACATGTTGACTGTTCAGATAATCGACATAGGCAACGAGGTCGCGATGAACGGCGGCAGGCAGTTCGACGGTGATCTTGACCGGACGGTCATCGCGAATGGCGGAAAGTTTCAGCTTGGTCATGATGGATCCTTTGGCGTGCCGTAACAAGAAGAAGGTCGCGATTGACAATCACGCGAACCGGGAAACCGGGCCGCACGGTGAGCGTAGGCTGGACATTGAGCTGATTGCGCACGAGCTGCTGGCCAATATCGGAGGCCGAATCCTGAGCGCTTTCGCGGATGGCCTTGGCGATTTCGCTTTCGTCGTCGCTGGACCCAAGCGATGTCCCAATGCCCAGCAATGTCGAGAGTGCTGCGGCCCGGAACATCTGGCCCCAATGACGGTCGACCTCGTCCTCCAGCCCGGAAAATCCTTCAGCGTCTGCGCCCTGCTGGCGCTCCAGCACGATCGAGGTGCCGTCAGGCATGATCAGCCGGTTCCAGACCAGCAGCACGCGCGACTGGCCGAAGGCGACGTGGCTGTCGTACTGGCCGATCAGCCTCGCACCCTGCGGGATCAGGAGATGGGATCCTGTCGGGCTGTCGTAGACATTTTCCGTGACCTGAGCGGTGATCTCGCCGGGCAGGTCGGAGCGGATGCCGGTGATAAGGGCAGCTGGAATGACGCTGCCGGCTTGCACCACATAGGGCGAGGCCTTCTCGGCGAGCCGATTGGGGCTGACTGTGCGACGGTCTGGCTCGGCATTGACGAAGGCCAGCTTGCGATCCTGCACGTTTTGCGCGGCGCCAGGATCGATCGGTGGCTCCTCGATCGGCGGTGTCGGGCCGGACAAAGTGTTCGCGACCGTGTTTGCATCCTGTCTTACCCGATGCACCCGCGCGCTGGTGTCGGTGAACAGTTTTGCCACGCGGGCGGCCTCGATCTCGGCCAGGCGGCGCTGTTCTTCCGGATCGGCGCGCGGTCCACTGATGTTCGGCGCCCCGGTCGGCTGGCCGCGCTCCTGCGCACGCAAGATCGGCCGGCCAAGATCGCCGGGCAGCGCGGGGCCGAGTTGCGGAATCCCGGCATAATCCTTCGGCAGGCTCTGCAGCCCGTCGGCGGTGGTGCGGTTTTCAGTGGTGAAGAGCTCGGGCGGTTGTTCGGTGCCGCGCCGTCCAGTGTCGAGCGCCCAAATCAACGTGCCGAGGATCGCAGCGCTGGCAACCCCACCAACCCCTATCAGCACCTTGCGCGACAATCGCGTGACCCTGGCCGGTTCGGGCCGAAGGCGCAGTTCGGCTCGAATGTCATGGTTGAGTGCATTTGCAGGGTCGCTCATCGGAACAGCCCCGCGCCAGGCTGGCGTCGTTTCGCGTCCGTCCGCACGATGCGGACGCGCTTTTCGCTCGTCTTGTCGCCGAGCCTCAATTCAGCGGCCGCAAACAGCCTATCAACGACGTAGTAATTCTGGCGAGCGCGGTAGTTGACCAGTTCTGAACCACCCGAAGGGCCGATGACGAACAGCGGCGGCATTTCCCCCTGCCCTATGCCCGACGGGAACTCGATGTAGACCTTTGCACCGTCGTCGAAGGCGCGAAGCGGCCGCCAGGGTGCGGCATCGCCCTCGATGCGGTAGCGGAAATTCAGTTTCTGGAGGTCGACGCCGGTCGCAACCGGCTTTGTGGCGGAAGCCTGCGCATTCTGGCGCCGCAGCGCAATCAGCTGGTCCTGCGGATACTGCCAGGAGACGGAGGCCATATAGGTCTTTTCGGTCGACCGGAGCTCGAGATGATAGGTGCGGCGGTCGCTGTTTATGATGAGGTTGGTCTGGAGGTCCGGCCGTGTCGGCTTCACAAGAATGTGGACCTGCTGGCGCTCCCCTGTCCCACTTTGCGTGTCGCCGATGATCCAGCGCACTGTGTCACCTGCGGCGACTGGCCCGGAGCCGACAAGCTGCTCCCCGGGCTGCAAGGCGATGTCGGTGACCTGGCCGGGTGCGGCGTAGATCTGGTAGAGCGCGCCCTCACTCCAGGGATAGAGCTGGATGGCATTGACGAAACCGTCGCGAACCGGCTGCATGCGTGCGGCCTCATTGGCCTGGCTGATCCGCTGCTTCGGATCGGCTGGCTCCGGCTTCACCTTCGTGTTCGTGGCCTCGACCGGTTTCAACTGACCAGGCAGCGGAAGCGGCTTTGGCACTTCCACCACCTTCACTGGAGCAGGTGGGTCGACTTTCTGCACGGCAGGCCTGGCATCGTCATACTGGATCTCGGGTGGAATGTATTTTTTCGAAGCACAGCCGGCGAGCGCCGTTGCTGACGTTAGTGCCAGGGCAAGGATGCGCGCCCTGGGCCCATTGCGCATGGCCGGTCTCGCCAATGTTCGTGCCGCAGACATCATGAAAGCTCCTTCGACCAGTTGATGGCATTGACGTAGACGCCGAGCGGATTGGCTTTCAGCCGGTCGGCGTCGCGGGTTGGCTGGATCACGACTGTGAGGATTGCGGTCCAGCGCTCGGTGCCGGCCAAGGTGCCGTTCTCGTAGCGGCGCTCGATCCAGGCGACGCGGAAGGAATCCGGCGAAGCACGGATGACGCTGGAAACCTCGATGGCCATCTGGAGTTTGCCCACTTTGGCAAAAGGGTCGTTCAAGCGAGCATAATCATTGAGGGAAATGGCGCCGCGGTCTGTGGTGTAATCGTAGGCGCGCAGCCAGTTTTGGCGGACGATGACCGGGTCGGCCGGAATGCTTCTGACCTGTTCGATGAAGCGGGCCAGATGCCAGGCGATCTGCGGATCGGTCGGCCGATAGTCGGCAATGGCCGGAGCGACAACTTGCGCTTCGCCGAACTTGTCGACCTCCACCACCCAGGGAACCACTGAGCCGCGCGTCGACTGCCAGACCAATGCGGATGCAAAACCGCCGGCCAAGACGAGCGAGCCGAAGGCCATCAGCCGCCAGTTTTTCGCCTGGACGCGAGCCGAGCCGATGCGCTCGTCCCAAATCTGGGCTGCACGCTGATATGGCGTCTCGGGGTGAGGCGTTTTTCCGTAACGAACAAAAGGGCGTCTAAAGGGGGTCATCGGCGGTCGTCCTGATCGAGGGAAACATTCATTGAGCCGCCGCCATCATCGCTCGAATGAACTGAATGCGCGGCGATGCTGGCGCCATGGCTCATGGCCTGGCCGCGCTTCATGCGTTTTGCCCATGCGGGCGGGGCGTCGGCACTGGTTTCGGTGGTCGACCAGTCACCGGAGGAAGCCGTTCGCGACGATCGCTCTCCACTCGTCGTAGCCCAAGCTGCCAAGCGGCCGGCCTCGTAGCTATCGGACAGGGCTGACGCGGCGCGCGACATTGCCTGCTTGACGGGTTGAACGGCAGCGCTGGCGCCAGCCTTTGCGACACCCGCCATGCCGGCGGCGATTGAGTCTGCACCACCTCTTCCAGACGTGGCTGCGGCAAGTTCCCAGGCGGCCGAAGTGCTGCCGGCCAGATGCGCGCCACCACGTGCGGCGGCTGCCGACATGCGCCCGCCTGCACTGAGCCCGCCTGCTGCGCCGCTCAATCCGGCGCGGGCGCCCATAGCGCCGGCTACGCCAAGGCCACCAACGGCGAGGCTCGTGCCAACAGCGGCACCTGCGCCCAGTTGCGGAGCACCCGAAACCAGCCCCGTCGCGATGCCGGGACCGAAGATCGACAGGCCCATCAGCGACAATGCGCCGAGAACAAGCGACAGCGCATCGGTGATCGTCGGTTGTTCGGCACCAAAGCCTTGAGTGAACTCGCCGAACAGGCCCGAGCCGATGCCGACGATGACGGCGAGCACCAGGATTTTCACGCCGGAGGCAACGATGTTGCCGAGCACTTTTTCAGCGAGGAAGGCGGTCCGGTTGAACAGCGCAAAAGGGATCAGCACGAAGCCGGCAAGCGTCGTCAGCTTGAATTCGACCAGCGTGACGAAGATCTGTACGGCGAGAACAAAGAACGCAATCAGCACGATCGCCCAAGCAATCATCAGGACCACGATCTGAACAAAATTCTCGAAGAACGAGACGTAGCCCATCAACTGGCTGGCGGCTTCGAGGATTGGATTGCCGGCATCGACGCCGACCTGCGCGACGCGGCCCGGCTGCAGCAGTGCGGCGCCCGAAAGTGCCGAGCCTCCCGCCTTCAGGCCGAGCCCGGAAAAGCTCTCGAAGACGATCCCGGCCAGACGATTGAAGTTGCCGATGATGAAGGCAAAGAAGCCGATATAGAGCGTCTTTTTCATCAGTCGGTGCAGCACGTCCTCATCAGCACCCCAAGCCCAGAACAGGCCGGCAATCGTGACGTCGATGACGATCAAAGTGGAGGTGAGGAATGCGACCTCGCCGCCGAGCAGCCCGAAGCCGGAATCGATATAGCGGGTAAAGGTCTCCAGGAAGCGATCGATCACGCCGGTGTCGTTCATGGCGCCACCGTTTCGGGATGGAACCGGTCTTCGGCGCGAGGCGGAGTTGGCGGTTGGAGCGGCAGCATTCGGCTCTGGTCCTTTTCGATCCACGGAGCCGCGTTTGGCGCGATGGGGCGGGATGGTTGCAGGAAGCGTCGGCGGCTTTCCGCCCAGGCTCTTCTGCAGGCTTCGTCGTTAACGGCCGCCATGCCGATGGCCCGGCATCGGGCAAGCTCGACCTTAGCCGGCTCGCCGCCCGGATATGCGGAGCGCGGGGAGGACGCGTCCTGCGAGCCGTCGCCGCGCAGCGCCATGGTGGCGGCGGTCATGGCGGCGCCAAGGGCAAGAACGGCTGTTATCCGGGCGGCGATCTTGAGATCCATGCGACTGTGGCCTCAGTCGTGGAACATTTTTACCGATGACGGGCTGTAGCTGCTGCCCGTCATGAAACGGCTGAACTGTTCGCGTGCCTGCTCCTGCGCGGCCGCCCGCCTCGCCTGCTCAAGGGCTTCGGCTCGTCCTTGTGCGGCCAGCATCGCAGTGAGATCGGCAACTTGCTTGGCTTGCACGGCGAGGAGCTGGTTGCCGGCCTGCGTTGCCTGAAGCACCCCGACAGCCGACTGGCTGGCACCGACCAGCTCACTCGTCTGCTCTTGTGTCCCGGCGATGTTGTCGACCGCAACGGCGCCGGTTTTCAGCGAGTGCTCGAAGGCCGACACCGAGGTCTGCCAGCGTTGACGCGCGCCGTCGACAAGCTGCTGGCTCGACAGATCCGAACCGAAATTCTCGTAAGCGGAGGTAAACTGGCTCTCGATCTCCTCGACGCTATAGGCCAGCTTGCCGGCCTCGCCGAGCAGGCTCTTCATCTCGGAGAAATTGCCCTCGATCTGGCCAAGCAGCGAGGTCGGCAGCGACGTGAGATTCTTCGCCTGGTTGATCAGCATCTGCGCTTCGTTTTGCAGCGAGGTGATCTGGTTGTGGATCTGCTCCAGGGCACGCGATGCCGAAAGCAGGTTTTCGGCATAGTTCCTCGGATCGAACACGATCAGCGCCGATGCTGGTGCCGATGACAGCGCCATGGCGACGGCGATGGTGCCGGCTGCCGCCATGCGACGGATTCGGCTGCCTGCAAGATTGGAATTCATGACGAAATCTCCTCTGTGAACTGGTCGATCACGTTGGTGAGACCTGGGATGAGGTCGGCCGCCCAGGAGAGACCGCGCTCCGCTAGCCAGGCCTCGAGGAAATGCTCTCGGCCGGCCTCGGCGATTATCCGGTCGATCGCGGCCTGGTCCGATTTGGAGGATGCGGCGCAGAGTGCCAGCGCGATTGGACCAAGCCCCAGCTCGAATAGGCGGTTGCCGCGGCGGCTTTGACAGTAATAGTCGCGCTTCGGTGTCGCTCGGGCGATGATCTCGATCTGACGATCGTTGAGACCAAAGCGTCGATAGATCTCGGCGATCTGCGGCTCGATAGCGCGCTCGTTCGGCAAGAACAGCCGCGTCTGGCAGCTTTCGACGATTGCCGGCGCGATTGGCGATCCGGCGATGTCGGAAAGCGACTGCGTGGCGAAGACCACGCTGGCGTTCTTCTTTCTCAGCGTCTTCAGCCATTCGCGCAGCTGGTCGGCGAAACCGCCATCGTCGAGCGCCAGCCAGCCCTCGTCGATGAGCAGCAGTGTCGGCCGGCCGTCCATCCTCTGCTCGATGCGGTGGAAAAGATAGGCAAGCACCGCGGGAGCAGCACCCGTGCCGATCAGGCCCTCGGTTTCGAACGCCTGGACGGAGGCTTCGCCGAGACGCTCATACTCGGCATCAAGCAGCCGGCCAAAAGCGCCGCCGATACAGTAGGGACCAAGCGCCTGTTTCAGCGGCGAGGACTGCAGCAGCACGGACAGGCCAGTCAGTGTCCTCTCCTGGACTGGCGCAGAGGCCAGCGACGTCAGCGCCGACCACAGATGTTCCTTCACCTGCGGCGTGATGGACACGCCTTCGCGCAGTAGAATGTCGAAAAGCCAGTCGGCCGCCCAGGCCCGCTCCGGCGTATGATGGATGCGGGCAAGCGGCTGCAGCGACACGGTGTCAACGTCGTCCGACAGATCGGTCAAAGTGAGCAAGGGCAACGGATCGTCAGACCCCTGCCCGCTTGCGGTATCGCTTCCGAGATTGTGCCAGTCACCATTCATGGCGAGTATGGCCGCGCGGATTGAGCCGCCGAAATCAAAGGCAAAGACCTGGCTGTTCTGGTAACGCCGGAACTGCAGCGTGATCATCGCCAACAGGACCGACTTGCCAGCGCCCGTCGGGCCGATGACGAGGGTGTGGCCGACGTCTCCAACATGCAGGCCGAACCGGAACGGTGTGGCGCCCTCCGTTCTGGCGAAGAACAGCGGCGGCGCTCCAAGATGCTCGTTCTCGATCGGACCTGCCCAGACCGCGGAGAGCGGAATCATATGGGCGAGGTTGAGCGTCGAAAGCGGCGGCTGGCGAACATTGGCATAGACATGGCCAGGGATGCCGCCCAGCCAGGCTTCGACAGCGTTGACGCCCTCGGCGATGCAGGTGAAGTCCCGGCTTTGAATGACCTTTTCGACCAGACGCAGCTTTTCGTCGGCAATCGACGGATCGGCATCCCAGACCGTCACGGTGGCAGTGACATAGGCTTCGCCGATCTGGTCAGAGCCCAGGTCCTGGAGCGCCGCGTCCGCATCGGCCGCCTTGTTGGCGGCGTCCGTGTCGACGAGAACGGATGCCTCGTTGGTCATCACCTCTTTGAGGATCGCGGCGACGGATTTCCGCTTCGCGAACCACTGACGGCGTATCTTCGTCACCAACTTGGTCGCGTCGGTCTTGTCGAGCATGATCGCCCGCGTGGACCAGCGGTAGGGGAAGGCAAGGCGATTAAGATCGTCGAGAATCCCCGGGAAGGTCATCGTCGGAAACCCGGTGATGGTGAGTGTGCGCAGATGCGCATCGCCAAGCCTCGGCTCTAATCCGCCGGCCAACGGCTGATCGACAAGCAGAGCATCGAGATGCATCGGCGTTTCCGGTACGCGAACGCGATGCCGCTTGGTCGAAATGGTTGAGTGTAAGTAACTCAGTGTCTCTCCGTCATCGAGCCAGTCAGCTTCGGGAACGAAGCCCTCGACGAGGTTGAGCACGCGGTCGGTGCGGTCGACAAAAATCTTCAGGAGCTCCCAAGGATCGACGCCGGTCCTTTCCCGGCCTTCGTAGAGCCAACTCTCCATGCGCGACGCTTCCTCGGCCGGAGGCAGCCACACGAAGGTGAGGAAGTAGCTGCTTTCAAACAGCACACCGGAGTCTTCGAACTGTTCGCGACGCTCGATGTCGAGAAGTGCGGATGCGCAATCCGGGAACCGGCTGTCTGGGTAGCCGCTGGCAGGATTGCGCTGCGCTTCGACAAAAATTGCCCAGCCGGAGCCGAGCCGGCGCAGCGCGCCGTTGAGCCGCGCGGTCGTGCCAACCAGCTCCGCCGGCGTCGCGGAGTCCAGATCCGGCCCGCGAAAACGCGCCGTCCTTTGAAAACTGCCATCCTGTTGAGCACCACGCCCGGCGCCGCCAGGGCAGCCCACGGCAGATAGTCGATGAGGCTGGCGCCGTTCTTTCGGTATTCCGCGAGGTTCATCATGATGAGGACCTCAACAGCCGAAGTGCGAGGGATAGCGAAGGTGCCGGCGAACCACGTCGACGAACTGCGCATCGCGCCTTGCCGCCCAGACGGCCGCGAAATGCCCGACCGCCCAGATGATGAGCCCCGCGATCCACAAGCGAAGCCCCAATCCGATCGCGCAGGCCAGCGTGCCGTTGGCGATGGCGACCGCACGCGGCGCGCCGCCGAGCAGGATCGGTTCGGTGAGCGCACGATGCACCGGCGCGAAAAACCCGCGGACTTCCTCCTCCATCAGATCAGCGCTCCGCCGCCGAAGGAGAAAAAGGACAGGAAGAACGAACTTGCCGCGAAAGCGATCGACAGCCCGAAGACGATCTGGATCAGCCGGCGAAATCCGCCTGACGTGTCGCCGAAGGCGAGCGACAAACCGGTGATGATGATGATGATCACCGCCACGATCTTGGCGACTGGCCCCTCGATTGACTCAAGGATTTGCTGAAGCGGCTCCTCCCAGGGCATGGAGGAACCGGCAGCATGGGCGGGCGCAGTCGTTATGATCGCGGCGGTCGCCGCATACGACAGCTCCACGGCAAGTTTGCGGATAGCCGATGAATTGAAGCGGATCTGGGTCATTCTGAAGCTCCATAGGGAGAGTGGCGATTCATGGTCGTTGTGGTCTCGAAATTTGCTTCCAGGGTGCGGTAGTCGCCGGTGGCCGGATCGAGCCCGTCGACCAGGGCGATCTGGACGAGCCGGCGCGCTGAGCCGCGGCCAGCGAGAACTGCGATGAGATCTATGGTTTCGCCAATCAGTGCGCGCGGAACCGTAATGACCACCTCCTGCACGAGCTGCTCCAGTCGCCGCAGTGCGCCAATGGCAGAATTGGCGTGGATGGTGCCGATGCCGCCGGGATGGCCAGTGCCCCAGGCCTTCAACAGATCGAGCGCTTCCGCACCGCGTACCTCGCCGATCGGAATGCGATCGGGCCGAAGGCGTAACGACGACTTCACCAGATCGGAAAGCGAGGCGACACCGTCCTTGGTGCGCAGCGCCACAAGATTGGGCGCAGCACACTGCAGCTCTCGCGTATCCTCGATCAGCACGACGCGGTCGGCGGTTTTAGCGACCTCCGCCAGCAACGCGTTCACGAGCGTGGTCTTGCCCGTCGACGTGCCGCCGGCCACCAGCACGTTCTTCCGTGTCTTCACGGCAAGCTGCAGGACGCCAGCCTGGGCTTCGGTCATGATGCCGGCGGCGACATAGTCTTGAAGCGTGAACACCGCGACTGCCGGCTTGCGGATGGCGAAGGTTGGCGCCGTGACAACAGGCGGCAACAGACCCTCGAACCGTTCGCCGGTCCCGGGCAGTTCGGCCGAAACGCGCGGCGAGCCCGAATGCACCTCCGCACCGACATGGTGCGCGACCAGCCTGACGATCCGTTCGCCGTCGGCCGCGATCAGTATTTCATTGCTTGCAACGAGTCCTTCGCTGAGACGATCAACCCACAGGCGACCGTCGGGATTGAGCATCACCTCGACAATGGCTGGATCGTCAAGGAAGCCTGCGATGGCCGGGCCGAGGGCGGTGCGCAGCATGCGCGTGCCGCGCGACACCGCTCCCTTGCTGGCATGATGGTTGGTCGCCATGCGGGGTCCCCGTTTCTCGCCACGAACTGATTCGTGGCGCGGTCGGGGATCATTAGAAAAGGCAGGAGCGCTGGCCTTGCAACAAGCAAAACCGGCGATCGTGGCATGACGTGCAGAGACTTGCGAAATGCGGTGCGGCGACCGCGATAGCTCAGCAACCGGTGCCCGACTGGCTATCTCCGCTCCAGCAGAACAGCCGGCTATATCTAGGGCCGCAAGCGAAGCCCGATTGGGAAGTCATTATTGGCATCGACGTTCCAAGGATCGGCTCGACGTGCATGTTTTGCCGTCCGGCGAGGCGTTCTCGGTGGGTATGACCATGCCGGGGTGGAGGCTCTGGTTCGGCGATTGGCAGCCCTTTCGCCGGCCGTTGTCGGATTGGAGTCGACAGGCAGCTTCGAGAGACTGGCGGTCGCCGCCTTGGCAGGCAACGGCCTGGCGATTGTCATGATCAATCCGGCGCGGGTGTAGGCGAGGCTAGCAGGTATGTTGAAGAGCCTAGAGAACTATGGTGGAAATTGCCAGAAAGGTTGATTTTTGAAGTTTCTCGTGTCCCTGAATATCAAAAATCCGGCCACCGTTGCTCTCGCCGATGAACTCGCACGCCGCCAGGGTATCAGTAAGACAGCAGCCATCCATCAAGCGCTTGCATCGCTTGGGCTTTGGAGAGACCGCTCAGGAGCGTCTGCTGGCAGAATTGCGCGCCATCCGAGAAAGAGTGGCACGATTGCCTGAACTGGATACTCGCAGCGACGAGGAGATCATCGGGTATGACGAGCATGGAATCCCTAACTGATGGTGATCGATACCTCAGCTGTTGTAGCGATCCTTCGGAGCGAGCCTGAGGCAGCAAGGCTGGAACGAGCGCTGGTCTCCCGACCCAATCCGACGGGTCCCGGCAACCGGGGTGCCCGAGGCACGCATGGTGCTGGTCAGCAGGCGCGGCGAACACGAGATTGGCCGAGATCGATCTTTGGCTGCGCAAAATCGAGGCCGACATCATTCCTGTCGACTCCGAATTGGTTGATCTGGCGACCCAGGGTTGGCTGACCTACGGCAAAGGCCACCACCCGGCGGCGCTGAATTTTGCCGATTTCCTGTCCTATGCTTTGGCAAAGCGTGCAGACGAACCGCTGCTTTTCATCGGCAAAGACTTCTTCCAAACGAATATCGAACCGGCATGAGCACGAGACTCTAGGATCACCGGCTGTCTCCAGCTTGAACCCTGTAATAGCGCCAATTAGTTTCGATCCTGTCGGCTGGGCCTGCATCAAGGGGTGTCGTGCCAATTGGTCCCAAAGCAGGGCAAGCTGGCGTCTTTCGTCCCTCCGATCTGGCGCTGCTGGGCCGCGTCTTCGATCGGTTGGAAGTTGAGGGCCAATCCAGCCGGCAAACATGTTGCTCAGACATTCACGGCCGCGACGCTGGTTGTGCGAACAAATGATGGGCCTCGTCGAAAACGGCCCTTGGGAGGACCCGAAGCTCGCTTGCTTCGTAGGGGAGATGCTCGAGATACTGCGTCGTCAGCCGGGCAACCACTTGCGCTTGGGCCAGGTCGCGACGGCGCTTGATTGGCTCGCGATCAGCTCGTTTTGAGACCCAGAATTTGTGAGCGGCAAAAATACGCGGATCGGGTGCCACGAGCCGTAACGGTCCGCCTTTTTCATCGATGGCGATTGCTTCGAAAGCAGGGGCATTTTCCAACCATGCCAGGCCGGCGATCTCGGCGGCCACCAATTCGTCGTCAGCCTTCCCGATAGTTTCCCGGCTCGGCTTCCACGCCGGGTTTGCGAGCGGTTTGATCAGATCGACGAGATATCCGTCGCGGTTCACCGCGCGGAATGTGGCGGATGAACGCTCGAAAGACCGATCAACCTTGCGCAAAAGGTTGATGAGCGCTCCATCTTCGACGTTGGCGCCAGACATGATCCTGAGGGACTGGCGCGAGTCCATGAGGAGATCGATATCTTGCGTCGATGTGATTCCGGGATCCACGAACACTCCGGCCGCCGCCTCATAGGCGTAGATCGCATTCGTGCCTGCAATACGAATGCCTTCCCCGAGAAGACCGGCGTTATCGATTGCTCTGATAATTCTTGCGGCGATCAGGGGAACACGCCCAAGCCGGAGCGCGCGATTGACAGCAGATTGGCGCTCCATCTGCTCCTGTCGCGCAGAGAGCGTTTCTTGGGCGAACGCGCGAGCTGCTTCCCAATTCGCCTTGACAGCTTCGCTCGCCGGCGAGCGCCGACCCTCTGCCTTTTGGTGTCGTACGCCAGCGGCGTCGTAGTAGCTTCGCATCAAATGGTCGATGCCGTTCACGGTGTGCCAGACGAGGGATCCCCGAAAGCTCTTCGCCTTCCTTTGGGCCTCTTGGAGCGCAATGAAACGTTGGTCGGAATTGACCTTTTCCCGACGTTGATCGTTATTTAATTCAACAAAATCAATCAATTCAACAGTTACCATACGTTTAGCTCAGAGCTGTTGCAAGACAGAATAGGCGGCGGAGCGCCCGATTGCAACAGCTCTCACGTGATTCCACTGCGACTGTTGAAGTAACTGTATTAATTAACAATATTACGACGGAGCGGCTTTTCTACGGCAGCGCAGTCGAAGCAAAAGCGCCGCTCGAACGCGGCCTTCGCTGGTTTTATTCGATCCCCAGACCGGGCCGGTGCGAACGGTCTGAGAAAGCTACCAACATGGCGATGGTGGTCATTCGTCACCTCAAGCCGATCCGCTCGATTTGCAACTCCGCGGATGTCGTGACAAAGCTCCCTTTCCCCCGGCTTGGAAGTGCTTAGCTGTCGTCCTTGTAAGACTTGGCGGCATTATCGATCTTACGCCAGTCGTTTCCGTGGCGCCGCACAAGCTCCCGCGCCTGGGCTGGCGATACACTTGCGTTTCGACGATGTGGTTCACTTCCGTCTCCTCGCTTTCAGGGGACGCGAACGAGGGCTCGTTGGCCGTTTGGCAATGGGGTTTTGCATCTAGTCTGGGCATGAATGGACCTCTCCTGGAGCAGAATAAACGGTCCGGCGCGGCGAAGCTTTCCCACGCTAGCATTCAGCAGTTTCACCGATCGCCTCATTGGCTGCCCCTAGCGGCTCTGACCATACGTTCTGGTGCTCTTGGACCCAAATGAACTGCACCACGTTGTTTGCGAGCAGTGCTGTGCTTCGCAATCTGATGGAAAAATCCGACGCCCCTGCTGCACCGCAGCCAGCTCCTGGAGCCGAAGCGCGCTTTCCGTACGATCGCGCGGCGGTTGAGCGGTTTCGACAGGCATTTCCGCGCGCCAGGTGGAGTTACGAGCGCAAAAGCTGGTTCGTGCCGGGAAAGACTGCCGCGCGGCGCATCCAGCGCTGGCAGGCGCAAGAGGCGGATCTACGAGTAGCACATGATGACAGCAAGGGACGGGATGCCTTCGCCTTCGATCCCCTGTCGAGCCGGTATCTGGAAGTCGCGGACGACCTGCGCATCCGCACGCCATATTCGCGGACGGTTCTCGAAGAACTGCGAGCCGTTCCATGGGCGAGCTGGGACGACGAACTGCGGGCCTGGAGGGTGCCTTTCCGCTCCTACGAGGAGTTGAGGCGCCATTGGCCAAGTATCGAAAGGGCCGCACGCCGCGCAGAACCGGAGGAGAGGAAACGGCGACGGGAAGCATCCAAAGACTCCGAGGAATATAAAGCCGCTAGATTGCGGTATGCCGAACGCAGGCGACGTCGCTATCCACTGCCCCCTGACGATTTACCCCGGCTTGGCCGTGCCGTGGCGACGGAGCAATACGGCATCGTGGTCTTCACCGAGATTTCGGGTGAACTCGTCAACGCCTCGGAGTTAGCAGCGTTCTATCCGCATTTGATCGAGGCGAACGTCGACCATGTCTGGGGCAGATGGCGTCCGGCGACGTTGGCTGAATTGATTAGAACATGGCCCGCTCGGCGTGCTGCCGAGTTAGCGGAACGGCAACGAGGCTGGTGGCAACCAACGCTGCCCGAACTCAGGATAGCTCGCCAAAAAGCTCGAAGCGTGGCCCGAAGAAGGGCAAGGCTTGGGCCGCTTCCAACGTCTGTCCGGTTGCTCTAGTGTTGAAATGTCAACCGATCGGAACCTTCCATGTGCAGCAATTGCGAACAACATATGAGCTGGCTGAACATTGCCGGATGATGGCGTCGCTGCCTTGAAGATCGGGACGAATGAAACCGAACTTGACCTGCCGTAGGCGCGCGACACCCGCATCAATGATCTGGCTCCAATAACCCGCGTGGCAGCTGAAGCCAGCGTCGGCGTTCTTCGAATTTACCGGACGAAGTACCCGAAGGCGAAGGATCCATTTTCGCTCCACGCTCCGCGTTTATGGCCATCGCCGACCGAGAGGAAGTTCGCCGTTCCGCTAACACGGGCCTGGGCGCGCCAAGGTCATCGCTGAATGTAAAGCCATTTCTGCAGAATTCGACGCACACAATGCCGATCCGAGGCCAACTGGGAGTGCATACCCCAGCTTGGCATTGTGCGGAACCGTACGAAGCCGATTGCAAGCAACCAACCTGGTTGGCCGGGCATTAGCAAAGCATCAATTTGGAAAGCATCGGGAGGAAGACCATGCTGCACGTTAACATGCCTCGCGAATTTGAGGTCGGCGATGAGGTTGCGCTGGCAGGTACCGTCATCACGATTCTCCCCAGCGGGCGCGCCAGGGTGAGCATTCCTTCGTATGACCATCCTTATACGATTGATCCGCCACCCAAAGTCCGGGCCGGCGACCGAGTGGTTCTTGTTGGGGATGTCACCCGCATCGATTGCCGGGCGAACAAACTCTCTGTGCGGATTGACTGCGGCGGGGTGATCACGGTCGACAAGTCGGCGATCACTCGGCTGAGAAAGCACCGCCGGACTTCAGCGGGTTGACGCTCCGGCGATACAACGGCCGGTGTCGGCGTAGGGAAGATGCCAACGCCTTTGGACAGCCCAAGGGTGCGGCGCGGTCCAGCCGGATATGGAGCGGACGAACGGATAAATGGGAGCTCGACGGCTAGGGCACGCGTCCAGCGTAGTGCGTCCCTGGCGTCTTCGAGATTACTGGTGAAGCAAGTCGCAACCGCGCCTCACCTGCCGTCCAGCGTTCGGATTCGCGATCGTCGCTCTCGGCAACAGGCGGCGCGCCCGTCCAGGACGTGTCTCACGTGTGCGCTGTGGAAGGAGATGCCCAGCACATTTCGGGTGAAGGCAGCGCGGGCATCGCGATTGATCGTAACCTTTCTGTGCAACGAGCGCCTGATCGCCGGTCAGCAGTTTCAATCGCGATGGGCTCCGGCTCGTACCCATTATGGAGATCACATGTTCGTCCCGGGCCCCGATGCCGGCAATAGGTCTGCTTCGGAGCGTCGCGACGGAACTGGGCGACATGGTTGCGGTGGAGTAAGCGCCCTCCCCTGGGTTAACAACCCGGTCGGTGACGGCCGCGACCGCATCGACAACAACCGCAACGGCAATCAAGTCGTCGCTGAAAGGCCGCAAGGTGTCTGTCACGACATAGCGTGCTGGCGAAGCTCCGCCCTTGCGACGGAGAATCGTTGTAAGCCGATCACACGGCAACGCCGGGGCAGATGAGCGAGAACTTACCCTCGGTGTTGGTCTCGACCAGGCTGGACGTTCGTCGAGGGTCGTCGGTAACTGCCGACTACGAGTGAAGGTCGTAGGGCTCGTGGCCCAGCTCGTTGTGAATGAAGCGCCTCTGCCATACACCTGATGTCCAACGCCTGGCCGCACGCCGGGCAGACGACGAAATACTCCTCCTCCCGAAGCGGCGATGCATCGTGGTCTTGGGGGATGACGATGTCATTGTATTCGTCGGGCATTGGGTCCTCCGGCAACGCCGCCCGCCATGCTGGAACGCCTGCCGGCAGGATTTGTTTCAAAGTTACTGCGCCTAAGAAGAAGCCCTGGGCATCGATCGTGGCCCGATGTCCGGTTTCGGTGGCAATAACCCTTGCCGAGGCCCGCCGCTCCGATGAACGGTGATCTGATGGGCATCAACTGCGCAAAATAGCTCCGAAATCGGGCACTGGGGTTGGGCTGTTGAAGCGCCTGTCTTGCCGGCAGCTCATCCAGTCGCTGGCGGCGCTGGCGGGACATCGTCGGCTATTTCTTGCCTCAGCCTTGGTCCTTTGCTGAGCCGGCGACCGAGCGCATCGACGAAATTGTCATAACGCTGCAAACCCTTCGCGCGGGCTTCGGCCTGAGCGGATTCCGGCAAGGCTGGGGTCGAGTTGAGCCAAAACCGGACGAACAATGCTAGCGTCTCAATAGCAATTCCGACGTCACGCTCGACACGCTGCACGCGTCGATCGATCTGGTCGAGGCGGCGAGTTATCGCCGCTTGCTTCCGCTCTTCGGCATCCGGCGACAGAAACGATGCGAGCGCAGCCTCGGCGACCAGTGACAGCGAGACCTCGCGCCGCCCAGCGTAATCGGCCAGTCCGTTCATCACGTCAGGATCAAGATAGGCAGACAGACGTTTTTTCTTCGCGTTCTTCATGGGCTCAAAGCTCAATGCCATCACTGGGGTCAAGAGCGGCCTGACGTGCTGCGCGCCTCATAGCCTGATCGACACCACGACGGCGCATGGCGTCATTGTCGGGCTCGTCCCGGTCAAGATCGAACTCATCGTCGCGCTGTGTTGTTCGCTCCGGTGCGATGTCCTCGTGTTCGGGAAGCTCGGGCTGGCGGCGGATGCCGCCATTGGCCGGATCGTCGTCCTGCTGATCCGTGACGGACCTCGCTTCTTGAGAATTGCCCTCCTGCTTCATGAGAACCGTCGTTCCGGTCCAGTCGTCAGAGCGTTCGGCTTTCAAGCTCTCTCCGGCTTTCGGTGGCGGCAGGACACGCTCGGCAAGCCGCTGATCGGCGAAGTAGCGTGCCTTCTTCGCTCGGATTGGGAACTGGCCCGAGATCATGACGATTGCGTCGGTGGGCGGCAGCTGCATGATCTCGCCCGGCGTCATCAGAGCGCGCGCCGTTTCCTGCCGCGACACCATCAGATGCCCGAGCCAGGGCGACAATCTGTGGCCGGCATAGTTTTTCATGGCGCGCAACTCGGTCGCGGTCCCCAAAGAGTCTGAGACGCGCTTGGCTGTCCGCTCGTCATTGGTGGCGAAGCTTACCCGTACGTGACAATTGTCAAGGATGGAATTGTTCGGTCCGTAGGCCTTCTCGATCTGATTGAGTGATTGTGCGATCAGGAACGACTTGATGCCATAGCCGGCCATGAAGGCCAGCGCGCTTTCGAAGAAATCAAGCCGGCCGAGCGCCGGGAACTCGTCGAGCATCATCAACAGACGCTGTCGATGATCCTTCGCATGGAGATCTTCCGTCAGTCGGCGGCCGATCTGGTTAAGCACGAGGCGGATTAGCGGCTTTGTGCGGCTGATATCCGATGGCGGCACGACCAAATAGAGGGTCGTCGGCCGTTTCTCCTCGACAAGGTCGGCGATCCGCCAGTGGCAACATGACGTCACCTTGGCCACAACCGGATCGCGGTAGAGGCCCAGAAAACTCATGGCCGTCGAGAGCACGCCGGAGCGCTCGTTTTCGGATTTGTTGAGCAGTTCTCGGGCAGCCGACGCGACGACCGGGTGCGGGACGGCATCGCCCAAATGCCGGGTCAGCATCATGGCGCGCAACGTCGTCTCGATTGGCCTCTGTGGATCGGAGAGGAAGTTCGCCACACCGGCAAGGGTCTTGTCTTTCTCCGCATAGAGCACATGCAGTATGGCGCCGACCAGCAGCGCATGGCTGGTCTTCTCCCAGTGGTTGCGGCGTTCCAATGTGCCTTCCGGGTCGACCAGGACATCCGCCACGTTCTGCACATCTCGAACTTCCCGCTCGCCTCGTCGCACTTCCAGCAGAGGGTTATAGGCCGCGGATGCGGCATTGGTCGGATCGAACAGAAGCACCCGGCCGAAATGTGCGCGCCATCCGGCCGTCAGTTCCCAGTTTTCGCCTTTGATGTCGTGGACAATTGCCGAACCCGGCCAAGTCAGCAGCGACGGCACGACCAAGCCAACACCCTTGCCGCTTCGGGTCGGCGCAAAACACAGCACGTGTTCGGGACCGTCATGGCGTAGATAGTCGTGGTCGAGCTTGCCGAGCACCACGCCATCAGGACCGACTATGCCTGCGGCTCTGATTTCGGCTCGCGTCGCCCAGCGTGCCGAGCCATAGGTCGCGGAGTCCTTTGCCTCGCGCGCGCGCCATACCGACATCCCGATCGCGGTGGCGATCGCCATCAGGCTGCCGCTTGCCGCAATCGCCGCGCCCTCAACAAAGACCTTCGGCGCGTAGGCGTCATAGAAAAACCACCACCAGAAAAATGCCGGCGGGGGATAAATGGGCTGTCCCGCCAGTTCGAACCAGGACGGACCGAGTTGGCTCTGAAAGCCGAGCCGCCATGCCGTCCATTGTGTCGCTGCCCATGTTGTCACGAGGACGAACCCAAGGGTGGTGAGGACCTGTCCCCACAAAATCTTGGTTGCCGGCACTTGTCGTGTCTCCGATCTGATGACCCGAACAACGAAGAAAGACCGAGTGTCGAGATATGCAAGCGGAAGGAGTTGTCAAAAGCGGCAGGACGTACTGTGAGATAGAAAGACTTGCAGAATTCGGTGCGAGACTTCTTTGGAAAGTATTTCACTTGGGCAGAGAGATCAGAGTCGGGTCGTTGCCATTGCGCCACCATGGAACAATCGTGACTGTTCTCATTCTGGTGGTCGTGAAGGAGATCAACTAAATCGCAGATCTGCACAACGATCCCACTTGCGCCTCGAATGGGAAAGGGGTCCGACACCTGGCTGTCGTAAGCAGATGAGTTGTCCGGGTTAGGTAGCAGACGAGTTGTCCGGTTTGATCTTCAGCGAACGGAGGCTGGGGATGAG
>NZ_JAMYUM010000034.1:0-45431 GCF_040322975.1 Mesorhizobium sp. M0074
CGTCCCAACCCCCCCCGGGGGGGCCCCCCCCGCCCCGCCAATGCGGTCAAAGACATGCGTGTGCCGTCAACGCGGGGCCTGTAGCCGCCCGCCGCCCGAAATGGCGGGGGGGGCGACGTATGCGTTAGGCGGTTCCTCGGCGTCGTCGCTCAGCAGGAACCCGCCGTACCGTCGAGGGCCGGGGGGCCTCACAGGCAGTTTCAATGCGAACAATCAGCAGACTTTTTGATTCCCATGACCAGGCGGCGCGAGCCGTCGAAGCACTTCAGGCGGCAGGGATCGCCCGCCACGAAATCAGTGTCATCGGACCCTACGATGACGAAATCGGCGCCGTCTTGCGCGGTCCAGGCACCGGTGCCGCCCTTGGCGCGGCGGCGGGTTTGTTGGCCGGCCTCGGCGCCTTTGATATCCCCGGCATCGATCCCCTCGGCGCGGGATGGCTGGCATCGGCCTTCGTCGGTGCAGCCTTGGGCTGCGTTGCCGGCAGACTTTTCGACACATTGTCCGGTACCGGCAAGCAGCTAGGCCAGCCGGATGCCGCACAAGGTGTGATCCTGGTGCTGGCGCATGTCGATGAAAGGCAGGCCGACACCGCACAGGCGGTGCTTGGGGCTTCCGTTCAGGCGACGCGGTCTTTGGCCAGGGCGGCATGAAGATTCAGCTCGGGCAAAGCGCTTGACCAGGCCGCGCAGCGGGGCGGCGATCCAAGCGCGAATTCAAAAATCTCTGGCAAGCCGCCGCCAGAAAGTGTTGAACACCGTGCCGATCACATTCGGCGAGCGGTTGCGCTCGGCGAGGCTTGATGATTTGCTGTCGGTTTGCGGAGAACGAATAATGCATGAGCCTGTCGGTCAAGACGAATATGGGTCGACCAGCCCGTTCGATCCGGACGATCTGTCGAGGTTGAACGCAATCGGCCCGAGCGCCGGCAGCAACGATTTCGAAAAATACGCAGTCGCCGTGATCATCGTGTTCGGCGCCCTGATCATCGGTGGCCTGATGGCTGCCGGCTTGAGCTTCGGGCGCCGCAGCACCTTCTTTTTCGCGCTTGGTGGCGCCACCGCGGCATGGATATCCGGCAATGCACTTCTGCTCGACCGGCCGCGCATCTACGCCCTGTTCGTCGGCATCGCGGCGCTGATGCTGATAGCGTCGACGATCGCGCTGGTCACCTGAAGCAAGGCGCAATCTTCTTGTTGACCATGATCTTATCCGAAAACCGGTTCCCACTTTTTGGGGTTTAATACCCGATAGCCTTGCCGGCTGCGGCGCGGCTGTCGATGGCGCCATTGTAGCGGGCGCCGCCACCCTTCTCGATTTCCGCCAGGCTCTTGCCGCCGACCAGGATGCCGGCCGCCTGGCCCCAGGTCGTGTCGGCAAGATCGAGGCGGTAGCCCATGCCGGTAAGCAGCTTTTCGGTATCGGGCGACAGGCCGAAGGGTTCGATATAGACCGTGTCAGGCAGCCACTGGTGATGGATGCGCGGTGCGTCGATGGCCTCCTGGATGTTCATGCCGTGATCGACGACGTTGACGATCGCCTCCAGCGTGATGGTGATGATGCGTGAACCGCCGGGGCTGCCGATGACCATGAACGGCTTGCCGTCTTTGGCGAGGATGGTGGGGCTCATCGACGACAGCGGCGTCTTTTTCGGCGCAATCGCATTCGCCTCGCCCTGGACGAGGCCATAGAGATTGGGCACGCCGGGTTTCTGGGTGAAATCGTCCATCTCGTTGTTGAGCAGGATGCCGGTGCCGGCGGCGACAACGCCGGCGCCGAAAGAGCCGTTCAGCGTGTAGGTTACCGCGACGGCATTGCCGTCATTGTCGATGATCGAAAAATGCGTCGTCTCGTTGCTCTCGCCAAAGCCCTTCGGCATCAATTCCTGCGAGACGCCGGCCCGGAACGGATCGATCTTTTCGCGAATTTCCCTGGCGTAATTCTTGTCGAGCAGTTTTGCGACCGGATTGTCGATGAAGCCGGGATCGCCGAGCGCCGAATTGCGGTCGACATAGGCGTGGCGCATCGCCTCGACCATGACGTGAACCGTCTCGGCCGAACCGGCGCCGAGATAGGACAACGGATAGAACTCAAGCACGTTGAGGATCTCGCAGATGATGACGCCGCCGGAGCTCGGCGGCGGCGAGGAAATGATCTCGTAGCCGCGGTAATTGCAGGTCGCCGGCTTGAGCTCGCGCACCGCATAGTTTTCGAAATCAGCCCTGGCCAGAATGCCGCCCTTCTCGCCACTCGCCTTGACGATGGCGTCGGCGGTCGCGCCTTTGTAGAAGGCATCCGCCCCGCGTTCGGAAATGGCGGCAAGCGAAGCCGCGAGATCGGGCTGAACAAGGCGCTCGCCGACAGCATAAGGCTTGCCGTCCGGCTTGAGGAAAATGGCCGCCGCCGCTGGGTCCCTGGCCAACCGCTCCGCGCCGCCCTGGAGCGAGGCCGCATCGCCCTGCTCCAGCACGAAGCCTTCTTTGGCAAAGCGGATGGCCGGCGCCAGCAAGTCCTGCCGCGACAGCGTGCCGTATTTCTCCCGCGCCATTTCGAAACCAGCGACCGAGCCCGGCACGCCGACCGCCAGATAGCCGTCGAGACTGGCGCCTTTTACCGGCTTGCCGTCCTTGTCGAGATACATGGTTTTGGTCGCGGCCAGCGGCGCGCGCTCGCGAAAATCGAGGAAGGTCGAGCGGCCGTCCTTGAAGCGGATGGTCATGAAGCCGCCACCGCCGATATTGCCGGCGGTCGGATAGACCACGGCCAGCGCATAGCCGACGGCGACGGCGGCATCGACCGCGTTGCCGCCCTGCTTCAGCACCTCGACGCCGACCTCAGACGCAAGGTGCTGGGCGGTCACCACCATGCCGTGCTCGCCCTTCGCCGGCTGCGGCGAGGCGGCATAGGCGAGGAAGGGTACGAAGGTCAGGGTGAGGGAAAGGCTTACGGCGATTAGGGTTCGGCGGGTGTTGTGCATGGCCGTACTCCGAGGCGTGGGGTAGGCCTAGGAAACGCGCTTGGAGCGGTTGAGTCTACTGCGAAGATCGAAAGAATCGGGAGGGTTCGCACGCCTGTGCCGGTTCGCCTCGCAACCGCCGTTGCAATCTTCGGCGACTGCAACGGCATGGATCCTAGGGTCTCCGCTACGTCGCTTCGCTCCTGCTCCGCCCTAGGATGACGAAGGGAGGGAGGGATCGGCTAATCCCGAAAGTTTGCGATTTGCCAGCAGCCGCCAGCCTGCAACGTTTGCCATTGCCATCAGCCGCCAATCCCCAACATCTGCGATTAGCTGTAGGCCCTCACGCCTTCGTCATCCTAGGGCGGAGCAGGAGCGAAGCGACGTCGCGGAGACCCTAGGATCCATGCCGTTACTTCTGAGCGCCGCAGCGTTGGAAACAAGGCCACGCTTCATCGCGGCTCCCAGAATTTTCACGTTACAGCAATTTTGTTCTTGCTTTGTGCCGGCAGCTATGCTACTAATTTGAGTGTGGTGCTAATTGGCTCCAACGACCCGCCCTTCGTGGCGGGTTTTTCATTTTCACCCCCAACATCAAACAATCCCGCCGCCGACGCTCGCCACCGCCGGCCGTTCGGCTGCGACCTTCGCTCGGTAGCCGGCGGCGCGGTAGGCGGCGACCGGATCGATGGCGCCGCCGGTCTTCAGCCGCGCCATGGCAAGGATCGGCTCGACGTCGGTGCGATAGGCTATCTTCAGCGTCTGCGTCGCCATCAGCGCGTCATTGGCGTCCTGGAAACCTTCGAGCGCCTTGCGGTCGACCAGCAGCGCCTGAGCATAGGCGCGCTGCACCTCAATTGCCGACAGCATCAGGCTTTCGATCGGGTCGGTGACGTTGTGGCTCTGGTCGAGCATGTGAGCCGGATCGAACCCTTCTGCACCTGAAAGCTCGGCATCGACCAGTTCATTGAAGACGAGGAACAGCCGGTAGGGATCGATCGAGCCGGCGTCGAGATCGTCGTCGCCGTATTTCGAATCGTTGAAATGGAAGCCGCCAAGTTTCTTGAACTGGATCAGTCGCGACACGATCATCTCGATGTTGACGTTGGGGGCGTGATGGCCAAGGTCGACCAGACAGAACGCCTTGTCGCCAAGCTCTTTGGCGATGATGTAGTTGGTGCCCCAATCCTGCACGACGGTCGAATAGAAGGCCGGCTCGTACATCTTGTGCTCGGTGAACAGTTTCCAGCCGTCCGGCAGTCCGGCATAGATCTCCTTCATCGCGTCGAGATAGCGCTCGAATGCCTTGGCGAAATTGACCTGGCCGGGAAAGTTCGAGCCGTCACCGATCCATACCGTCAGCGCTTTGGAGCCCAGCGTCCTGCCGATCTCGATGCATTCGAGATTGTGCTCGACCGCCTGCCGGCGTGTTGCTGCATCGGCATGCGACAGCGAGCCGAATTTATAGGAAAGTTTTTGGTCCCTGGCGTCGGAGAAGGTGTTGGAGTTGATGGCGTCGAAGCCGAGGCCGAAGCGGGATGCCGCCTGCTTCAGCCGGTTCGGATCGGCCTTGTCCCAGGGAATATGCAGCGAGACGGTCGGCGTCGCCTGCGTCAATTGCCGGATGACGGCGCAGTCCTCGATCTTGTCGAAAATGTCACGCGGCTCTCCGGCGCCGGGAAAGCGGGCAAAGCGGGTGCCGCCGGTGCCGACGCCCCAGGACGGGATGGCGACGGCGAATTTCTCGACCTTGTCGCGGATGGCGTCGATGGCGATGCCGCGGCGGTCGAGGCGCTCGCCGAGAGACTCGTAGTCGCGCTTGAGATTGGCGTTGCGCGCGGCATTGTCTTTCTCGACAACATCGGCGGAGATGATGGTTTCGGACACTAAAGTTTCCTCCCAAATGCGTTCGGTTGGCGCTGCCCCTCATCCGCCTGCCGGCACCTTCTCCCCGTATGGTGACGGGGAGAAGGGTAAAGCTCCGGCGTCGGCGCCAACCCTCAAACGACTGCTTATCGCGTAAAGCTCTGTGCGTTACCGGCGTCGACGTTGATGATGTTGCCGGTCGATTTGGCCGACATATCGGAGGCGAAGAAATAGATCGCCTCGGCGATGTCTTCGGGGAACACCGACCGCTTCAGCATCGAACGCGAGCGGTAGTGCTCCTCGAGATCGTCGGTCGACATCTTGTAGGCGGCGGCGCGCTGTTCCTTCCATTCGCCGGTCCAGATCTTCGAGCCGCGCAGCACAGCGTCGGGGTTGACGACATTGACCCTGATCTGCGCTTCCGCGCCTTCCAGCGCCAGGCAGCGTGCCAGATGGATTTCGGCGGCCTTGGCAGTGCAATAGGCGGCGGCGTTTGGCGATGCGGCAAGCCCATTCTTGGAGGCGACGAAGACGACGTTGCCGCCGATCTTCTGCGCCCGAAACAGCCGGAACGCCTCCCGCGAAACCAGGAAATAGCCGGTCGACAGGATGTCCATGTTCTTGTTCCACAGCGTCAGCGTGGTGTCCTCGATCGGCGCCGAGGAGGCCAGGCCGGCATTGGAGACCAGAATATCGATGCCGCCGAATTCGACCGCCGTTTCGGCAAAGCCGGAGATCACCTGATCCTCGGACGTGACGTTGATGACTACGGGCCGCACGAAATCCTTGCCATAGGCCTTGGCAAGCTCGTCATTGGCGCTGGCAAGGGCTGCTTCGTCGATATCGGCCAGCACGACGCACGCGCCCTCGCGCAGCAGCCGGTTGGCGGTGGCCCGGCCGATGCCGCCGGCGCCGCCGGTGACCAGCGCAATCTGGCCGGCAAGAGCCTTTGGTTTCGGCAGGCGCTGCAGCTTTGCCTCTTCGAGCAGCCAGTATTCGATGTCGAAGGCTTCCTGGTCGGGCAGGCCGACATAGGTCGAGACCGTCGAGGCGCCGCGCATGACGTTGATGGCGTTGACGTAGAATTCGCCCGAAATGCGCGCCGTCGCCTTGTCGCCGGCGAAGGTGAACATGCCGACGCCCGGCATCAGATAGACCACCGCGTTAGGGTCGCGCACCGGAGGCGAGTCAGCGTGCTTGCAGCGGTCATAATAGGCCTGATAGCCGACGCGATACTCCGCCACATCATCGGCAAGACGGGCAATGACGGCATCGACGTCGGGATTTTGGGGGTCGAACTCGATGACCAGCGGCCGGATCTTGGTGCGCAGGAAGTGGTCCGGGCAGGACGTGCCGAGTGCCGCCAGCGGCCGCAAATCCCTGGAATTGACGAATTCGAGCACGGCAGGGGAATCGTCGAAATGGCCGAGCTTGTGGCTGTTCTCCGAGATCAGGCCACGGATCCTCGGCATCAGTTTTGCGGCCACGGCGCGACGCGCAGGCGCATCGAGGGATTTGACGACTTCGCCGCCGAAAATCGGCTTGCCATGGCTCTTGCGCTCGAACCAGTCGATCGCCTGGTTGATCACCGAGATCGTCGTCTCGTAGCATTCCTTCGGCGTGTCGCCCCAGCTGAACAGGCCATGACTGGCCAGTACGACACCCTTGGCTTCGGGGTTTTCGCGGCAGAATTTCTCCAGCCATAGGCCGAGCTCGAAGCCCGGACGTTTCCATGGCAGCCAGCCGATCGTGTCGCCGAAGATTTCCTTGGTCAGCGCCTGCGAATCCTTGGCGGCGGCAATGGCGATGATGGCATCGGGATGCATATGGTCGACATAGGGCTTCGGCACGAAGGCATGCAGCGGCGTGTCGATGGAAGCCGCGCGCGGGTTGAGGTTGAAGGTGCAATGGGGCAGATAGCCGACCATCTCGTCTTCATGTTCGAGGCCGCGATAGAGACCTTTCAGCGCGCGCAATTTGTCCATGTAGAGCGTGGCGAAGCCGTCGAGCTTGATCGAGGCGCTGTCGCCGCCCGAGCCCTTGACCCACAGCACTTCCACGCTCTCGCCGGTGAGCGGATCGTTTTGCCAGATCTTGGAGGAGGTGTTGCCGCCGCCATAGTTGGTGACGCGCTTGTCGGAGCCAAGAACATTCGAGCGATAGACCAGACGTTCGGGCTCGCTCATTGCTTGCGCTTTTGCGTCATCCCAAAGATTGGCGAGGCGCGTGCCGGAGCGCTTGTCGAGCATAGGTATCCTCCCTTTGGGACACGCAAACGGCGCGGGTCCCTTTTGTGCGAATTTCTACGCAAGCGGCGGTCTTGTCAATCACAAACGATCAACATCAATCATATTGCATTGCACAATGAAATTATCTGATCGGAAATGATTGACACTGCGCGCTTTGGGTGCCTAGATGCTCCGGCAGGGAGGAACCATGCACGAGAAAGAGCGCCACAGGATCATTCTGTCCGCCGTCCAGGAAAAGCCTGTGGTGACGGTGCAGGAGATGGTCGACCTGACGGAGTCGTCGGAGGCGACGATCCGGCGCGACATCGCGGCATTGCATGTGCAAAAACGGCTGCGCCGGGTGCGCGGCGGCGCCGAGGCGCTTTCGCCGCCGCAGTTCATCGGCCTTGCCGGCCGGCCCTTTTCCGTCAACGAGACCATCAACGCTTCGCAGAAGCGGGCAATCGCGCGGGAAGCCGTGGATCTGTGCAAGGACGGCGAGCCGATCATCATCAATGGCGGCACCACCACCTTCCAGATGGTGCATTTCCTGACCGGCCGCCGCATGCCGATCTTCACCAATTCCTTCCCGATCGCGGAGCACCTGCTCAGGCACTCCAAGAACACGGTGATGCTGTCGGGCGGCACCATCTACCGCGAGCAGAACATCATCCTGTCGCCGTTCGACAATGACGTGACGCGCAATTTCTACGCGCGCCGCATGTTCATGGGCGCGCAAGGGCTGGGGCCGCTCGGTCTTATGGAAGGCGACCCGCTGCTGATCCAGGCCGAGCAGAAACTGATCGACCAGGCAGACGAATTGGTGGTGCTGGTCGATTCCTCGAAGTTCCGCAAACGCTCGAGCCTGATCCTGTGCGGCCTGTCGCGCATCGCCACGGTGATCACCGACGACGGCATCGAGGACCGCGAAGCCAAGATGCTGGAGACCGCCGGCGTGACGCTGATCATCGCCCGCACAACGGCAACCAACAAGGAAGAATCTTCGCTGCAGGCCTGAGAACCACTCACGCCCGCAGCGGTGATGGAATGCAACGCTCAAGGGAGGATATTCGATGAGCTTTCTGAAGAAATTGATGGTTACGGCGGCGTTCTCCGCCGCCATGTTCGTGAATGCCGCCTACGCCGAAAACGTCAAGATCGCGCTGGTGGTGAAGTCGCTCGGCAACGGCTTCTTCGACGCCGCCAACAAGGGCGCCGAAGAGGCGGCCAAGGAGCTCGGCGATGTCGACATCATCTACACCGGCCCGACCAAGGCGACCGCCGAAGCGCAGATCGAAGTGGTCAATTCGCTGATCGCCCAGAAGGTCAATGCCATCGCCATTTCGGCGAACGACGCCGACGCGCTGGTGCCAGTGCTGAAGAAGGCGATGCAGCGCGGCATTACCGTCATCTCGTGGGATTCAGGCGTCGCGCCGGAAGGACGCCAGCTTCACCTCAACCCCTCCGATACCAACCTGATCGGTGAGACCATCATCAAGCTGGCCGCCGACTACCTGCCGGAAGGCGGCGATGTCGCCATCCTGTCGGCTTCTTCGACCGCGACCAACCAGAATGCCTGGATCGACGCGGCCAAGAAGGTGCTGCCGGAGAAGTTCCCCAAGATCAAGCTCGTCGCCACCGTCTATGGCGACGACGACTCGGCCAAGAGCACGGACGAAGCCAAGGGCCTGCTGAAGTCCTATCCGAACCTCAAGGCGATCATCGCACCGACCACGGTCGGCGTCGTTGCCGCCGCGCAGGTGGTGACCGATGAAGGCCTGATCGGCAAGGTCAACGTCACCGGCCTGGCGCTGCCGTCGGAGTTCAAGAAGTTCATCGACAATGGCGCCAGCCAGGCGGTTGCGCTGTGGAACCCGATCGATCTCGGCTACTCCGCCGTCTACCTCGCCCACGACCTGGCGGTGAAGAAGGAAGAGGCCAAGCCCGGTGCTACGCTGTCGATCGGCCGCGTCGGCAAGGTCACGCTCGACGACACCAACTCGGCTGCGATGGCTCCGCCATTCCAGTTCGACAAGTCGAACATCGAAAAGTTCTCCAAGATCTATTGATCCTGGAACCTTCGAAACGGTGCGGCGGGGCTCAGGTTCCGCCGCGCTTTCAAACGAACCTTGCTACAGGGCTTGATACGATTATGGACACGACAGCCCAGCACGAAGTGGCAAATGAAGCGCCTTTGTCATCCGGACCGCGCCTGACGCTGTCCGGCATCTCGAAAAGCTTTCCCGGCGTGCGGGCGCTGCACAATGTCGGCCTGTCGCTCTATCCCGGCCAGGTAACCGCGCTGATCGGCGAAAACGGTGCCGGCAAGTCGACGCTGGTCAAGATCATGACCGGCATCTACCAGCCGGATGCTGGCACGATCAGCATCGACGGCCAGCCGGTCACACTGCCCAGCGCCCACGCCGCGTTCGGGCACGGCATCACCGCCATCCACCAGGAAACCGTGCTGTTCGACGACCTGACGGTGGCCGAAAACATCTTCCTCGGCCATGCGCCGCGCACGCGTTTCAAAACCATCGACTGGCGCACCATGCGCAAGAATGCCCGCGAGGTGCTCGACACGATGGGCGCCGGCCATATCGACGCCGACGCCAGGCTGAAGGATCTCGGCATTGCCAACAAGCACCTAGTCGCGGTTGCCCGCGCCATGTCCATCGACGCGCGGATCGTCATCATGGACGAGCCGACGGCAGCGCTTTCGATGAAGGAGATCGAAGAGCTTTTCCTGCTGATCGAATTCCTCAAGAGCGACGGCAAGGCGATCCTGTTCATCAGCCACAAATTCGATGAGATCTACCGCATCGCCGACCGCTATACCGTGTTCCGCGACGGCGAGATGGTCGGCGAAGGCCTGATCAAGGACGCCGGCCAGAGCCAGATCGTGCGCATGATGGTCGGCCGCTCGGTCGATCACATCTTTCCGCAGCGCAAGGCCGAGATCGGCGCGCCGGTGCTGGCCGTCTCCGGCCTGTCGCACCCGACCGAGTTCGACGACATAGGCTTCGAGCTGCACAGGGGCGAAATCCTCGGCTTCTACGGCCTTGTCGGCGCCGGGCGCAGCGAGGTGATGCAGGCGATATCAGGCATCACCCGCACCAGCGGCGGCACGATCACGCTGGAGGGTAAGGCAATCGCGCCGAAATCGGCGGCGGATTCGATCGACGCCGGCATCGTCTATGTGCCGGAGGAGCGCGGCAAGCAAGGCGTGGTGATCGGCCTGCCGATCTTCCAGAATGTCTCGCTGCCCTCGCTCAAACGGACATCCAAATCCGGCATATTGCGGCTGGCCGAAGAGTTCGCGCTGGCCCGCTCCTACACCGAGCGGCTCGATCTGCGCGCCTCCTCGCTCAGCCAGGACGTCGGCACGCTGTCGGGCGGCAACCAGCAGAAGATCGTCATCGCCAAATGGCTGGCGACCGCGCCCAAGGTGATCATCCTGGACGAGCCGACCAAGGGCATCGACATCGGCTCGAAGGCCGCCGTGCACGGCTTCATGGCCGAGCTCGTCGCGCAAGGCCTGTCGGTGATCATGGTGTCGTCCGAATTGCCGGAAATCCTCGGCATGTCGGACCGCGTCGTCGTTATGCGCGAGGGCCGCATTGCCGCGGTCTACGACAATAAAGGGCTCGACGCCGAAACCTTGGTCAGGACGGCAGCGGGGATCGCGGCATGAAGGCTCTTCTCAAATACCGCGAGGTCTGGCTGCTGGCGGCAATCGTCGTGCTGATCGGGCTGATCTCCACGCGGTTTCCAGGTTTTGCCGATCCGGCCAACCTGCGCCAGGTGTTCAACGACACGTCGATCCTGATGATCCTGGCGCTCGGCCAGATGGTCGTCATCCTGACCCGCTCGATCGACCTGTCGATGGCTTCAAATCTCTGCTTCACCGGCATGGTGGTGGCAATGCTGAACGCCGCGCATCCGGCGATCCCGATCCCGCTGCTGATCGTCATCGCACTTCTGGTCGGCCTGGTGCTCGGCGCCATCAACGGCCTGCTGGTATGGCGGCTGAACATTCCCTCGATCGTGGTAACGCTCGGCACCCTCACCATCTACCGCGGCGCCACGTTCGTCATTTCAGGCGGCGCCTGGGTCAACGCCGACCAGATGAGCGCTGATTTCATCGGGTTGCAGCGCGCGGCTTTCCTCGGCATTCCGGTACTGTCGTGGATCGCCGTGCTGGTTATTGCGCTGTTCTTCCTCGTGATGACGCGCACCGCGCTCGGCCGCTCGATCTATGCCATCGGCGTCAACCCGACCGCATCGGTCTATGCCGGCATCGATGTCGGCCGGACGAAATTCACCGTCTTCTGCATTTCGGGGATGATCGGCGGCCTCTGCGGCTATCTCTGGATTTCGCGCTACGTCATCGCCTCGGTCGAGGTCGCGAATGGCTATGAGCTCAATATCATCGCCGCCTGCGTCATCGGCGGCATTTCGATTGCCGGCGGCATCGGTTCGGTCGGCGGCGCGGTGCTCGGCGCGCTGTTCCTCGGCATCATCTCCAACGCGCTGCCGGTGATCAACATCTCACCCTTCTGGCAGATGGCGATTTCAGGCAGCGCCATCATCCTGGCCGTGGTGCTCAACGCGCGCGGCGAACGCCGGCAAGGCCGCATCATCCTCAAGAAGGCGGAAGCGGCATGACCGACACCCCTGCCCCACGCCATATTCCCGACCGGCTCGACAAGCCGCTGACGTCGGCGATCTTCTCATGGGAGGCGCTGCTGGTCGTCGTTGCGGTTGCCATCTTTGCCGTCAACAGCTTTGCCTCGCCCTACTTCCTCGACGCGTGGTCGTTGTCGGACCTAACCTTCAACTTCACGGAAAAGGCGCTGATCGCGCTGGCCATGGCGCTGCTGATCATCTCCGGTGAAATCGACCTGTCGGTGGCCGCCATCATCGCGCTGGCGTCAACAATGATGGGCATGGCGGTGCAGGCCGGCGCCGGCATGCCTGAACTGGTGGCAATCGGCCTCGTCGTCGGGCTCGGCTGCGGCGCCTTCAACGGACTGCTCGTCACCAGGCTCGGCTTGCCGTCGATCGTCGTCACCATCGGTACGATGAGCCTGTTTCGCGGCATCGCCTTCATCATCCTCGGCGACCAGGCCTACAAGGGCTATCCCGCGAGCTTCGCCTTCTTCGGCCAGGGCTATGTCTGGTGGGTGGTGTCGTTCGAACTGACGCTTTTCCTGATCGCGGCAGTCGTCTACTGGTTCCTTCTGCACCGGACGAGCTTCGGCCGCCGGGTCTTTGCCATCGGTAACAACCCGGTCGCGGCGCAGTTTTCCGGCGTACGCGTCGGCCGTATCAAATTCATCCTGTTTTGCCTGACCGGCCTGATGGCGGGAATCGCCTCGGTGCTGATCACATCGCGGCTCGGCTCGACCCGGCCGTCCATCGCACAGGGCTACGAGCTGGAAGTCATCACCATGGTGGTGCTCGGCGGCGTCAGCATCCTGGGCGGCGCCGGCAGCATTCTGGGTGTGGTGCTGGCCGCCTTCATCATGGGACTGGTGACCTTCGGCCTCGGCCTGCTCAACGTGCCGGGGATCGTTATGTCGATCTTCATCGGCCTGCTGCTGATCATCGTCATCGCGCTGCCGATCCTGTGGCGGCGAGTACGGCGGGAGCGCTTTGCCTGATGCCGGAGAAATACGCATTCAAGATGAAGCTCAATCCGGGCATGAAGGCCGAATACAAGAGGCGCCACGACGACATCTGGCCGTCGCTGGTCGCGCTGCTCAAGCAGGCCGGTATCTCCGATTACTCGATCCATCTCGACGAAGAGACCAACACCTTGTTCGGCGTGCTGTGGCGCCGTGACGACCATGGCATGGACGAATTGCCGAAGCATCCGGTGATGCAGCGCTGGTGGGCCGAGATGGCGGACATCATGGAGACCAAGCCGAACAACGAGCCGGTGGCGGTGCCGCTGGAAACAATGTTCCATATGGAATGACCCGTCACGTCGCCGTCATCGATATCGGCAAGACCAACGCCAAGGTGGCGCTGGTCGATCTTGCCGCAGCAAGCGAAGTCGCGCTGCGGCGCGTGGCCAACGCGCCCGTTCGACAAGGGCCGTACCCGCATCATGACGTCGAGCTTCTGTGGTCGTTCATCCTCGGCAGCCTGGCCGAGATCGATCGAGAGCATTCCGTCGACGCGATATCGATCACCACCCATGGCGCGACGGGAGTGCTGGTCGATGCATCAGGCGAACTGGCGCTGCCGGTGCTCGATTACGAATTCGACGGGCCGGATGCCCTTGCCGGGGACTATGACACGATCCGTCCGGCATTCTTCGAGACCGGCACGCCGCGCCTGCCGGCCGGCCTCAATCTCGGCGCGCAGCTGTTCTGGCAGCAGAAGCGCTTTCCGGCGGATTTCGCCAGAACCGCCGCGATCCTGATGTATCCGCAATACTGGGCCTTGCGCCTGACCGGCGTCGCCGCCGGCGAGGTGACTTCGCTCGGCTGCCACACCGATCTGTGGAACCCGTGGAAAGCGGATTTTTCGTCGCTGGTCGACCGGCTGGGATGGCGCCGGCTAATGGCGCCGGTGCGGCAGGCCAAGGACCGCCTGGGGCCGATCCTGCCCGCCCTTGCCCGACAAACCGGCCTCGACCCGCAAACGCCGGTGTTTTGCGGCCTGCACGATTCCAACGCCTCGCTGCTGCCGCATCTCCTGTCCGACAAGCCGCCTTTCTCCGTCGTCTCGACGGGCACCTGGGTGGTGTCGATGGCGATTGGCGGCAACAAGGTCGCGCTCGACCCGGCACGCGACACGCTTGTCAATGTCAACGCGCTCGGCGATCCCGTGCCCTCGGCGCGCTTCATGGGTGGCCGCGAGTTTTCCGTGCTGACCGAGGGCCAATCGGAGAACTGGACGGAAGACGATGTTGCCACGGTGCTAGCGCGCAAGACGTCCCTATTGCCCTCGACCCAACAGGGTTCGGGGCCGTTTCCGCATCATACCGCATCATGGCTTAACGCGGACGGTATGAGCGTCGGCCAGCGCTTTGTCGCCATCTCGTTCTACCTGGCGCTGATGACCGCGACCTGCCTCGACCTGATCGGCGCGGACGGTCCCACCATCGTCGAAGGACCCTTCGCCCGCAACCGGCTGTTCACCCGCATGCTGGCTGCGGCGGCGGCGCGCGCCGTCATTGCCTCCGGGGCTGCGACAGGCACCAGCATCGGCGCCGCCTTGCTGGCGTCGGACCAGGGGACACCGCAAGGCAGAGGCGAAAGGACCGAACCGTCGGCCGATCCGAGTTGGGCGAACTACGCGCGCTCGTGGCGTGCGGCGGTCGACGAACGAGCCTGACCGCCGAGCTCATGGCGCCCTGATGTCTGGAGATGCCTAGTTCCTGTAGACCAGCCCTTGCGGATCGATCTCCGGCTTGCGGCCGGCAACTATGTCGGCAAGGAATTTTCCCGAACCGCAGGCCATGGTCCAGCCGAGATGGCCGTGGCCGGTGTCGAGGTAGAGATTGTCGTACCGCGCCCGTCCGATGACCGGCACGGAGTTCGGCATCATCGGGCGAAGTCCAGCCCAGAGCTCAGCCTTGCTCTCGTCGAAAGCGCCGGGGAACAGGTCCTTGCCGGTGTTCAGGATCGAGTTGAAATCGCGTGGCTTGAACGTGCGGTCGAACCCGGTGAACTCCGCCGTCGAGGACATCCGCAGCCGATTTCCCAGCCTGGAATAGCCGATCAGCCGGTCCTCGTCGGCGCCGCCCATGATCGGCCCCTTGCTTTCATCTTCCAGCGGAACAGTCACGGTGTAGCCCTTCACGGGATAGACGGGCAGGTCGATGCCGTAGCGGCGGCCGAGCAGACCGCTCTCAGGCCCCATGGAAATGACCACCGCGTCACCGGCCGCCGGGCCGGCCGAGGTCATCACGGCGCGCACCCGGTCGCCGTCGATGTCGAGGCCTTCGACCGTGGTGCCGTAGAGGAATTGGACGCCGAGTTTCTCGGCGGCATAGGCAGCGAGGCGCTGCGTGAATTGGCTGGAGTCGCCGGTCTGGTCGATCGGCGAATAGACGCCGCCGGCTATCTTGTCCTTGGCGCCGGCAAGGCCGGGTTCGAGCTCGACCAGCCGGTCGCGGCCGACGATCTCGATCGGCAGGCCGTGTTCGCCGAGATAACGATAATTGTCGGTGCCGGTATCAAAGCTCTGCTGCGAGCGGAAGAAATACAGAATGCCTTTCTTGCGCTCGTCATAGTGGATGCCGGTTTCGGCGGAGACGGCGTTGATGCAGTCGCGCGAATAGAGCGCCAGACGCAGCTTGACGTCGGTGTTGGCGCGCATGCGCTTATGCGTGCACTGGCGCAGGAAGCGCAGGCTCCAGGCGAAAAAATACGGATCGAAGCGCAGCCGCACCTTGATGCCGAGATCGTGGTTGTAGAGGCCGCGCAGGAACGTCTTCAGCGCGGCTGGCGAGGCCCAGGCGGTGGCATCCCCGGGCGACACAAGGCCGGCATTCGACCGGCTGGTGCCGCGTGCTGCCGCCGGATGGCGCTCGATCACCGTCACCTCATGGCCGTCGCTGGCCAGATAATAGGCCGCCGCCGTACCGACGACGCCGGCCCCAAGCACCAGGATTTTCATTCCGCCCCCAGCGCGCTGAACCAACCTTTGCGGAGAGCCCACTTCACCCCAGAGCCGAATTCTTGCTGGTCAGGATGCGCTCCCAGGCAAGCGCATCGGCAACGATCCGGTCGAGGTTGTCGCGCTGCGGGGTCCAGCCGAGCTCGCCGCGCGCCAGCTCCGAATTGGCGACGACCGCGGCGGCGTCGCCGGCGCGGCGATCGCCCATCCGTACCTCGAAATCATGGCCGAAGACGCGGCGGACGCTGTCGATGACCTCGAGCACCGAATAGCCGTGGCTGTAACCACAATTGGCGACCAGGCTCGATCCGCCGGCACGCAGCCGCTGAAGCGCCAGCCGATGCGCCGCCGCCAGGTCGCTGACGTGGATATAGTCGCGCATGCAGGTACCGTCCGGCGTCGGATAGTCGGTGCCGAACACCTGCATGAAGGGGCGCTTGCCGAGCGCCGTCTCGCAAGCGACCTTGATCAGATGCGTGGCACCGGGCGTCGACTGGCCGGTGCGGCCCTTCGGATCGGCGCCGGCGACGTTGAAATAGCGCAGCGCCGTATAGCGCAACCCATGGGCAATTGCCGCGTCGCGCAGCATCCATTCGCTCATCAGCTTGGACAGGCCATAGGGCGATTCCGGCGCAAGCCGGGCATCCTCGCGCACCGGCTCCAGGCCGGCGCCGCCATAGACGGCGGCGGTCGAGGAAAAGATGAAATTGGGCACGCCTTCGCGCACCGCGGTCTCGATCAAGGTGCGCGTCTTGCAGGTGTTGTTCTCGTAATAGGCAAGCGGGTCGGCGACCGATTCGGGGACCACGATCGAGCCGGCGAAATGGATGATCGCGTCGACCTTATTGTCGCGAATGATCGAGGCGACCAGTTCCCTGTCGGCGACGTCGCCGACGACGAGCTTTGCTTCCGGGGCCACCGCCCATTCAAAGCCGGTGGAAAGCCGGTCGAGGACGACGACGTTGTCGCCCGTGTCCAGCAATTCCCAGACCATATGGCTACCGATATAGCCGGCCCCGCCTGTCACCAAAACCGTCATCCGCATCCTCGCTATTCATGATTTGTCGGAACTGTCTCAAACGCCGCCTTACTGGAAAACCTGCCGCCAGGCCATTAGAACCTGCGGTAACCGGTCTCATCGGCGCGTGGCATTGTCGTGAAACAAGATTGATCCACATCAAGGGAATAGGCCACGTTCCGTGGTCGTTAGGAACAGGCTCGGGGCGTGGCATTTTGACCAAAAAGGCCAGGTGGACGACGAATGGGCCAATGACTATGATCCCGCGCAAAACTGGGAAGGCGACATGAACTATCAGCGGTTTTTCGAGGAAGCGATCGACCAGCTCCATGCGGAGCGTCGCTACCGCGTCTTCGCCGACCTTGAGCGTATCGTCGGGAAATTCCCGCGCGCCATCTGGCGCGCCAATGGCCGCGCCGAGGAAATCACCGTCTGGTGCTCCAACGACTATCTCGGCATGGGCCAGCATCCCGACGTCATTGCCGCGTTCCAGAAGGCGGCAGGCAAGATGGGGTCGGGGGCCGGCGGCACCCGCAACATCTCCGGCACCAGCAACCCGCTGGTCGAGCTCGAACTGGAGCTGGCCGACCTGCACGACAAGGAAGCGGCACTGGTTTTCACCTCCGGCTTCGTTTCCAACGAGGCGTCGATCTCGACCATTGCAAAGCTGCTTCCCAATTGCCTGATCATCTCGGACGAGCTCAACCACGCTTCGATGATCGAGGGCGTGCGGCGCTCGGGCGCCGAGAAGAAGATCTTCCGCCATAACGACGTCGCGCATCTCGAAAGCCTGCTGCAGACGGCCGGCCGCGAGCGCGCCAAGCTGATTGTCTTCGAGAGCGTCTATTCGATGGACGGCGACATCGCGCCGATCAAGCAGATCGTCGATCTCGCCGAGCGTTACAACGCCATGACCTACATCGACGAGGTCCACGCCGTCGGCATGTACGGGCCGCGCGGCGGCGGCATCACCGAGCGCGAAGGGCTGGCCGACCGCATCGACATCATCGAGGGCACACTGGCCAAGGCGTTCGGCACGCTTGGCGGCTACATCGCCGGCAACACTGCGGTGATCGACGCGGTGCGCTCCTATGCGCCGGGCTTCATCTTCACCACGGCGTTGCCGCCGGCGATCGCTGCCGCGGCAACCACCTCGATCCGCCATCTCAAGCGCTCGCAGGCCGAGCGCGATGCGCAGCTGCGTCAGGCGACACGGACCAAGCAAGTGCTGGCCGCGGCCGGCCTGCCGGTGATGGAGTCGCCTACCCACATCGTGCCGCTTCTGGTCGGCGATCCCGAGCTCTGCAAGATGGCCACCGACCGCCTGCTCGGTGTGCACGGCATCTACATCCAGCCGATCAACTACCCGACAGTGCCGCGCGGCACCGAGCGGCTGCGCATCACGCCGACACCGTTCCATTCGGACGCGCTGATCGCGTCGCTGCAGGACGCACTGGTCGAGACATGGGACGCGTTGGGGATTCCGTACGGGTCCGCCGGCCGACCGTCGGTCGCCAAAAGCGATCGCGTCATTCCGCTGCTGGTGCCGAAGTCGGGCGGCTGAAGGTCGTTTAAAACTCTACGCCGAGAACCATTTGGTCGTCAGAGCGAAGTCGCTCAGACAGTCTTCATCCATTTCGCCAGCCTATTTGCCGCTTCCTCGAGCTGGTCGAGGCGGCGGTGGAAGCACAGCCTGAGGAAGGCTTCGCCGCCGGGGCCGAAGGCGGTGCCGGGCGCCAGGCCGACATTGGCGCGGTCGAGCATGTCGAAGGCGGCAGCGCGGGAATCGGTGATGCCGTCGACCGCAAAGAACAAATAGAATGCGCCCTGCGGCACTGTGAACCGCGCCCTGCCGGTGGTAGCGAGAATGCCGCAGACCAGGTCGCGCGCCGCCCTCGCCCGCTCCACCTGCTCGACGATGAAGGCGTCGCCTTCGTCGAGGGCGACGACGGCGCCGCGCTGCATGAACTGCGCAACGCCGGAAGTCGAATACTGGACCAGGTTCTCGAACACCTGCTGCAAGGCGGGATGGATCTTGATCCAGCCGATGCGCCAGCCGGTCATCGCCCAGTTCTTGGAAAAGGAATTGACGAACAGGATGCGATCCTCATCGGCCATGATGTCGATGAAGGACGGCGCGCGGCCATGGCCGTAATGAAACAGCGAGTAGATCTCGTCGGCGATGATCCACAGGCCCCTTTCGCGGGCGAGATCGAGGATCGCCTGCAGCGTCTCCTTGTCGGCGGTCCAGCCGGTCGGGTTGGACGGCGTGTTGACGAACAGCGCCTTGGTCCGTGGCGTGATCGCCGCTGCGATCTTGTCGACATCGCAAGACCAGCCATTGCCCGACTGATCGAGCGTGACCGCGACTGGAACGGCGCCCGCGATGCCGGCGGCGGCGGCGAAGTTCGGCCATGCCGGCGACAGGTAGACGAGTTCGTCGCCCTTGCCGGCCACCGCATCGATGGCCATCTGGATGGCATGCATGCCGGAGCCGGTGACGATGAATTCCTCGTTGGCGAAAGTCTTGCCGAAATGCCTGGTGTAGTAGCGGGCGAGCGCCTGCCTGAGTTCAGGAATGCCCCTCTGCCAGGTGTAGAAGGTTTCGCCGCCAGCCATCGCCTTGGCGGCGGCATCGGTGATGAAGGCAGGCGTCGGCAGGTCGCCCTCGCCGGCCCAGAGCGGGATCATGCCGTCGCGGCCGCGGCCGCGATTCATGACGGCGACAATGCCGCTTTCAGGCGCCGCCCGCGCTTCGGCGCGCAGAGTATCGATCAGGGTCATGGATGGTCCGCTTTCGTTTGCTCGACTGCTAGCGTGTTTCAGGGCGGACGAAAACAGAAAACCCCGGCCGCAAGCGACCGGGGTTTTGGTCCAGAAAGTTACCGCAGGCGCTACTTTCTGGCGAGGAGATCGCGAATTTCGGTGAGCAGCGCGACATCGGCCGGCGGCGGAGCGGCCGGGGCGGCCGGTTTCTCGCGCTCCAGCCGCTGGCGCAGATTGTTCACCGCTTTGACCATCAGGAAGATGATGAAGGCGAGGATAAGGAAGTTCAGCGCCACGGTGATGAAGCTGCCATAGGCGAAGACCGCGCCCTGTTTCTTTGCCTCAGCCAGCGATGTGGCGTTAACGGCCGAGGACAAGGGCAGAAAGTAGTTGTTGAAGTCCAATCCGCCCAAAATCGCCCCGATGACCGGCATGATGATGTCGTCGACCAGCGAGGTGACGATCTTGCCGAAGGCAGCGCCAATGATGACGGCGACGGCCAGGTCCATCACATTGCCCCTGGAAATGAATTCCTGAAACTCTTTCAGCATTCGACGCCTCCTTGTCTTGACCGGCCGTTCTGCCGCTCCTCCGGCATCGACCGGCAGGCAGAATAGCAAAAACCTGCGGTTGCAACAGGAGCAAAAGCTGGTTTCAGCCGGTCACGATTGCCCGACGCAGCCGATATAATACGCCGAAAGCCGCGATGGACTCGGTCGCCAAGCTGTGATTGCGTCTGGAAGGCCGGATGAAAAAGCCGGCGCAGGGAGGAAGTTCGAGCCGTGCAAGGCTGGTTCATCGTCATCATCGCGATCGCCTATGTGACGTTGCTGTTCGTCATCGCCAGCCTGGGCGACCGCCGCTCGACTTCAACCGGGCCCGGCCGCGCCCGGCCGTTCATCTATGCGCTCAGCCTCGCGATCTACTGCACCTCCTGGACTTTCTTCGGCTCGGTCGGCCTGTCCTCCGAGCGCGGCCTGGAGTTCCTCGGCATCTATATCGGACCGGTCCTGGTGTTCGTGTTCGGCTTTCCGCTGCTGCAGCGCATCGTCAGGCTGGCCAAGACCGAGAAGATCACCTCGATCGCCGACTTTCTCGGTGCCCGCTACGGCAAGAGCTTCGCTGTCGCGGCGATCGCCACGCTGATCGCGACCATCGGCGCCGTGCCGTATATCGCGCTGCAATTGAAGGCAATCTCCGGCTCGGTCAGCCTGATGGTCGAGCACTATACCGGCTCGCCGCCGTCGTTCGATCCGTTCGTCAGTGACATCTCGCTGGTCGTGGCCATGCTGCTGGCGCTGTTTGCGGTGCTGTTCGGCACGCGCCATGCCGATGCCACCGAGCACCAGGACGGGCTGGTGCTGGCTGTGGCGGTCGAGACCGTGGTCAAGCTCGCCGCCTTCCTGGCGATCGGCCTGATGGTCACGTTCCTGATCTTCGGCGGGCCAGGCGATATGTTCGACCAGCTCGCCGAAAACACGCAGGTGCGCAAGGCGATGGGCTACAACACCTCGCTCGCTACCTGGCTGGTGCTGACATGCCTGAGCGGCTTTGCCATCCTCATGCTGCCGCGCCAGTTCTACGTCACCATCGTCGAAAACCGCAACGAGGCCGAGCTGCGCACCGCGACATGGGTGTTTCCGCTCTATCTGGTGGCAATCAACCTGTTCGTGCTGCCGATCGCATTGGCCGGCCTGGAACTGGTCGGCCCCAGGACCAGCAGCGACCTTTACGTGCTGTCGCTGCCGCTGTTCAGCGGCCACGACGTGCTGGCCATGGCCGCCTTCATCGGCGGGCTGTCGGCGGCGACCGCAATGGTGATCGTCGAAAGCGTCGCGCTGTCGATCATGATCTCCAACGACCTGGTCATTCCGCTGTTCGTGCGCCGGCTTCTGCGGACCACGACATCCGAGAACGAGGACTGGTCGACGCTCATCCTCAATGTACGGCGGGCGGCGATCTTCATCATGCTGTTCATCGCCTTTCTCTACTACCGCGAGAGCACCAACAGCGCGCGGCTGTCCTCGATCGGCCTGATGTCGTTCGCCGCGATCGCACAGTTCGCGCCGGCAATGATCGGCGGCCTGGTCTGGCGCGGCGCCAACGGCCGGGGTGCGGCGCTTGGCATGGTCGCCGGCATCGTCGTCTGGAGCTATACGCTGCTGCTTCCCTCGCTCGTCGCGCCCGATACCGGCATCCTCGTCCACGGCCTGTTCGGCTTCGATGCATTGCGGCCGCAGGCTCTTTTCGGCACCGTCGCCGAGCCGCTGAACCATGGCGTGCTGTGGAGCCTGTCGATCAACACGCTGTTTTTTGTGTTCGGCTCGCTATCGCGCGCCTCTGTGCCGCTGGAACGCATCCAGGCGTCGATCTTCGTGCCGCGCGAAGCGGGTCCGCTGCCCAGCCTGCGCCGCTTCCGCACCACCATTACCGTCAACGACCTCAAGGACACGATCGCGCGCTATCTCGGTGTCGAACGGACCGAGCGGTCCTTTCAGTCGTTCGAAAAGAGCAGCGGCACTTCACTGCTCGGCAACGAACAGGCCAGCATGGATGTCATCCGCTTCTCCGAGCAGCTTCTGGCCAGTGCCGTCGGCTCCTCTTCGGCGCGGCTGATCCTGTCGCTGCTGCTGCGCCGCAACGACCGCGAATCCAAGGACGCCTTCCGCCTGCTCGATGACGCCACCGAGGCGCTGCAGCACAATCGCGACCTGCTGCAGATCGCACTCGACCAGATGGAACAGGGCATCACTGTCTTCGACCGCGATTTCCGGTTGATTTGCTGGAACCGCCAGTACCGGGCGCTGTTCGACCTGCCCGACGAGATGGGCCAGGTCGGCGTCTCACTCGATCGTATCCTGCGCCACCTTGCCGAGCGCGGTGACATACCGGCAGACCAGCGCGTCACCATGCTCAACCGCCTGACCAGCTTCGTCAGCCCATGGCAGATGGAGCTGAAGACAAGCGGGCGCATCCTGGAATTGCGCTCCAATCCGATGCCGGACGGCGGCATCGTCGCCACCTACGCCGACATTTCCGGACGTGTCGAGCAGGATCTGGCGCTGAAGCGCGCGAACGAATCCCTGGAACAGCGAGTGAAGAGCCGCACCGCCGAGCTCACCCGCGTCAATGAGGAGCTGGCGCAGGCGCAGATGCTGGCCGAGGAGGCCAATCTCGGCAAGACCCGCTTCCTCGCTGCCGCCGGCCACGACATCCTGCAGCCGCTGAACGCCGCCCGCCTCTATTGCTCGTCGCTGATCGAGAAGACCGGCAAGGGACCTGCCGGCAAGGCGGCGATGAACATCGAATCGTCGCTGGAATCGGTCGAGACCATCCTCGGCGCGGTGCTCGACATTTCGCGCCTCGATGCCGGCGCGATGAAGCCGGACGATACGAGCTTCGGCCTCGACGGGCTGCTGCGCCAGATCGGCAACGACTTCCGGCCGCTTGCCGCCGAAAAGAAGCTCGAACTCTCGATCATGCCGTCGTCGCTCAGCGTCATGACGGACCGCAATCTGCTGCGCCGGCTGATCCAGAACCTGGTTTCCAACGCCATCAAGTATACGCGCCGTGGCCGCATCCTGGTCGGCGCGCGGCGGCGCGGCGAACTGGCCGAGATCCAGGTTATCGACACCGGCATCGGCATTGCCGGCGACGAGCTCAACACCGTGTTCCGCGAATTCACCCGGCTCGACGAGGGCGCACGCGAGGCGGAAGGCCTCGGCCTTGGGCTCTCCATTGTCGACCGCATCGCCCGCGTCCTGCGCCTCGAAATCCGGATCTTCTCCAACCCAGGCAAGGGCACACGCTTTTCCGTGTTGCTGCCGGTGGTGGCCGTGCAGGCACCGCGGCGCGAGGCCGAGGCGAAGCCGCCTGCCCGTGCCGCGGCCTCGCTTGCCGGGCTCCATGTGCTCTGCATCGACAACGACGCCCGCATCCTCGACGGCATGCGGCTGCTGCTCGAGGGTTGGGGCTGCAGCGTCGACACGCTTTCCGGCGCGGAGGATCTCGACAGGTCCGGCATGCATCGGCCGGACCTCGTGCTTGCCGACTATCATCTCGACAACAGGACCGGCCTCGAATTGATCGCCCAGTTGCGTGCGATCCATGGCGAGGACCTGCCGGCCGTGCTGGTCACCGCCGACCGCTCCAGCGAGGTTCGCGCCGCCGCCGGCAGGCTCGACGTGCCGGTGATCAGCAAACCACTGAAACCGGCGATGCTGCGCTCGATGATGGCCAGGGTCAGGCCGCTGGCGCCGGCGGCCGAATAGGAATCAGCCGGCCGTCTGCAGCGGGTCGCTGCCGATTTTGGACAAAAGGATGACCGCCTGCGTGCGGCTGTCGACGCCGAGCTTCTGCAGGATGGCCGAGACATGCGCTTTGATCGTCGCTTCGGAGACCCCGAGCTCATAGGCGATCTGCTTGTTGAGCAGTCCCTCAGCCAGCATGCTGAGCACGCGCGTCTGCTGCGGGGTCAGCGCCTGCAGCCGCTTGATCAGGTCGGAAATCTCGGGATCGCGCTCGACGCCGAGATCGATGCCGACGGGAGCCGCGATATCGCCTGCGAGCACCGACTGCACCGCATTGCGGATCTCCTCCATGCTGGCCGATTTGGAGATGAAGCCGGAGGCGCCGAGATCGAGCGCGCGCCGGATCGTCACCGGATCGTCATGCGCCGAGACCACCATCATCGGCACCGCCGGATGGATGCCGCGCAGCGAAATCAGGCCGGAAAGACCGCTTGCCCCCGGCATCGAGAGATCGAGCAGCACCAGATCGACATCCTCATTGGCCAGGACAAGCGCCTTGGCGCTTTCGAAATCGCCAGCCTCGTGAATGGCGGCAACATCTCCGATACCCGCGAGTGCCTCCCTCAATGCACCGCGAAAAAGCGGGTGATCATCGGCAATGACGAATGTGTAGCCCAACGGTGATATCCCTCCCCGAATCCCGTTGGCGATGTTCCGCCTTGCAGGATCTGAACGATTGTAACGCTACGCCTGCCGTCCGGCGTGGGCGGCTTGCTATTCCCGCCCCAGGTCTTTTGCGAATTGCCTAGGTCTTTTGCGAATTGAGCTTGGCGCCGTCGTCGTCCTTGTCCATGTCCTTGACGATATCCATGAAGCTGCGCAGGAAGCGCTCCATGTAGCCCATCGTCTTGTTGAAATCCTCCTCGCTGGGCAAAGTCGATTCGAAACGGGCGGCAAGCGAATTTTCGAGCTTGGCGACGCGTTCGTCGAGCGCCTTCACCGAACTTTGCAGCCGGTCGACCTCATCTTGTAGGGCGGCACGTTCGTCGGCCGCCGTCTTGCAGACGAGCTGGCCGGAGCGTTCCTCGCAGAGCGACATGGCGCCGGTTTGCGTATCCATGCGGACATAGCCATTGGCCGATTTCTCCAACCGGTAGCGATCGGCTTCCTCGGAAAAGGCCGACGCCGCGACAAGCGACACCAGTGCTGCGGGGATCAAGACGTGTTTCAGACGCATGTTTTCCTCCATGAGCCAGTCAGCGCAATCTATCACAGTTTGCGCCTGAAATGGGGATGAACCTGAAATGGGGAAGAACACGGGCCTGCCCTTCCCCGCGTGGTCGGTTCGGACTATAGCGCAACGATGTCCGAGATCATCTACAAGATAGTTCCCGAGGCGCTGTGGCGCGAGGCTGAAAGAGAAGGCGGCTTCACCGGCGCGCCGATCGACGTCGCCGACGGCTTCATCCATTTTTCCACCGCCGGGCAGGTTCGGGAAACGGCGGCCAAACATTTCGCCGGCCAAAGCCGGTTGCTGCTGGTCGCCGTCGATAGCGCGCGCCTCGGCGATGCGCTGAAATATGAGGTCTCGCGCGGCGGCGCCCTGTTCCCGCATCTCTATGGCGGGCTCGGCCTCGATGCGGTCGTTTCGGTGCAGGCATTGCCGCTCGGCGCTGACGGCCGGCATGAATTCCCGGCGCTGGAGGCCGAATGAGCGCGTTCGACCGGATCGGCCAGAAACTGCTGTTCACGCTCGATCCGGAAACCGCGCATGGGCTGTCGATTGCCGCGCTGAGATGCGGGCTGCCGGTCGCCGGTCGTCCGCCGCAGGACAACAGGTTAAAGGTCAGCCGTTGCGGGCTCGGTTTCCCGAACCCGCTCGGCATGGCCGCGGGTTACGACAAGAATGCCGAAGTGCCGGACGCGCTGCTCGGCCTCGGCTTCGGCTTCGCCGAGGTCGGCACGATCACGCCGCTGCCGCAGACCGGCAATCCGAAGCCGCGCATCTTCCGGCTGCCTTCGGACGGGGCAGTGATCAACCGGCTGGGCTTCAACAATGAAGGCCACGCCGCCGCGGAAAAGCGCCTTGCCGCCCGCATGGGCCGTGCCGGCATCGTCGGCGTCAACATCGGCGCCAACAAGGACAGCACCGACCGCGTCAGTGACTATGAACGCGGCGTGGTCCGGTTCGCGCGATATGCCAGTTATCTGGCAATCAACATCTCCTCGCCGAACACGCCGGGCCTGCGCAACATGCAGGCACGCGAACAGCTTGGCGAACTTCTGTCGCGGGTCATGGCCGCGCGTGCGGCAGCACCGGCAAAACCGCCCGTGTTCCTCAAGATCGCGCCGGATCTGGTCGAGGCCGAGCTTGAGGACATCGCCGCCGAGATCAGCGACAAGCAAATGGACGGCGTCATCGTCTCCAACACAACGATCGCGCGAGCCGGCCTGAGCAGCGCCGGCCTTGCCGGCGAGACCGGCGGGCTTTCGGGGAAACCCTTGTTCGAGCGCTCGACTATCGTGCTGGCAAGGATGCGAAAACTGCTTGGCCCGGATCCCACCATCATCGGCGTCGGCGGCGTCGATTCCGCCGAGACGGCGCTGGAAAAGATCCGTGCCGGCGCCGATCTCGTCCAGCTCTATACCGGCATGATCTATGCCGGGCCCGCGCTGCCGGGGCGCATTCTTTCCGGCATGGCCCGTTTCATGGACAGTCAACGGCTGAAGTCGCTGCGCGAGCTTCGCGACAGCCGCCTCGATCACTGGGCGGCGAAACCGTTTTAGCGATCAGCCAAAGACCGCGCGCACCCGCAGCCGCAATATGGCGAGCAGGCTGAAGCCGCGTACCAGCAGGAAGACATGCAACGCCGCCCACAAGCCGTGATTACCGAAGGCCGGCGCCAGGATCAGCAGCGCGGCGCTGAACGCCAGGAATGACAACAGCATCATGTTGCGCATGTCGCGCGACCATGTTGCGCCGATGAAGACACCGTCCATCTGGAAAGCCAGCACGCCGCTGAGCGCGGTGAACGCCGCCCAGGGCAGGTAGATGTCGGCAATGGCGCGGACGTCCGTCGCGGTCGTGATCAGGGCGATCAGATCCGTGCCCTCCAGCAGGAAGAAGAGTGTCGCCGCGCCGGCCAGACCGAGTCCCCAAAGCAGCGTCAGCCGCACCGCCTGGTTAAAGGCGGTGGCGGCGCGCGCTCCGATGGCGCGGCCGGCGAGCTGCTCGGCGGCAGTGGCGAAACCGTCGATGAAATAGCCGGCAACCAGGAACAGGTTCATCAGCACGGCGTTGGCGGCCAGCGTCAGCGTGCCGAACTGCGCGCCCTGGCGCGTGAACAGCGCGAAGGCGGCGAGCAGCGAAAAGGAGCGGATCATGATATCGCGGTTGAGCGACATCATGCGCAGGAATGCCGGCAGATCGAGGACGCGGTGGCGCGGCAGCCTGGGTGCCGCCCAGAAGCGCCGGCCGACGATGGCGAGACCCAGCAGCATGGCGACGAATTCGCCGGTGAGCGTCGCCCAGGCGACGCCGGCGACGCCCCAGCCGAACTCCAGGCCAAGCAGGAAGCAGAGGGCGATGTTGATGCCGTTCAGTATCAATTGCAGCATCAGCCCGAGCCCGCCCTCGCCGCGCCCAAGCACGTAACCGAGGATGGCGTAATTGATCAGGGAGAACGGTGCGGCGAGCATCCTGATGCGGATATAGACGTCCATCGCCGCGCTGACGCGCGGTTCGGCGCCTATGAACCATTGCCCGGCGGTGGAGACCAGCGGCGCAAGCGCGGCAAGCACGACGCCGGCGACGACCGCGATCAGCACGGCGCGCCAGAACACCGCCTGCTCCTCCAGCGCATCGCCGCGCCCGAAGGCCTGGGCGACGAGGCCGGTGGTGCCGGAGCGCAGGAAGTTGAAGGTGGTGAAAACGACGTCGAAGATCAGGGCGCCGGCCGCCAGGCCGCCGAGAAGGGCGGCGTCGCCGAACTGCCCAATCACCGCCGTGTCGACAATTCCGAGCAACGGCGTCGTCAGATAGGCAAGCGTCATCGGCACGGCGATGGCGAGCACCGAGCGGTTGGTGACGACGAAGGCCCTGGCTTCGGTGGCGTGGACTTCGGTGGGTAAAGCCTGCTCCAAACGCGTGTTGCTTCCTGTTGCGGCTTGATCGGCTAGCCGATGTGCCCCAGTTTGCGGACCTCGCGCAACCATCCACCCCGCTATGGTCAACCGAAACCCGCCTCTGGCGCACCGCCCGTCCCATGCCCTTGCAGATCGTTCATCATCCCGACTACGACGCCGGCTTCGCCGTCAACCACCGCTTCCCGATGAGCAAATATCCGCTGCTGATGGATGCCTTGCGGGCACGCGGCCTGGCGCAGCCCGAAGCGCTCAACATGCCGGAGGCGGCGCGGCCATCATGGCTGAAGCTTGCCCACGCGGTCGACTATGTCGACCAGGTGCTTGCCTGCGAAGTGCCGGTGGCGATCGAGCGCGAGATCGGCTTTCCCGTGGGACCGCGGGTTTCGCTGAGGGCGCAGCTCGCAACGGCCGGCACGGTGCTGGCAGCGCGGCTGGCGTTGCTGAACGGCATCGCCTGCAACACCGCCGGCGGCAGCCATCACGCGCGGCGCGCGCAAGGCGCCGGCTTCTGCACCTTCAACGACGTAGCCGTTGCCGCGCTGGTGCTGCTCGCCGAAGCTGCTGTCCAAAACATCCTGGTCGTCGACCTCGACGTGCATCAGGGCGACGGCACGGCGGATATCCTCAACGACGAGCCGCGCGTGTTTACCTTCTCCATGCATGGCGACCGCAACTACCCCGCGCTCAAGATCGCCTCCGATCTCGATGTCGCCCTGCCCGACGGCGCCGGCGATTCAGCCTATCTGGAGCGGCTGGACGCCATCCTGCCGGAGTTGTCGGCGCGAAGGCGCTGGGACCTCGTCTTCTACAATGCCGGCGTCGATGTCCATGTCGAGGACCGGCTCGGCAGGTTGTCGCTCACGGATGACGGGCTGCGTGCCCGCGACGATATGGTGATCCGCCATTTCCGCACGCTTGGCATACCGGTATGCGGCGTTATCGGCGGAGGCTATTCGACGGATGTCGCAGCACTTGCTGCACGGCACGCCATCCTGTTCGAGGTGGCGGCGGGCTACGCCTGAAAATTCATTTCCGGTAGTTAGCGATCCTGAGCAGGATGAAGGCCGGCACGACGATCGCGGCACCGAGCAGGATGTAGCCGAGGAAACGGTCGATGGCGTGGAAGCCCAAATTCCACAGGTCGATGAAGAATTTGCGAATGCCGTAAAGCACATCCATCGGCGACCAGCCGAAGGCATTCATGACCAGCCCGACGAGGAACGACACCACAAGCAGCTTCAGGATCACCCGGAGCGGCGTATCGCCGAGAAAGCGGTTCAGTGCGGACAAGCCTGTCTCCACAGTCGGGTGCCGCGATTCGGGCACATGCCTAGAAATACGCAGTTGATAGCCCTGCATCAAGCCGAGCCCTCAAACCGGATTGCGCATCGGCGCCGGGCCATGATATCGGAGGAACCAGCGCGGGTATGATGTAATGGTAGCTTGTCAGCTTCCCAAGCTGAACGCGCGGGTTCGATTCCCGCTACCCGCTCCAGCTTTTGCCCCCGGTGCATTGCACTTGTTCTGGCCAAGCTGAAAACCAGCGGATTTATAGGCAGTTTTACAGCCCGGCTGGCCGTCTTTCATCTGTTTGGCCGATGTGCCAGTTCGTGGAATATCTCACATTGAGGGTCGGCGGGGCCTCGAATGACCCCAACCGGAAAGTCTACCCTTGGCCCGCTGGCTTCTGCTGGCGGGCTTTTTTTGAGCATCAGGCAGTAGTGGCCGACGTGCATCGGCGCCGCTGCTGGCGGGCCTGTCTGGTCGTCTGGCCGGCCACGGGATGCGCCCGCTACCCGCTCCAACCCTCAGCCCACCTCTCGCAAAATAAAATCGTGCAGCATCTTGGCTGCCGGTGACAGCGCGCGGTTCTTCACCGTGATCAGGCTGTACGGCCTGACCTCGATGTCGAATTCAGTGTGGACGACATCGATAGCGCCGGCCAGGCCCTCGGGGTTCTGGATGAACTTCGCGACCTGGATCGACACCGGCGCGATGGCGTCGGATTGCGCGACCATGACCAGAGTCAATAGCAGCGAGCTGGTGTTGAGGATGCGGTCCGGCAGCGCGATGTTGCGGTTCAAAAAGTTGCTTTCCATCGCCTGGCGCAGCGGCGAGCCGCCCGACTGGAAAACCCAGTCATAGGCGGCGGTGTCTTCCAGCCGCACCGCCTTGCCCTTGGTCAGCGGGTGGCCGCGGCGCACGATCAGGCAGGCTTTCTCGACGCCGATGACGCGCGCTTCGAACAGCCGCGGATTGAGGTCGTCGGGGATGCGGGCGATGATGAAATCGTGGCGCGAGGCGATCAGCTCGCGCGCCAGGACGTTCGATGTCTCGACCTGCATGGTGATTTCGATGCGCGGATAAAGGCGCCGGATCTCGCGGATCGCCGGCACCGCCAGCTCGATCGCCGGTGCTGTCACCGCGCCCAGGAACACCGAGCCGCCTTTGCCCGCCTTGAGCTCGAAAATCTCGCGATCGACCTCGCGCATCTCGAGCAGGATCGATCGCGCGCGCCGTGCCAACGCCTTGCCATAGGGTGTCAGCGTGACGCCGCGCGGCAGCCTTTCGCAGAGCTTGACGTCGAGCACGGCCTCCATCTCGGCGATCATGCGCGAGGCCGCCGGCTGCGAGATGTTCATGACCTGGGCCGCGGCGCTCACCCGGCCGTGCTCGTCGAGGGCTGCGATCATGCGCATGTGACGCAGGCTCAAGCCGCTGCGCAGCAAGGTTCCGCCATCACCCGGAATTTCATCGTAACTGGCTGATATTCCGTCAGGATTTCGCAGCGCCGCCATGATTCTTCCCTACTCTTACGCCCGGCGCCCTGGCTGGATCCGGCAGCGTCGTCACTAGCCTAAGCCATATCAGTCTCGATATAGCAACCATCAAAGATCGCATTTGACAGTTATGGCAAAGCGACACACCCTTCGCGCGTCCTGAGGCTTGACGGTCGGTGACGAGGGAAAACTCGTATCGATTGAAACCAGAGTCTCGGGGCCGATTGGGAGGATACCGGAGATCGATTGACGGCAGCGGCGCGTTTGGCGCTCCTGCACGATTGCGCGGCCCACGAAACCCAAGGGTACGCGTCCATCAACCAGGGAGAGTTAATGTGAAGATTGTCAAGACACTGGCCGCCGTCGCGGCCCTAGGCATCGCGGCCATGACGCTGCCGGCGCAGGCGGGCGAAGGCCTGATCGGCGTGCTGATGCCCACCAAGACCTCGCAGCGCTGGATCAACGACGGCGACGCCGTCAAGTCCCAGCTCGAGGCTCTGGGCTACACTGTCGACCTGCAGTACGCGCAGGACGACATTCCGAACCAGCTCAGCCAGCTGGAAAACGAAATCACCAAGGGCCCGAAGGCGCTGATCATCGCTTCGATCGACGGCACCACGATGGGCGATGCGTTGCAGAAGGCGAATGACGCCGGCGTTGTCGTCGTCGCTTACGACCGCCTGATCAAGAAGACGCCAAATGTCGACTACTACACCACCTTCGACAATTTCGGCGTCGGCGTCATCCAGGCCAAATCGCTGCTCAAGGGTCTCGGTTATCCCGAGAAGAAGGGCCCGTTCAACATCGAGCTGTTCGGCGGTTCGCCGGACGACAACAATGCGTTCTTCTTCTATAACGGCGCCATGTCGGTTCTTCAGCCGCTAATCGACGACAAGACCCTCGTCGTGAAGTCCGGCCAGATGGGCATGGACAAGGTCGGCACGCTGCGCTGGCTGGCGGCAACCGCCCAGGCCCGTATGGACAATCTGCTCTCCGCCAACTACTCGGACGGCAGCCGCGTCGATGGCGTGCTCTCGCCCTATGACGGCCTGTCGCGCGGCATCATCGCTTCGCTGCGCGCCGTAGGCTACGGCACCGCCGATCAGCCATGGCCGATCGTCACCGGACAGGACGCCGAGACCGCTTCGGTCAAGGCGATCATCGCCGGCGAACAGTATTCGACGGTGTTCAAGGACACCCGCGAACTCGCCAAGGCGACGGTCGAACTCGTCGATAAGGTGCTCTCGGGCGGCAAGCCGGAAGGCCTCGACACCACGACCTACAACAACGACGTCAAGGTCGTTCCCTCGATCCTGTTGACGCCGCATGACGTCGACAAGTCGAACTACCAGGCCCTGGTGGTCGACTCCGGCTACATCAAGGCCGAAGAACTGAAGTAATCGCGGTTACAAAGCCTGGGGTCCTGCGCAGGCAGGGCCCCTTTTCGTTGGCGAGCCAGCCCGGTATTGTTTGCGGACCTCGCAGGAGTGGTATTCTCAATGGCATCGACGATTTTGGAGATGCGCGACATCACCAAGACGTTTCCCGGCGTCAAGGCGCTGTCGAACGTCAAGCTCATGGTCGAGGAAGGCGAGATCCATGCCGTGGTCGGCGAGAACGGCGCCGGCAAGTCGACGCTGATGAAGGTGCTGTCGGGTGTGTATCCGTCCGGCACCTATGACGGCCAGATCATCTATCGCGGCGATGAGTGCCATTTCAAAGGCATCCATGACAGCGAGCGCAAGGGCATCGTCATCATCCACCAGGAGCTTGCGCTGGTGCCGATGCTGTCGATCGCCGAAAACATCTTTCTCGGCAACGAGCACGCCAGATACGGCGTCATCGACTGGAATGCCAATGAGGCGCGCACCAGCGCCCTGCTCAAGAAGGTCGGCCTCAAGGAGGACCCCAACACGCTGATCACCAATATCGGCGTCGGCAAGCAGCAGCTGGTCGAGATCGCCAAGGCGCTCAGCAAGGAAGTGAAGTTGCTCATTCTCGACGAGCCGACCGCGAGCCTGTCCGAAAAGGACAGCCAGGCGCTGCTCGATCTGCTGCTCGAATTCAAGCGGCAAGGCATCACTTCGATCCTGATCTCGCACAAGCTCAACGAGGTGAACCGGGTCGCCGACAAGGTCACCATCATCCGTGACGGGCGGACCATCGAGACGCTGGCCAAGAAGGACATCTCGGAGGACCGCATCATTACCTCGATGGTCGGCCGTTCGCTCGACGACCGCTATCCGCCGCGCGAGCCGAAGATCGGCGAGACCGTTCTCGAAGTGAAAAACTGGTCGGTCTACCACCCCATCCATGCCGAGCGGCAGGTCATCAAGGGTATCAACCTCAACGCCCGCAAGGGCGAAGTGGTCGGCATTGCCGGGCTCATGGGCGCCGGCCGGACCGAGTTTGCCATGAGCCTGTTCGGCCGGTCCTATGGCCGTCGCATCACCGGCGAGGTGTTCCTCAACGGCAAGCCGATCGACGTCTCTTCGGTGAGCAAGGCGGTGGAACACGGCATTGCCTACGTTACCGAGGACCGCAAGACCTACGGTCTCAACTTGATCGACCACATCAAGCACAACATCACGCTGGCCAACCTGCCCGGCGTGTCGCGCCACGGCGTGATCGACGATTTGCGCGAGCTTTCGGTCGCCAACGATTATCGCGGCAGGACCAATATCCGCGCCTCGAGCGTCTACCAGATGACCGGCAACCTTTCTGGCGGCAATCAGCAGAAGGTGGTGCTGTCGAAATGGCTGTTCGCCAATCCGGAAGTGCTGATCCTCGACGAGCCGACACGCGGTATCGACGTCGGCGCCAAGTATGAAATCTATACGATCATCGCGCGTCTCGCCTCCGAGGGTAAGGCAATCATCGTCATCTCGTCGGAAATGCCCGAACTGCTCGGCATCACCGACCGCATCTACGTCATGAACGAAGGACGCATCGTCGGCGAAATGGCGGCAAGCGACGCCAGCCAGGAAAAGATAATGCGCGCCATCGTCCGCGGACAAGGAAAAGCATCATGAGCACCGAAAGCGCTCCCGGGCCGCAGACCGGCGTTGCCCAGGATCTACAACAGGGACCTCGCATTGCCGTCTCGGCGCTGGTCACCAACCTGCGCGAATACGGGTTGGTGCTGGCGTTGATCGCAATCATGGTGTTCTTCCAGTTCACCACGTCCGGAACGCTGTTCAAGCCGGTGAACCTCAGCAATCTCGTGCAGCAGAACAGCTTCATCATCGTGATGGCGCTGGGCATGCTTCTGGTGATCGTTTCGGGTCACATCGATCTCAGCGTCGGCTCCGTCGCCGGCTTCATCGGCGCACTGGCGGCGATGATGATGGTCATCTGGCCGCTTGGCCCATTGAGCAATCCGCTGGTGGTGTCGATCATCTGCCTGATCGTCGGTGGTGCGATCGGCGCGGCACAAGGCTACTGGATTGCCTATCACCGAATACCGAGCTTTATCGTCACGCTGGCGGGCATGCTGATCTTCCGCGGCATCTGCCAGGCGCTGCTGGGTGGCGGGTCTTCCGTAGGGCCGCTTCCCGTCGGCTTCAAGGCGCTCAGTTCCGGCTTCATTCCGGACCTGATCGGCCCATTGACGCTGATACCGCCAACCGTGAACGCCGCCGGCAAAACCATTGTCGGCAGCGGCCTGACGCTGCACCTGACGACGATCGTGATCGGCCTCGTCGCCGTGCTCGCCTATGCCTATTTCGGGCTCAGGGCACGGCGCACCCGCGAGAAACATGGCTACGAAGCCGAGCCCTTCTCGCTGTTCGTCGTCAAGACCCTGGTGATCAGCGCGCTGGCGCTGTTTCTCGTCTACCAATTCGCCACCTATAGGGGCCTCCCCATCGTTCTCATGGTGATGGGCGTGCTGATCGCGTTGTTCGTCTTCGTTACCAAACGCATGACGATCGGCCGTCGCATCTATGCGATGGGCGGCAATGTCAAGGCAGCCCAGCTATCGGGCATCAAGACCGAACGGCTGACGTTGATGGTGTTCATCAATATGGGCGTGCTGTCGGCACTCGGCGGCCTGATTATCGCAGCGCGCCTGGGGCAGGCTGTGCCGGCGGCCGGCCTCGGCAGCGAGCTCGACGTCATCGCCGCGGTGTTCATCGGTGGCGCTTCGGCGATGGGCGGCGTCGGCCAGGTCATCGGCGCGGTGGTCGGCGGCTTCATCATGGGCGTCATGAACAACGGCATGTCGATCATGGGCGTCAATGTCGATTGGCAGCAGGTGGTCAAAGGCCTGGTGCTGCTCGGCGCCGTCGTCTTCGACGTCTACAACAAGAACAAGGCTTGAGAGGCAACCAGGAGGCATACGGGTCACATCGCGGCGCTGCCGGGCGGCGCAAAGAAGTCCCCCGAGGGACCTGATCCGCGAGCGCAATCCGGACGAAGAATTTCAACCGAGGCGCGGACAGGGTCCGGGCCGCGCAGGGCAGGGTTTGCCAAGAAAGGCACGCCAAGCCCACAATTCAGAGAGGGTTACCATGCTGATCTCACAAATCCTCGACGACGCCGAGACGATCCGCGTCGTTGCCCGCAGCGGCGGCAAGACCCGCGTCATCAACGGCGCCCGCAGCGTCTATTCGCTGGCGATGGAAGCCGCGCGTACCGGCAGCGGGCTTGTCGCCCTGATCGAGCGCAAGGGCTTCGGCGAAACCGTCGATCTCGACGCAGCCTACAAGAAGGGCCGGCTGCTGTCGCCGATCAACCATCCCGATCCGGCGCATCTCCATCTCACCGGTACCGGGCTGACGCATCTCGGCTCCGCCGCGACCCGCGATTCCATGCACAAGAAGCTCAGCACGGACGGCGAGGAACAGCTGACCGATTCCATGAAGATGTTCCGCATGGGGCTTGAGGGCGGCAAGCCGGCGAAGGGCCAGACCGGCGTGCAGCCGGAATGGTTCTACAAGGGCAACGGCACCATGGCGGTGGCGCCCGGTGCGGCGCTTATGTCGCCGGCCTTCGCCCAGGATGCCGGCGAGGAGCCGGAAATCGCCGGGATCTATGTGATCGGCGACGACGGCGCCCCGTTCCGTGTCGGCTTCACCCTGTCGAACGAGTTTTCCGACCACGTCACCGAGCGTGTGAACTATCTCTTCCTCGCCCATTCCAAGCTGCGCAACGCTTCGTTCGGCCCGGAGATCCTGATCGGCGACCTGCCGTCCGACATCCGCGGCGCTTCACGCATCCTACGCGACGGCAAGCTGCTTTGGGAAAAGCCGTTCCTGTCGGGCGAGGCGAACATGTCGCACACCATTGGCAATCTCGAGCATCATCACTTCAAATACTCGGCCTTCCGCCAGCCGGGTGACGTGCATGTACACATGTTCGGCACGGCGACGCTGTCCTTCGCCGACGGCATCAGGACCGAGGCCGGTGACGTATTCGAAATCGAGGCGCAGGATTTCGGCCTGCCTCTGCGCAACCCGCTTGAAATCGAGCAGCCGGTGAAGGTGGCGGTGAAGGCGTTGTAAACTGGTGACATAATTCAGGGGCGAGAAATGAACGGCCTGCGGATTGGCACTGTGTTCGTAAGTTTAGTCCTGTTCCTCGCCTATTTCTCCCCAGCGGCTTACAGCGCCGGACAATGCAGCGCAAGATCCTATCGCGAAGCCCGAATGTCGATGACTGACCGGCTTCTGGCCACCGGCTATTCGAAATCGCAAGTGAGCTTTCTGATGCGCAACGCGGATCGCATGACGTCCGCACTCCGCGCTGACAGACTGAACGACAATGGCAGAGCCTGCGGTATCGACTCCGCCAGAGCCCATGTGCTGGGATGTCTCGGCAAGCAGTTGTTCCCCTTGCAGTCCAGCTCAAGCGCCTCACTTGACGACGAGAAGCAAACCAGAGGTTTTTGGGGGAAGAAGCGATTGGCAGTGCGAGAACTGCTCTTTGTCGGTCAGTTTCATGGCTGCCTTGGCGCCGCGAAAGAATATCTGTTTCGCGGCTGATGGCCTGCGAACAAGATCAGCGGGCGACGCGGAAATGCTTGGACAGTTTCAGGCCCTGCGCCTGATAGTTCGAGCCTAGATCTGTGCCGTAGAGCGCCTGCGGCCGTTTCAGCATGTGCTCGTAGACCAACCGTCCGACGATCTGGCCGTGATCGAGGATGAACGGCACTTCGTGGCTGCGCACCTCGAGCACCGCCCGGCTGCCGGTGCCGCCCGACGCCGAATGGCCGAAACCCGGGTCGAAGAAACCGGCATAATGGACGCGGAACTCGCCGACCAGCGGGTCGAAAGGCGTCATTTCGGCGGCGTAGACTGGCGGCACATGCACCGCCTCGCGCGACACCAGAATATAGAATTCGTCCGGATCGAGCACCAGCTCGCCGGCACCGCTCTTGTAGAGCGGCTCCCAGAAATCGACGACATCCTGCGCGGCGCGCTTGTCGACGTCGACCAGGCCGGTGTGGTGCTTGCCGCGATAGCCGACAAGCCCATCCTTGTCGCCGTCGAGGTCGATCGACAGCGCGATGCCGCCGCCTGAGATGTTGGGTGGTTCGGTGGCGACCAGCATCTCGGCGCGGTGCAACTCGTGCAGCTCGCTTTCTGACAAGAGCGCATTGCCGGTGCGGAACCTGATCTGTGACAGCCGCGAGCCGGTGCGCACGACGATCGGGAAAGTGCGCGGGCTGACCTCCAGATAGAGCGGACCTTCATAGCCTGCGGCGATCTTGTCGAACTCGTGGCCACGGTCGGTCATTACCCGGGTGAAGATATCGAGCCGTCCGGTCGAGCTTTTCGGGTTGGCCGAGGCGGAAATATGCGCGGGCAGCGCCAGGCTTTCGAGCAGCGGCACGATGTAGACGCAGCCGGTTTCCAGCACGGCACCTTCGGCGAGGTTGATCTCGTGCAGCTTCAGCCGGTCGAGCTTGTTGACAACCCTGTAGTCCGGGCCGGGCAAGAAGGAAGCACGCACCCGCCAGGCCTTGTCGCCGAGCCTGAGGTCAAGGCTGGCCGGCTGGATCTGATCGGAATCGAGCGTGCGCGGCGATTTCAGCGCGCCCGTCTGGAACAGCGCGGAAATATCCTGATCGGGAAGAATGCCTGTCTGCCGCAAGGGTCTGGCTCCGTTCGAACGCCGGGCGAGGTCTTGTTCTGTCGCAGGTCCGACCGTGGACGCCTTTGGCACCTGCTTGGTACAACCCTCTTAATCATGCCGGCAATTGACGCAAGCGTGGCGCGGGTCTAAAGCTCGTTATCCCGTGGTGATTTGGCCGGTCGGCTTGCAGCCACGTTAAACAAGTCGCTAAAGGACCGTCGGGCCGCAAGGCCATATGGACCGGTTGCGACTTTCGCGACCGGTTTTTTGTTGTTTGGACCAATTTTGGTGTTTGGATGGAATGATGACCAAGAAGCGCGACTGGAAGCCTCAGACCGCACTCGTGCATGCCGGGACGCTGCGTTCCGGCTTCGGCGAGACCTCCGAGGCGATGTATCTCACCCAAGGCTATGTCTACGAGACGGCGCAAGCGGCGGAGGCCCGCTTCAAGGGCGAGGAGCCGGGCTTCATCTATTCGCGCTATGCCAATCCGACGGTCGACATGTTTGAGAAACGCATGTGCGCGCTGGAAGGAGCCGAGGACGCGCGCGCCACGGCATCCGGCATGGCGGCGGTGACGGCAGCACTGCTGTGCAGCGCCAAGGCGGGCGACCATATCGTCGCGGCGCGCGCGCTGTTCGGCTCCTGCCGCTGGGTGGTCGAGACGCTGGCGCCGAAATACGGCATTGAGGCAACGCTGGTCGACGGCACCGACATCGCCAATTGGGAAAAGGCGGTCAAGCCGAACACCAAACTGTTCTTTCTGGAAAGCCCGACCAATCCGACGCTGGAGGTGATCGACATCGCCGCCGTCGCGGCACTTGCCAATTCGATCGGCGCCAGGCTGATCGTCGACAATGTCTTCGCTACGCCCTTGCAGCAGAAACCCCTGCAGCTCGGCGCCCACATCGTCGTCTATTCGGCCACGAAGCATATTGACGGCCAGGGGCGCTGTCTTGGCGGCATCGTTCTGTCGGACAAGAAATGGATCGACGAGAACCTGCATGACTATTTCCGCCACACCGGCCCAAGCCTCTCGCCCTTCAATGCCTGGACGCTGCTGAAAGGCCTGGAGACGCTGCCGCTACGCGTACGCCAGCAAACGGAAAGTGCCGGCCGCATCGCGGATTTCCTCGCCGAGCGCCCGCAAATCGCCCGTGTCATCTATCCTGGCCGTGCCGACCACCCGCAAGCGGCGGTGGTCAAGAAGCAGATGTCGGGTGGCTCGACGCTGATTTGCCTCGATGTGAAGGGCGGCAAGCAGGCGGCCTTTGCCTTCCAGAACGCACTCGACGTCGTGCTGATTTCCAACAATCTCGGCGACGCCAAGAGCCTGATCACCCATCCGGCGACGACGACGCACAAGAACTTGACCGATGAGGCCCGCGCCGAGCTCGGCATCGGACCGGGAACGCTCAGGCTGTCAGTTGGCCTTGAGGACGCCGACGACCTGCTCGAAGACATCGAGCAGGCACTGAGAGTTGCCGGATAAGGGCTGGCCGAATAGAGGCGAGCGGGGACGCGCCGATCAGGCGCCGGACGGGGTCTCTTCCAGCTCCGCGACGGGCTTGGTCTGGATAGTCATCACATTGCCGCGCCAGTCGACGGCGCCGCTCAGCCATCCGCGCGCCCAAATGGCGGGAAGCATCAGGTCTCGCGCCATCATCGCCAGGATGGTGCGCAGCGACAGGTGCCATCCCTTGGCCGAGGCCAAGGCGCATTCCGGCAGGTAGGCCGCGACCAGCACGGCGATGGCGGTTGCCGGCAGGCTGACGCCGGCGGCCGCCGCCGCCCTCAGCGCCAGCACCAGCGGCGGCGCTGCGCCGATCAGGATCTCGGGGGCGAAGAACAGCGCGAAGGTGACGCGGCGCAGCCGCGCCCAGCGCGCCTGCCGCGACCAGATCTCGCCAAACGTGCGCCGGCCGAGCGGCTGTTCGAAGGGCGAGGCGACAAGATTGACCCGCAGTCCGAACCCGTTGACCAGCTTGGTCGCGGCGGCGTCTTCGGCGATCTCGGCAGCAAGCGCGCAGATGCCGCCATTGGCGTCGAGCATCGGCTTATTCCACAACATGCTCTTGCCCTGCGCGAAGCCGAGGCCGAGCGCCTCTCCGGCGTACTGCCAGCGTGCCTGCAGCGTGTTGAGAAAGGCGCATTCGACCTCCCCCCAGAAGCCGTCCGGCCGCGAGCCGATCGGCGTCGAGCAGACGAGGCCGGTGTCGTGCCGCCACGCCGCCATCAGGTGCTGGACGTAGTCGCTCGGCATAAGCACGTTGGAATCGGCAAGGATGACCCAGCTATAATGCGCCGCTTCCCAACCCTTCACGCAATTGTTGAGTTTTGGATTGCCGCTGATGCGGTCGTCACCGACTAGAAGACGGGCGCGAATAGCTGGAAAGCGCGCCATTGCGGCGGTGATCGGCTTGACCACCGGGTCGTCGGCATGGGCAACGCAGAAGATGAGTTCGTAGCGCGGCCAGTCGAGTGAGAAGGCGCGCTCCAGCGTCTCTTCGGCAAACGGCTCGACGCCGCGCGCCGGGATGACGATCGATACCGGCGGCGCGTTGGCCGCGGGCGGTGCGATCCTGCCTGGTCGCTTCAGCTTCAGCGAAGCTAACAGGATGCTGGCGAGATTTGAAAGAAGGAGGGCTATGGAAAGGAGGGCGGCTGCGAATGTCGGTTCCATCGAGATCTGGTCACTCCAGAAGTGCCGGCCGCATGACGGCCGTTTTCAACAATTCGACAGAACGCTGAGTCGCCCGGCACAAGCCTGCACACCATCATTGTCATGTGTCACTTAAATGACATTGTTTTTCGGCACCTGCGCTCGAGTCGGGCAAGGAGATGACGCGCATCGTTGATCAAACTGCGCTGAGCGTCGAAGTTCCATCTACATTGCTTTGGAGCAGTTTATGTACAGCGCCGTCACCCGCAACATCGAAGTGCAGGTCAGGCCGTTCTATCTGGAGGATCACTCCGACCCGCCGCAAAACCGCTATGTCTGGGGATATCAGGTGACCATCGACAATCAGTCGGATGAGTTCGTGCAGCTTCTGTCGCGCTACTGGCACATTACCGACGGCACCGGCAAGGTCGAGGAAGTGCGCGGCCCCGGGGTCGTCGGCGAGCAACCCGGACTCAACCCCGGCGACAGCTATCAGTATACGTCTGGATGCCCGCTCTCGACGCCGTCCGGCATCATGGTCGGGCACTACACCATGCGCAACAAGCGGGGCGAGACGTTCGACGTCGCCATCCCCGCCTTCTCGCTCGACTTGCCGGGAATGCGGCGCACCGTCAATTGACGGCCGTCATCCGGCCGCTGCAAACTCCGCCGGGTCGAAGTCATATTGCTTCGAGCAGAATTCGCAGGCGACGTGAATGCTGCCATCCTCGGTGCTGTCCCTGATCTCCTCGGCGGAAAAGCCTTCGAGGATGCCGTGGATCTTCTCCCTCGAGCATGAGCACTGGTCGGCGACCGGCACCCCGCCGAACACGCGGACGCCATGCTCGTGGAAAAGCCGGTAAAGCAGCCGTTCGGCGCCGATCGTCGGATCGATCAGCTCGGTCGGTTCAATAGTACCAACCAGCGCCAGCAGCTCCTGCCAGGAATTGTCGGTCGGGTCGTGGATTTCCTCACGCGGATCGCCGTCGCCACCGGGAAGGTCGGGTACGCGCATGCGCTCCGCCGACTGCGGCAGGAATTGTGCCAGCAGGCCACCGGCCCGCCATTGCTCGCGGGCACCGCCGACGCCGGGCGTCAGAAGCTTGGCAACCGAAAGCCGGAGGTCGGTCGGAATCTGCTCCGACTGGCGGAAATAAGTGCGTGCGGCATCTTCCAGTGTGACGCCGTCGAGCTGGACGATGCCCTGGTAGCGTTGTGTGTGAGCGCCCTGGTCGATGGTCAGCGCCAGGACGCCGCTGCCGAGCAGCGTCTGCGGTGACGTCTCGCCGGCAGAAGTCAAAGCCTGCAGCCGGTCGGCATCGAAGCGGGCATAAGCGCGCAGCGCGTGCGGCGTGGAGAAATCCGCGACCAGCATGTCGACCGGCCCGTCGGTGCGGGTCTGCAGAATGAACTTGCCCTCGAACTTCAGCGAAGTTCCGAGCAATACCGTCAACACACAGGCTTCAGCCAGGAGCCGGGCGACCGGCTCGGGATAGTCGTGGCGGCTGAGAATAGCATCGAGCATCGGCCCGAGCTGGACGGTGCGACCGCGCACGTCGAGCGGGCCGACCTCGAACGGCACGACATGGTCGTCGCCGGCGTAGCCGAATTCGCCGAGCTTGGGTTTATGTTCAGCCAATTGATGAGTTTCCAACATGACAAAGCTCCGGGGCGCGGCGATGCCGCCCTCCGGGGCGCATGCGACGAGACGCGCTCGATTTGCGTGATGCGCCTGAGATAGGCACCACCAACTCCCGGATCAAGGCGGCCCAGATCAAGGCGGCGCAGATCAGGCCGGCCCGGATCACCGCGGCTCGTATCAAGCGCCCAGGCACCAGGCCAAGACCGCCTTCTGGGCATGGAGCCGGTTCTCGGCCTCATCGAACACCACCGAATGCGGTCCGTCGATGACCTCGTCGGTAACCTCCTCACCGCGATGCGCCGGTAGACAGTGCATGAACAGCGCGTCCGGCTTGGCTTTCGCCATCAGTGCCGCATTGACCTGATAGGGCAGGAAGACATTGTGGCCGCGGGCACGGTGCTCCTGGCCCATCGACACCCAGCAGTCGGTGACGATGCAGTCGGCCTCGTGAACGGCCTCCTCGGGCGAACGGCTGAATTTCAGCTTGCCGCCATTGGCTTTCGACCAGTCGACATGCTTCTGGGCCGGTTCGCTGCCCTCGGGCACGGCGACGTTCAGCTTGAAATGGAACCGCGCGGATGCCTCCAGCAGCGAATGCAGCACGTTGTTGCCGTCGCCGGTCCAGGCGATCGTTTTACCGGCCACCGGACCGCGGTGCTCTTCGAAGGTCATGATGTCGGCCATCAGCTGGCAGGGATGGGTCTCGTCGGTCAGCCCGTTGATGACGGGGACCGTAGCGTTTTCCGTCAGTTCCAGCAGCCGGTCATGCGAGGTGGTGCGGATCATGATGGCATCGACATAGCGCGACAGCACCTTGGCCGTGTCGGCAATGGTCTCCGAGCGGCCAAGCTGCATCTCGGTGCCGGTCAGCATGATCGTCTCGCCACCCAACTGCCGCATACCGACGTCGAACGACACGCGCGTGCGCGTCGACGGCTTGTCGAAGATCATCGCCAGCACCTTGCCTTCGAGCGGCTTGCTGCGTTCGCCGGCCTTGAGCCTTGCCTTTCGCACCGCTGCGTCGTCGAGCATGAAGCGCAGATCGCCTTCGGAAACGGCGGAAAGATCGGTGAAATGGCGAAGGGACATCAGAAATTCCAGGATTACTTCGCAGCGGCAGCGACGATGGCATCTGCCAGGCTCTTGGCGCCGGCACGAATGCGCTTGAGCGCTTCGTGGATCTCGGCGTCGGTGACGGTGAGAGGCGGTAGCAGGCGGATAACGTTGTCGCCGGCCGGAACCGTCAAGAGATGCTGGTCACGCAGTGCCACCGTGACCTTGGTGTTGGGCATCGCGCATTTAAGCCCGAGCATCAGGCCGGTGCCCCTGATGCTTTCGATAACATCCGGAAATTCGTCGGCGACGCCAGCGAGCCCCTGCTTCAACAGCAGTGCCTTGCGCCGGACGTCTTCGAGAAAGCCGTCTTCCAGCACCACGTCGAGCACGGCGTTGCCGACCGCCATTGCCAGCGGATTGCCGCCGAAGGTGGTGCCGTGCACGCCGGCGGTCATGCCGACCGCTGCCTCGTCGGTGGCGAGGCAGGCACCCATCGGAAAGCCGCCGCCGATGCCTTTGGCCACCGCCATGAGGTCGGGTGTGACACCCGCCCACTCATGCGCGAACAGCTTTCCGGTGCGGCCGACGCCGCATTGGACCTCGTCGAAAATCAGGAGCAGTCCGTGCTGATCGCAGAGCTGCCTGAGCCGCTTCAGCGATTGCGTCGGCACTTGCCTGATGCCGCCCTCCCCTTGCACCGGCTCGATCAGGATCGCCGCGGTTTCAGGCGTGATCGCCTTCTCGGCGGCATCCACATCGTCGAAGCCGACCTGGTCGAAGCCGTCGACCTTGGGGCCGAAACCTTCCAGATACTTGTACTGGCCGCCGGCGGCGATGGTCGCCAGGGTGCGGCCGTGGAAGGCGCCTTCGAAGGTGATTGTGCGGTAGCGCTCGGGATGGCCCTTGACGAAGTGGTAGCGCCGCGCCGTCTTGATGGCGCATTCGAGCGCCTCTGCGCCGGAATTGGTGAAGAACACCTTGTCGGCGAAGCTTGCGTCGGCCAGCCGCTCGCCGAGCCGGCTCTGTCCAGGAATCTCGTACAGATTGGAGACGTGCCAGAGCTTGGCGGCCTGCTCGGTGAGGGCCGCGACCAGATGCGGATGGCTGTAGCCCAACGAATTCACGGCGATGCCGCCGGCGAAATCGAGATATCGCTCGCCCTTGTCGGTGACCAGCCAGGTGCCTTCACCGTGGTCGAAAGCCAGGGGTGCGCGAACAAAGGTCTCGAAAAGCGCCGAACCGCTCATTATATGCGTCTCCGGAACCGGAAAAATCAAAAAGCCGCCAAAGCGGCGGCCCTTGTGGCTTATCGTGTTTTTCGGCCGTGAAGTCAACGAAAAGGTCGCGCAAGGTCGCGCGGCAAGCCCCCCAGCATAACGCCGGCTCATAAGCGACCGGGCAAGTTGGGGAAAACCGAAAAAACCGATTCGTGTTGGCCTTGGGACTCTTGTCACCGAGTCAGCGCATAAGGTAATTGTAGTAGAGAAATAACTAGATTTCGTGCGGCGGACCTAATCACCCGATATATGTGGTGTCTGCCCGGCAGAAGCCGGGTCGGGAATGGATTCCGATTGCCGCACGTTTCAGCAGGAGCGCGGTCTCATGAACTGGACTGACGAGCGAGTCGAACTTCTCAGAAAATTGTGGTCGGAGGGCCTCAGCGCCAGCCAGATCGCCGCACAGCTTGGCGGGGTCAGCCGCAATGCGGTCATCGGCAAAGTGCACCGGCTGAAACTGTCCGGTCGCGGACGCACGACCGCCTCACCGGCACGCCAGAAGAAGACGGTGCAGGGATCGACGATCCAGAAATCGGTGTCCCGGGCAGCAAGCGCCACGCGCCATGCCACCACCTCGATGTCGATCGGTGCGACCGCGCTCAAGGCGCAGTTCGATGCCGAACCGGTGGCGCGCCACTATATCCGCCCGGTCGAGAACGTCGTCGTGCCGATCTCGCGGCATCTGCAACTTGTCGAACTCAACGAGCGCACTTGCAAATGGCCGAACGGCGATCCGCTTTCGGAAGACTTCCATTTCTGCGGCAACGACGCCGCCGAAACCGGCCCCTACTGCAAGTACCACGCCCGCGTGGCGTTCCAGCCGGCATCGGAGCGGCGGCGGAGCAGATAGTTAGGGGAATAGGGGAGTAAGGCAGTACGGCAGTAGGTGAATTGTAGAGAAGCGCGCTCCCGAAGCGATAGCCTACTGCCCTACTGCCCTACTGCCCTACTGCCCTACTGCCCTACTGCCCTACTGCCCTACTGCGATAGTGTGCTGAAGGTTCTGCAAAAAGTTTTGGAGAGAGAACGGCGCCTGCTCTGAGGGGCGAGCGGCCATGGCACGGTGGTGA
>NZ_JAMYUM010000035.1:0-40515 GCF_040322975.1 Mesorhizobium sp. M0074
CTAAACACGGGGGCTGCGCGGCGGACACGCCGACGTCACCGCAATGCCACGCCATTTTGCAGAACTTGACGCACACAACTCGAAGGATCACCACAGACGGCTTCCATTCTGAACCACAGATGGATTCCAGGGTCTCCGCGATGTCGCTTCGCTCCTGCTCCGCGCTGGATGACGAAGATGAAGTTAGCCCATGGCTAATCGCAGCTCAGAGCATCGACGGCTGCTCCCCAAAAAAAACGGCCCGCCTTTCAGCGGGCCGTTCATATACTAAGTCGGCAGTCTGATCACTGAGCCGGTGCCGGCGCGGGTGCCGGAGCCGGAGCCGGAGCCGGCGCGGGTGCAGGCGCGGGTGCAGGCTCTGCCGGAGCCGGAGCGGGTGTCGCCGGAGCTGGCGCAGGAGCCGGTTCGGCTGGCTTCATCGGCTCGGCAGGTGCTGGGGCCGGAGCCGGTGTGCTGGCTGCGGGCGGTTCGGCAGGCGCAGGTGCCTCGCTACGTCTTCCAAAAACATAATAGGCGACAATTGCCAGGATAACGACGACCAGTGCAATCAGCCAGCCGCTGCCGCCGCCGCGTGGCCGTGCGGTACCCGGTGAGGTGAATGGGTCGTTCGGATTGGGTGTGTTCGCCATAAAAGTGTCCTCCGTGGATGAAAAACATCAAGTAATAGCCATCAACGTACAATCGTTGAATCGGTTTCACATTAGGCGTTGAAAACGCCGAAAACAGGGCAATTCTGATCCGGAATCGCTTGCAGGCATGCATTTCCACCGCAAAATGGGTTTCGATCGAGCCAAACCGAACCTTTTTCAGTTTCTTGGCACGAAGCGCGGCTGGTCCGCCGTCGCGCCACGAGTAAGGGCTGGTCCCGCCTCGGCAATGATTCGGTGTGCAACTCCGCCGTGTCGTTCAGTTGACGGCGGTCACCGTATAGCCGATCTTGCGGAAACCCTCGACCAAGCCTTGCGCTCCGGGAAGGTGCATGGCGCCGACCGCCATGAAGACATTGCCGTGGGCGAGGATCGGCGCTGCACGATCGACCATCACCTTGTTGCGGCTGGTGATCATGGTCTGCTCGAATTCGGCGTAACCCGATTGGTCGTCGACCTGTTCGGGGATGACGGCCCGAAACAGCGGTACATACATGCCAGTGTCGCCACGCCGGTAAAGCACGATCATGGTTTCGTTGACGTCGTTCACCTTGTCGCCAAGCTTCAGCGTATCGACCAGCCCCTTCAGGTGAAAGGCGATCGGCAGCGAAGCCATGGCGCGCAGCTGGTCGGCGATTGTCTCCAGCCCCTCGACCGATTTGCCCGAAGCCTCGGCGTCCTTGGCAAGCTTGACGTCGAGCACCGGCGCACCGCCAGCCTGGCGGGCGACTTCGCATACAGGTAGCGCCACCATCGCCGACAGCAACCAAGGTTTCATCTTGGCGACGGTCGCTGGCGGGATGCCACGCGCATCGAGCGCCTTGTTGACCACCGCCGCATCCTCCGGCGACAGCAGCGACGAAAGCGTCGTCTTGTCGGTGAACATCATCAGATCCGGCTCTTTCAGCAGTGCTGCCATCATCTTCTGCTTGTCGAGCACTTCGGTGGTCTCGATGATGACGGTGCCAGCCGCATCGAATGCCTTCTGCGCGGCGGGTGGCAGCGTGGTGACGCGCGGGTCGGTAACGTGCATGGTGCCGAACAGGAAGGACGGTTTTTCGCCCGATTTTTCGAGCTTCCACAGCAGGCCCTTGCCGTTCGGCGTCGCTGCCGCGTCTGCCTCGATCTTGCGGTAGGCAGCCGGGTCGTCCTTTTGCAGCGCGCTCAGCATATCGCTACCGCCGCAGGCCGAAGTCTCGGCGCGTGCCTTGCCCGCGGCGAGCAGCGCGACGATGAGGAAAGAGAGGAAAAACAGGGCGTTGAGCGCGACGAGCAGCTTCAGCGACATATGGGTCGCGCGGTCGGCGATGGCGATGAGGCGTTTCATGCTGCGCTTCTAGGCGCAAAAAGCGGCAAAACGGTTAACCGGCGCATCAAAATTGTTGCGAGATGGCCACCGACACATGCATCGATCACGCACGAGGATGAGCTGCTTCGTAAATCTCGAGCAGCCTGGCGGTGTCGACGCCGGTGTATATCTGGGTTGTCGACAGGCTGGCGTGGCCGAGCAACTCCTGGATGGTGCGCAGGTCGCCGCCGCGCCCTAGCAGATGCGTGGCGAAGGAATGGCGCAGCGCATGCGGCGTCGCCGTGTCGGGCAGGTTGAGCGCCGAGCGCAGCTTGGCCATGTCGCGCTGGACGATTGCCGGGTTGAGCGGGCCGCCGCGGGCACCGCGAAACAGCAGGCCCTTGGGATCGAGATGCCAGGGACACAAGCGGCGGTATTCGGCAATCGCCCGCAGTGCCACCGGCAGCACCGGCACCAGCCGGGTCTTGCCACCCTTGCCGGTGACGCGCAGCACGGTATCACCAGGTGAGGAAAGATCGGCGCCCGACAGGCCGAGCGTCTCGGAGATCCGCAAGCCGGACCCATAGAGCAGGGTCAGCACGGCGGCGTTGCGCGCGGCAATCCACGGCTCCTCCGCCAGTTGGCCTTCCACCGAGACGACGTGTTTTGCATCGCTTGCGGTCAGCGGCTTGGGCAGCGATTTCGGCTGCCGCGGCGCGCGCAAGGCTGTCGCACCTGCCGCATTGGCGAGGCCGCGCCGTTCCAGGAAACGCAGCAGCGAGCGGATGCCGGCCAGCCCGCGCCCGAGCGTGCGGGCGCCGGCGCCCTCGGCACGGCGGGCAGCGAGAAAGCCGCGCAGATCGGCGGGGCGCAGATCGGCGATGTCGGAAATGCCGGGCGAGCCGCCGCAATGGCCGGTCAGGAAATGCAGGAACTGGCGCGTGTCGCGCTCATAGGCCTCGACGGTTTCGGGCGATAGCCGGCGTTCGCGCGCCAGCATCTTCAGCCAGGCCTCGCGCGCCGCCTGCAGGTCGGGTTTTGCCGGTATGAGGAATTCCTGCATTGCACTCTTCCAGTTCCCCGCCATCTTCCGGCACGCGGGTTAGGAAGCGGTGAAGAGCGGCGTCATTGAAATGACGACGGGCTGGGGTTAGAGCAAGGCAAAGGATTTTCCGCAGATGATCAAGCCGCAAAACCCCGTCCAGATGGCCGTGATCGGTGCCGCGCATGGCATCAAGGGCGAATTGCGCGTCAAGAGCTTTACCGGCGACCCGCTGGCGCTGGCCGATTACGGTCCGCTCTACGCCAGGGATGGCCGCGCCTTCCAGATCGTCGACATCAGGCCCGCCAACACCGTGGTGGTGGTGCGGTTCAAAGGCGTCAACGACCGCAATGCCGCCGAGGCGCTGGCCGGCACCGAATTGTTCGTCGACCGTTCGGTGTTGCCCGATGAGGGCGAAGAGGATGAATTCTACCATGCCGACCTCGTCGGACTGGAGGTCAAGGATGACATCGGTGCCATCATCGGCAAGGTCGTCACCGTGCATAATTTCGGCGGCGGCGACATTCTCGACGTGACGCTGGCGGGGCGCAAAGGCGTGCTCATCCCGTTCACGCAGGCCGCCGTTCCGGAAGTGTCGATCGCCGGCGGCTTTGTCCGCGTTGATCCAGCCGCCGCAGGGTTGGTCGAGGACGAGGACGGCGAGCCTCCCGCTGACGACGGTTTCGACCCCAAGGGCAGGCCGCGCGGGCCGAGGGACGCCGGAGGCAACCGGTGAGTTTTTCGGCTTCGGTGCTGACGCTCTATCCCGACATGTTTCCCGGCGCGCTCGGCCTGTCGCTGGCCGGCCGCGCGCTCGAGACCGGCATTTGGTCGCTCGAAACGATCCAGATCCGCGACTTTGCCAGCGATCGTCACCGTACCGTCGATGACACGCCGGCCGGCGGCGGCGCCGGCATGGTGATGCGGGCAGACGTGCTGGCCAGCGCCATCGACCATGCCTCGCCGGCAGCCGATCCACGTCCGCGCCTGCTGATGAGCCCGCGCGGCAAGCCGCTGACGCAGGCACGGGTGCGCGAGCTCGCCGGCGGGCCGGGTGCGGTGATCGTCTGCGGCCGCTTCGAAGGCGTCGACCAGCGGGTCATTGAATCGCGCGGCCTCGAGGAAGTTTCGATCGGCGACTTCATCCTGTCCGGCGGCGAGCCGGCGGCACTCGTGCTGCTCGACGCCGTGGTGCGCCTGCTGCCCGGCGTCATGGGCAATGCGGTATCGGGCGAGGAAGAGAGCTTTGAAAACGGCCTGCTCGAACATCCGCATTATACGCGGCCGCAGGAGTTCGAGGGCCGGCCGATTCCCGAAGTGCTGATTTCGGGCAATCACAGGAAGATCGCGGCTTGGCGGCGGGCCGAAGCGGAGAGGCTGACGAAGGAGCGACGGCCGGATCTTTCAGCCGCTCAGCCCTTGTCGAAATAGTAGAAAGCCAGGAACAGGCCGACGGCGATGACGAAGCCGCGCACCGCGTTCTGCGGCACGCGCCTAGCGATCCAGACGCCGGCATAGCCGCCCAGCGCGCCACCCGGGATCATGATGATCGCCTGCAGCCAGGCAATGACGCCGCCCGAGACGAAGACGAGGATGGCAACCGCAGCGATGACCACGGCCAGCATGTTCTTCAGTGCGTTCAGCCGGTGATAGTCGCCGGACTGGGTGAGACCGAGCGTCGCCAGCATCATGACGCCCATGCCGGCGCCGAAGAAGCCGCCATAGGCGGCGGTGGCGAACTGCGCCAGCGACCCGACCAGAGAACCCACCGCGGCCTCATGCTCCGGCTTGGGCGCCGGCTTCAGCCATGGCCCGGCAGCAAACAATGCGGTTGCCGCCAGCAGCAGCCACGGCACCAAGGCGCGGAAGGACGGGTTGTCGAGCCCTAGAAGGATGAGCGCGCCAGACAGCGCACCGAGAGCCGAAATGAGGCTGAGCAGCAGTGCGCCGCGCCAGAAATGCTTGATGTCGTGCCAATAGGCGAGCGTCGAGGTGATGTAGCCGGGGAACTGCGTCACCGACGATGTCGCATTGGCGACGATCGGCGGCAGGCCGGCCAGGGTCATGGCGCCAAAGGTTATGAACGTGCCGCCGCCGGCAACGGCATTGACCGCGCCTGATAGAAAGCCGGCGAGAAAGAGCAGGACCGCGTCCAAGATTGGCATGAGGGGTGTCGTCGCTGGAGGAAAATGCTTATCTTCCGGCTTAGGAAGCTTGACGCGCGGGCGCAACCCCCTGGACCACAAGCGATCACGGGATTGCCACAGCGGGCGCCAGCCCAAGAAGCAGCGCAAAAAAGAAACGGCCCAAAAAAGAAACGGCGAAGACGTGACAAAGCGCCGAAATAGCTGTATGTGCGCGCCGAACCGGAAGAAAAATCTGCCAAGAGCGATCTTCTGGCCCGTCAACAATGACGGTGTAGTCGCCCCTGCCCGATGTTCTCGAACAGACGTTCTCGAACGAAGGGCATAGCCGAGCGGTCGATGCGACTGCAAGGCGAGTGTCGGGCGCTCTGACTGTCGGAAGAACAAGAAGTGGATTTTTGAGATGGACATCCTCCGTCAGATCGAGGCCGAGCAGGCCGCCAAGATCGAAGCCAAGCGCAAGCTCCCCGAATTCCAGCCCGGCGATACCGTGCGCGTCCAGGTCCGTGTGACCGAAGGCACCCGCACCCGCGTCCAGGCCTATGAGGGCGTCGTCATCGCCCGCGCCGGCGCCGGCTTCCAGGAAAACTTCACCGTCCGCAAGATCTCCTACGGCGAAGGCGTGGAGCGGGTGTTCCCGGTCTATTCGCCGATGGTCGAGGGCGTCGAGATCGTGCGCCGCGGCAAGGTGCGTCGCGCCAAGCTGTACTATTTGCGAGACCGTCGCGGCAAATCGGCCCGCATTTCGGAAAACACCGGCGTGCGCGCCCGCAAGCTCAACGACGAAGAGCGCGATGCGCTGAACGCCGAGAAGGCGCGCATCGAGGCCGAGAAAGTGGCCGCCGCCCAGGCGCTGGCCGCCGAGAAGGCCGCGCAGGACGCCGCCGAGAAGAAGGCCGCCGACGAGGCCGCCAAGGCCGCGGAAGCAACTGCCGCCGAATAAGGCGTCTTCAAAACTCATGGTTTTGGAAAGGCGGCTTCGGCCGCCTTTTTATTTCACGAGGTGGATTCGATTTTGCCGGTCCGCAATCGATACGGATCGTTCTGTAATTGCCGCCGTTGAAAGCATTGGAATTCATTTTCGTGCCGAGCGGCGCATCAGAGCGGCTTGCAAGGCGCCTGCGGAAAGCTAAAGTCGGCGCCGGATTTCCTGCATGCCTCGGTCGATCGAGGCGGTTCAGTTCCTGGGGAGCATAGTCATGATCAATTCGAAACTGCTGCTGGCCGGCCTGCTGGCTTGCCTTCTCGTGCCGGTCGCGGCTCTGGCGCAGGCGCTGCCCGACCTCGGCGGCAAGAAGGTGGTGGTGGTGACCGAAAACGCCTATCCGCCGCTGCAGTTCATCGATGCCAAGACCGGCAAGCAGATCGGTTGGGAATATGACGCGATGAACGAGATCGCCAAACGGCTGAATTTCAAGGTCGAGTACCAGAATACCTCTTGGGACGCGATGATCCAGGCGGTTTCCGACAATCAGTACAACATCGGCATGACCGGCATCACCATCAAGGACGACCGCAAGCAGAAGGTCGATTTCTCCGATCCGTATATGCGCTCGGAACAGTTCATGCTGGTGCGCGGCGACGAGAAGCGCTTCACCGATGCAAAGACGTTCGCCGCCTTCAAGGACGGGCTGATCGGCGCGCAGGCCGGCACCACGCCCTTCTACACCGCCGTCTACAGCGTGCTCGACGGCAACGAGCAGAACCCGCGCATCAAGCTGTTCGAGACGTTCGGCGCGACGGTGCAGGCACTGAAGGCCGGCGACGTCGACGTCGTGCTCACCGACGGCACTGCCGGCAAGGGCTATGTCGATGCGTCCAATGGCGGCCTTAAGCTGATCGGCGGCCCACTCGGCACCGAGGATTTCGGCTTCATCTTCCCCAAGGGCTCCGACCTGGTGAAGCCGGTCAACGCGGCAATCGCCGCGCTCAAGGCCGACGGTACGCTCGACGCGCTCAACAAGAAGTGGTTCCTTGATTACAAGATGGGGCAGTAGGCCCGCTTGTTGCGCGCATTTCATGACGATTGTGCGCGGGAACTCGCGCTGACTCTGCGCTCGTACACCCCCCTCTGTCCTGCCGGACATCTCCCCCTCAAGGGGGGAGATCGGATTTCGCATCGGCTTTCGCCAATTTTCAGTGTTGCAGAACGGGCCGCGAGGTCAAAGCTGCCGATCTCCCCCCTGGAGGGGGAGATCGCCGGCAGGCCAGAGGGGGGTGTGACAGAACGCTGCCTTCGTGACTCTGTTATCGGTACCGCTTGATGCCGTCGGCGCCTCCCGCCTCAGCCAAATCCGACTTCCCGTGGTGGCTTGCCGTGGCCGTGGCGATCGCCTTGGCCGCCGCCATCTTCATCGCTGCCAGCGACCTCTATGCCCAGGTCTTCGCAACCGTCGCCAAGGGCATCGGCGTCACCATCTTCGTCACGGTGGTCGCCTTCGCGCTGGCTTGCGCGATCGGCCTCGGCGTCGCGCTGATGGGCCTGTCGGGCTCACGCTGGCTCAGCCAGATCGGCCGCTTCTACGTCGAGATCATCCGCGGCGTGCCGATGCTGGTGCTGTTGTTCTGGATCGCCTTTGCCGGGGCGCCGGCCTTCGTCGCGGCATGGAACGCGCTGACGGCGCCGCTGCAAAGCGCCGGCCTCTTCGGTGAGCTGCTGGTACGCGACGTGTCGTTGCTTTGGCGCGCCGTCATGGCGCTGACCATCGGCTATTCCGCCTTCATCTCGGAGGTGTTCCGCGCCGGTATCCAGGCGGTCGAGAAGGGGCAGATCGAGGCGGCCAAGGCGCTCGGGCTGACGCGCACCCAGCGCTTCCGGCTGGTCATCTTTCCGCAGGCGATCCGCACCATCCTGCCGCCGCTCGGCAATGATTTCGTCGCCATGGTCAAGGATTCCTCGCTGGTCTCGGTGCTCGGCGTCGCCGACATCACCCAGATGGGCAAGATCTACGCCGCCGGCTCGTTCCGCTTCTTCGAAACCTATTCGATCGTCGCCTATATCTATCTCATCCTGACCGTCGGCCTGTCGTTGGCCTTGCGGGCGCTGGAGAAGCGGCTCCGCCACCAGCATGGGGAATAGAAGGCAGGCGAAAACGGCGCTACCATCGAGCGGACGCGACCGGGGAGGACCCATGATCATCGACAAGGCCAATGCGGCGCTGGAAGCGGTCTATACGGCCGACACGCCTGAGACGCTCGCCAAGGCCTATGCGCAATGGGCCGCGACCTATGACGGCGAAACCGCGGCGCTCGGCTATCTCCTGCCGTTCCTGATCACCGCCTGGGTGGCGCGCCATGTGCCGCCGGGCGAAGGGCCGCTGCTCGACGCCGGTTGCGGCACCGGCCTGTCGGGGCCGTCCCTGAAGGCACTCGGCTACCACGATATTGCCGGGCTCGACCTGTCGCAGGACATGCTGAAAATCGCCGGCAGCCGGCAGGCCTACAGCGAGCTGAAACAGGCGATGCTCGGCGGGCCATTGCCTTGGGCGGACGGGTATTTCCGCGCCTTTTTCTCGACCGGCGTGTTCACCATCAGCCACGCACCGGCGTCGGGCCTGCATGAACTGGTACGCATCACCAGGACGGGCGGCCACGCCATCTTCACGGTTCGCGACCAGGTGTTTGAAAGCGGCGGGTTTCAAGCCGTGTTTGGCGAACTGGAGCAGGCGAAAAAATGGCAGCCGGTCGAGGAGAGCCCGTGGTTCCGCTGCTACGCAATCGCCGAGCCCGACGCGCTGGTGAAGACCTTCGTGTTCGAGGTGGTTTGAGTGGCGCCTTCTTCCTTCTCCCCTTGTGGGAGAAGGTGGATCGGCGCGCAGTGCCGAGACGGATGAGGGGTGTTGGACGGAATGAGGCGTTGGCGTTCCCTGGAGCACCCCTCATCCGTCGCCTTCGGCGACACCTTCTCCCACAAGGGGAGAAGGGGAAGCCGCGCCACAACCCGCCAATTGCCGAAAAGCCAAAACATTGATATGAGCAGCGCCATGGAAGAGCTTTTTGGCGATCCGGCCTATAAAGGTTTCGTGCTGCAGGACAGGAAACGCCTGCCGTCGCGATTTTCCGCGCGCGTCTGCGGGGCGCTGACCAGCCGACTTAGCTAGGGCAGACTCGCCAGGCTGTTTCGCTGGTCCGACCGGCGTCGTTTTCCCTTTTTAATTCGACGGATTTACGCAAATGAGCGCACCGCGCACCCTCTACGACAAGATTTTCGACGACCATGTTGTCGACCGCCAGGACGACGGCACCTGCCTGCTCTATATCGACCGCCATCTGGTCCACGAAGTCACCAGCCCGCAAGCTTTCGAAGGCCTGCGCATAACCGGCCGCAAGGTTCGGCATCCGGAAAAGACGCTGGCCGTGGTCGACCACAATGTGTCGACCTCGCCCGAGCGCAAGTTCGGCATCAAGAACGAGGAAAGCCGCATCCAGGTCGAGGCGCTGGCCAAGAACGCCAAGGATTTCGGCATCGAGTATTATTCCGAGAAGGATATCCGCCAGGGCATCGTCCACATCATCGGTCCCGAGCAAGGCTTTACGCTGCCCGGCATGACCATCGTCTGCGGCGACAGCCACACCTCGACGCATGGCGCGTTCGGGGCGCTAGCGCATGGCATCGGCACCTCGGAAGTCGAGCATGTGCTGGCGACGCAGACGCTGATCCAGCGCAAGGCCAAGAACATGCTGGTGCGCGTCGACGGCGCACTGCCGGAAGGCGTCACCGCCAAGGACATCATCCTCGCCATCATCGGCGAGATCGGCACGGCCGGCGGCACCGGCTATGTCATCGAATATGCCGGCGAGGCAATCCGTGCGCTGTCGATGGAAGGCCGCATGACGATCTGCAACATGTCGATCGAAGCCGGCGCCCGCGCCGGCCTGATCGCGCCCGACGAGACCACCTTCGCCTATGTCAAGGACAAGCCGCGCGCCCCCAAGGGCGAAGCCTGGGACGCCGCGCTCGCCTACTGGAAGACGCTGCAGTCCGACGAAGGCGCGCATTTCGACAAGGTGGTCGTGCTCGACGCGGCAAAGCTGCCGCCGATCGTCTCCTGGGGCTCCTCGCCCGAGGACGTGGTCTCGGTGCAAGGCATCGTGCCGAACCCGGACGACATCACTGATGAGAACAAGCGCACCTCCAAGCAGCGCGCACTCGACTATATGGGCCTGAAGCCGGGCACCAAGATCACCGATATCGAACTCGATCGCGTCTTCATCGGCTCCTGCACCAATGGCCGCATCGAGGATCTGCGCGCCGCCGCCAAGGTGATCGAGGGCAGACAAGTCAATCCGCGGGTCAGTGCGATGATCGTGCCGGGCTCCGGCCTGGTCAAGGAACAGGCAGAGGCCGAAGGCCTCGACAAGATCTTTGTCGCCGCCGGCTTTGACTGGCGTGAGCCGGGCTGCTCGATGTGCCTTGCCATGAACGACGACCGGCTGAAGCCGCATGAGCGCTGCGCCTCGACCTCGAATCGCAATTTCGAGGGGCGCCAAGGCTTCAAGGGCCGGACGCATCTGGTGTCGCCGGCAATGGCCGCGGCGGCGGCGATCGCCGGCCATTTCGTCGACATCCGCGAGTGGAAATAGGGCAGGCGCGCGCAGTCGGATATGAGGAGCCCGAGCCGCAATGCGGTTCGGGCATTCTTCAGTCGGGCCGCCTGACGAATTCGTGGAATCCCTCACGGCGGCCGGGTTGGTCCTTTGCGACGACCAGCGCCAGTTGGCGCTCGTCGAAGAGTTTGAACCATTCGTCCCATTCGACCAGTTCGTAGCCGCCGGCATTGACCGGGCGTTCGGCCTCATCCTGGTCCTGGTAGGCATGCTGGCCGAAGACCAGCCTCAGCATGGGCTGCGTTCCGGCTTCGGGCGACACGTCGACGATCGCCGGAAAGCCGGCGCGTGCCGCGGCCCATGAGCGAATTGCATCGTGATCGGTCAGCATGATCGTGTCGGCCATCGGAGCGTCTCCTGGTTGCGGTCGTGAAACGCCGCTCGCCGTTCGCGGTTCCGCCCAGCGGCTTTGTCGACGCACCTGTCGTATATTCGCTTTCGCTTAACCGCTTGTTTGGGCTTCCGCTCTAAGGTCCTCCAAGGGGAAGCGAGGGGAAATTACAGCGCTTGGACACCGGCCTGCTCATAGCGCTGCTCAATCCAGGCATCGCCCTCACACTCGGCGCGGCATTTCTCGTGCTGTGGTTCTATCAGCGCCACCGTCCCTATCTGGGCGTGCTGGCGGCGGGCTACTCGGCCTCGGCCGCAGGCTTCCTGCTCCAGTATTTCACGCTGCCGGTCGGCATGGCACCGACCAAGCTCATCTCGATCCTGTGCTTCACCTTCGCCACCTGCTGTCTCGCCGGCGCGGTCATTGCGCGCTATGGGCGGCGCGTGCCTTACCCGGCGGTCGGCATTCTGGCCTGCGGCGGCCTGGCCGCGTTTTCGTGGTTTCTTTTTGCCCGGCCGGATCTCACCTGGCGCATCCTTGCCATCAATTTCAGCTTCGGCGGCATCAGCCTGGCTGTCGCCGCCGAGTTGCGCGTGGTGCGCAACAACGGCCCGACAGAAATGATCCTGTTCGTGCTGTCGCTGCTTTCCGGCCTGAACTTCCTGGCGCGGACGCTTGCCGTCGTCATCGCGCATGGGCCGTTCACCAGCTATGAAGGGCTTTACTCCTCGTCCTACTGGACGACGGCTCTGCTATCGCATGCATTGCTGTCGCTGCTTATTGCGCTTTGCCTGTTCGGCGCCGCCGCGCTCGATGTGATGAAGGCCCTGAAGACCGAAACCCTGACAGACCCGCTGTCGGGCCTGCTCAACCGCCGCGGCTTCGAGGAGCGCGCCATGCTTGTCCTGCAGCACTGTGCCACGGCGCAATTGCCGGTTGCGCTGGTGCTTGCCGATCTCGATCATTTCAAGGCGCTCAACGATCAGCATGGCCACGCGGCCGGCGATCGCGTCATCGCCGACTTCGCTGCCAAGCTTCTGTCGGCTGCAGGTACGCGCGGCGTTGCCGGCCGTATCGGCGGCGAAGAGTTCGCCGTGCTGTTGCCGCTCAGCGACCTTGGCGCGGCAAGACTGTTTGCCGAAGCCATTCGCACGGTCTATTCGGCGGGCAGAATCGACGGACTTCCGCCCGACACGAGAGTGACCGCGAGCTTCGGGGTGGCCGCCCGCACCAGCGACGAAGGGCTGGACCCGCTGATGCGCCGCGCCGACGAAGCGCTCTACAAAGCCAAAAGGAGTGGCCGCGACAGCGTATGCCTGTCCTATCCGCGGCCTGAAACGGTCGTCCTTCCCAATCGGACCAGTGCTGGCTGAGCGTCAGCGGCGGCTTCGAATTAACGTCTTTTTCGCGCGTTGGTGATTTGCTGTTCGGGGGGAAGTGCCAAAACGCCATGGGCAGCGCTAATTTCATCCTGCTGATCAACCTGTTCGTTGCCGGGCTGCTGGCGGCGGCCTTCATGACGATCGCGGTCTATGACGCCGGCCGGGTGTCGGCACGCTGGCTGGCGTTCGGCTATGTGCTCGGCACGGCTTATTTTGCGATCGAGTTCAGCATTCCTGCCTTCGACAATGCGCGCCCCGTGGTTGTCGCCGCCTTTGCCGCCTTCCTTGGCGCTACCGTCGCCTTCAATGGCGGGCTTGCCCATAAATACCGCGTTTCGCCGCCTTGGCCGCCGATGCTGTTCTTCCTGGTCTTCGCCACCCTCGCGGTCCACTTCGTGCAGGACCTGCCACGCCAATCCTTTGTGCGAATGGCGGCCTACCAGCTTCCCTATGCGGCTATGCAGTTCACCGGGCTGGCGATCGTCTTGTCGTCCAGGCAAAGACGCGAGCGGCTCGACTATATGCTGATGGCTGTCCTGGCGGCCAGCACCTTGCAGTTCGCCAGCAAACCCTTCATCGCCCATGCGCTTGGTGGCTGGGGCGCCAATCCGCAATCTTATGCGCAGACCAGCTATGCGTTGGTGTCGCAGTCGGTCGGCACCGTGTTCGGCCTGGCGCTTGCGCTGGTGACATTGGCTATCCTGGTCCGCGACGTGCTCGCCGAGGCGACGTCGAAATCGGAAACCGACACGCTTTCGCGGCTGCTCAACCGTGGCGGCTTCGAGCGCCATGCCGAGATCGCGCTGCGTGACGCCATGCGGCGCGCCGTTCCAGCGGCACTGGTCATTGCCGATCTCGACCATTTCAAGCGCATCAACGATACTTACGGCCACGCGTCGGGCGATCGGGTCATCGAGACCTTTGCCGGGTTTCTCCGCGATGCCGCGGCCGACCATCATGTCGCCGGCCGCATCGGCGGCGAGGAATTCGCTATTTTCCTGCCGGGGACCAATCTAGCCGCCGCCCGGCTCTTTGCCGAGGGCACGCGTAGCGCCTTCGGTGCCACGCCGATCGACTGCCTGCCCGCGGATCACCGCTGCAGCGCCAGCTTCGGCATTGCCGAGCTTGGTCCGGGCGAAAGCTTTTCCGACCTGCTGCGGCGCGCCGACAAAGCGCTCTATCAGGCGAAGGGCAGCGGTCGCGATTGCGTGCGTGTCTCGGCGGGGCCGGCTGTTGCCCTGCCGGCGCCGTCAACCAAGGGCGGCGTGGCCGTCAGCGGCAGGGGCTGAGCTCCGGCATTTCGCCGTCGGAGAGGCCGTACATATAGCTGCGGCCCTTGACGAAAACCGGCGGCCTATAGCAGTCGCCGCCGCGGACATCGTCCGATTCGTTTTCGTAGATCACGTCGGGCTGGCCGGCGCTGGTGTAGTCGGACAATTCCTTGGCCAGCTTGCCCTCGCCAACGAGGATACGCTTGTAGCCGGCGGCGCTGTCGATGACGAGATTGCCGAAGGAATCGGCATAGACGCGGTCATGATGGCGCGTCCCGGCGAATGCCGGTGCGACGACGCCGACGGCGAGCGCCGCCACTAGGAACCAGGGAAGGCGCGATCCTGCTGAATTCGAATGCATGGCGTGCTGCTCCATTGCTGAGAGGCAAGCCTCCTCGAATCAGAAATTAACCTTTTATTAACCTTTGTTAAGAGGGCAACCGCAGCAGGGGCGAGGTCTCGGAAAATATGGTTAATACTCGATCGCCCACCGGCCATCATTCGGCCATGCCTTGTTCCCACCATCCCCAGCATCGGGCGCGACTCGAGAAGCATGAAATCCGGTGGCTTGCCGGAGCATCGCGGCGGGCTCGATACGCGGGGGGAAAGCAGCAAATGAGATTACGCCGCACGTTTCGGATGGCGCTGGCCATTCCGCCGCTGCTGGCTGCCGCCGCCTGCGCGCCGCAGACCAGCGCGCCCAAGCTCGGCAACACGGCCGCCGCTTCCGTGTCGCTTGCTCCCGCCGCTAGCGAACCGACGGCACCGCAGCCGCGCACAGCTACTTACAACTGCGCCGACGGTAGCGTGATAACCATCGAGAATCTCGGCACGTCGGTGCGCGTCCTCGGCCAGAACGGCGCCAGCGCCGAGCTGCCGGCGTCACCGGCCAATCAGACCAGCCGTTACGGCGAGGCGCATGACGCAATCGTGATCGATGGGCGTGAGGCGCTGGTGATGAAGGGCGGTGCATCACCGCTGGCCTGCAAGCGCTGATCCGCCCCTTGCGCCAGCCATATTTTGCAGTGCGGCGACATTGTGCCGGCGCAAGGCGACAGCCCTAATCGATTGAAGCTGAAAGCCTCGCTTTCATCAGACTAAATTACGTTTTCGAAACGGTTTTCCGGCTTTGACGCGGTGCAAAAAGAGCATTAGAAACCGGCTGTCCGAAGTCGCAACCGGAAGCGGTAATGCCGCATTCCCACCTGAGGCTCCAGAGACGCCGAACTGGGGGAGCCATGAGCAAATCACCAGCCACCCGCGAATTTGCCAGACGTGAACGGCCGCTTTCGCCGCATCTGACCGTCTATCGGCCGCCGATCACCATGACGATGTCGATCGTCCACCGCATCACCGGCGGGGCGCTCTATTTCGGCACGCTGCTGGTCGCGCTGTGGCTGATGGCGGCGGCGAGCTCGGAGGCGACCTTCAATGCCGTCAACTGGGCCTTCGGCTCGTGGCTGGGACGGCTGGTGCTGTTCGGCTACAGCTGGGCGCTGATGCACCACATGCTGGGCGGTGTGCGCCATCTTATCTGGGACACTGGGGCAGGGCTGGAAAAGCATACGGCATCGAGGATCGCCTGGGCGACGCTGGCCGGCTCGGTCACGCTGACGCTGCTGATCTGGATTGCCGGCTACATGGCGCGGGGAGCCTGACATGAACGGCAAGAACCCCGACATGCGCACGCCGCTGGCCAAGGTCCGCGGCCTCGGTTCCGCCCGCGAGGGCACCGGCCATTTCTGGCGCCAGCGGCTGACGGCGATCTCCAACATCCCGCTGGTCCTGTTCTTCGTCGGCTTCCTGATCGCACTCAACGGCGCCAGCTATCTCGAGGTGCGCGCCGCACTTGCCAATCCGTTCGTTGCACTGGTGCTGGCGCTGGTGCTGTTGTCGGTGCTCTACCACATGCGGCTCGGCATGCAGGCGATCATCGAAGACTATGTGCATGGCGAAGGCACCAGGCTGGCGCTGCTCGCCCTCAACACATTCTTTCCCGTAGTCGTCGGCGTCGCTTCGGTCTTCGCCCTGCTTAAACTGGCATTTGGAGGCTGATTTTTTGGCCAAGGACGCGAAGAACGCCAACACGGCTTCCGCCTATAGCTATGTCGATCACAAATTCGACGTCGTGGTCGTCGGCGCCGGCGGCGCCGGCCTGCGCGCCGCGCTCGGCATGGCTGAGCAGGGCCTGCGCACCGCCTGCATCACCAAAGTGTTCCCGACGCGCTCGCATACGGTTGCGGCGCAGGGCGGCATCGCCGCCTCGCTCGCCAATATGGGGCCCGACAACTGGCAGTGGCATCTCTTCGACACCGTCAAAGGCTCAGATTGGCTGGGCGACACCGACGCTCAAGAATACATGGTGCGCGAAGCGCCGGCGGCGGTCTACGAGCTCGAGCACTACGGCGTTCCCTTCAGCCGCACCGAGGACGGGAAAATCTACCAGCGGCCGTTCGGCGGCATGATGATGAATTTCGGCGAGGGGCCGCCGGTGCAGCGCACCTGTGCGGCCGCCGACCGCACCGGCCACGCCATGCTGCACACGCTCTACGGCCAGTCGCTGAAGCACAATGCGCAGTTCTTTATCGAGTATTTCGCGCTCGACCTGATCATGGAGCCGGACGGCACCTGCACCGGCGTCGTCGCCTGGAACCTCGACGACGGCACCATCCACCGCTTTTCGGCCAAGATGGTGGTGCTGGCGACCGGCGGCTATGGCCGCGCCTATTTCTCGGCCACCTCGGCGCATACCTGCACCGGCGATGGCGGCGGCATGGCCGCACGCGCAGGCCTGCCGCTGCAGGATATGGAGTTCGTGCAGTTCCACCCGACCGGCATATACGGCGCCGGCTGCCTGATCACCGAGGGCGCGCGCGGCGAGGGCGGCTATCTCGTCAATTCCGAGGGCGAGCGCTTCATGGAGCGCTACGCGCCGTCAGCCAAGGATCTGGCTTCGCGCGACGTGGTTTCGCGCTGCATGACGCTGGAAATCCGCGAGGGCCGCGGCGTCGGCCCGAAGAAGGATCACATTTTCCTGCATCTCGACCATCTCGACCCGGCCGTTCTGCACGAGAGGCTTCCGGGTATTTCGGAATCGGCAAAGATCTTTGCCGGCGTCGACCTGACCAAGGAGCCGATCCCGGTGCTGCCGACGGTCCACTACAATATGGGCGGCGTGCCGACCAATTACTGGGGCGAGGTGCTGAACCCGACGGCGTCGAATCCGGACCAGGTGTCGCCCGGGCTGATGGCGGTCGGCGAAGCCGGCTGCGCCTCGGTGCACGGTGCTAACCGGCTGGGCTCCAACTCGCTGATCGACCTGGTGGTGTTCGGCCGTGCGGCGGCAATCCGGGCCGGCCAGGTGATCGACCGCACATCGGCGATCCCTTCGCCCAACGAGGCCGCCGTCGAAAAGATAATGGACCGCTTCGACCGGCTGCGTCACGCCAACGGCTCGACGCCGACAGCGGTTTTGCGCGAAAAGATGCAGAAGGCGATGCAGGAGGACGCGGCGGTGTTCCGCACCCAGGAATCGCTGGAAAGCGGCTGCAGGCGCATTTCGCAGATCTGGGGTGAACTCGGCGACGTCAAGGTGTTTGACCGCTCGATGATCTGGAACTCCGACCTGGTCGAGACGCTGGAGCTGGAAAACCTGATGGCCAACGCCATCACCACCGTCTACGGCGCCGAGGCGCGCAAGGAAAGCCGCGGCGCGCACGCGCGGGAGGACTTTTCGGCCCGCGACGACGCCAACTGGCGCAAGCATACGCTGGCTCGGCTCAACGAGGCCGGCGAGGTGGCGCTCACCTACCGGCCGGTGCACACCGAAACGCTGCTTAAGGAAGCAGACGGCGGCATCAACCCGGCCAAGATCGCGCCAAAGGCCAGGGTGTATTGAGGTCATGATGAAACATCTGATCGCCTTGGCATTTCTGGTTGGCGTCGGAGTGCACTCGGCGTCTGCCGAGACGGTCTATATCTATGACAACGCTGACAAAATCTCGAAAATGGTGAATGATATTCCCGTTTGGAAAGATGCCGCCACGGCCCAATCGTCAAGTCGAAATTTTTATTCCAAGAACGTCGGGCACATCAGATGTCTGGCAAGGCCTCCGGCCAGTGGCGCACTAAAGCAAATCGGGAAAGCATTTGAAGTGCGCGTATATGCCCGCTGTACCGGCTTCGTGAACGCCCTCTACGTTCATACGGAGAAGTAGAATGGCGTCGGCGGCAGCAGGATATTCCGGCACGCCTCTTCCGGCCAAGCTCGGCCTGAAGGACGGGATGACCGCGGCCTTCATCGCGCTGCCGGCGGAACTGGACGATCTGGCCGACGCCGTCGGTTTTGCCGGTGTCGACCGGCTGGCCGACTGGTCGGCGATTTCTGGCATTCGCCGGAAATATGATGCCGTTCACGCCTTCACCAGGCAGCGTGTCGAGATCGAGGACCGTCTCGGCGACGTCGAAGCGGCGATCAAGCGGGACGGCATGGTCTGGGTGTCATGGCCGAAGAAGGCATCGAAAGTGCCGACCGACGTCACCGAGGACGTTATCCGCACAGAGGCGCTGAAGCTCGACCTCGTCGACGTCAAGGTCGCCGCCGTGAACGAGATCTGGTCCGGGCTGAAGCTCGTCATCCGAAAGGACCTGAGGTAATGGTCGAACTCACGCTTCCGAAAAACTCGAAGATCATGGCCGGAAAAACCTGGCCGAAGCCGGAGGGCGCGACCAATCTGCGCGAATACCGCATCTACCGCTGGTCGCCGGACGATGACGAGAACCCGCGCATGGATACGTATTTCGTCGACATGGACGATTGCGGGCCGATGGTGCTCGACGCGCTGCTCTGGATCAAGAACAAGATCGACCCGACGCTGACGCTGCGCCGCTCCTGCCGCGAAGGCATTTGCGGCTCGTGCGCCATGAACATCGACGGGTCGAACACGCTGGCCTGCACCAAGGGCTGCGACGACATTTCCGGCGCGATCAAGGTCTATCCGCTGCCGCACATGGCTGTGGTCAAGGACCTGGTGCCCGACCTCACCAATTTCTACGCCCAGCACGCCTCGATCGAGCCGTGGCTGAAGACGGTGTCGCCCGAGCCGGCCAAGGAATGGCTGCAGAGCCATGAGGACCGCGAAAAGCTCGACGGGCTCTACGAGTGCATATTGTGCGCCTGCTGCTCGACCTCCTGCCCGAGCTACTGGTGGAACGGCGAGCGCTATCTCGGCCCGGCGACGCTGCTGCAGGCCTATCGCTGGCTGATCGATTCCAGGGACGAGGCGACGGGCGAGCGGCTCGACAATCTCGAAGACCCGTTCCGGCTCTATCGCTGCCACACCATCATGAACTGCGCCCAGACTTGCCCCAAAGGGCTCAACCCGGCCAAGGCGATCGCCGAGATCAAGAAGATGATGGTGGAGCGACGGGTGTAGGCGGCGGGCGAGTTGCAGCCGAGATCGTCTCGTCCGCAGCGATCCTTCGCGCCCCCCTCTGTCCTGCCGGACATCTCCCCCTCAAGGGGGGAGATTAGCAGCTTGGAGGACAGCGCCCTTTCTGCAGCCTTGAAAAGTGGCGAAGCGGTGATGACAGCCAATCTCCCCACTAGAGGGGGAGATGTCCGGCAGGACAGAGGGGGGCGCTGTCCCGCCGAGTTCGAAAGGATAGCAAACTTATGACCGATATCGACCTTCCCATCCTCTCTCCCATCGAAGCCCGCGTGCTCGGCTGCCTTATCGAGAAGAAGGAGCTGACGCCGGACGTCTATCCGCTGACGCTCAATGCGGCACATGCGGCGGCCAACCAGAAGACGGCGCGCGAGCCGGTGATGTCGGTCGAACTTGGCGAGGTCAGAAGAGCGCTTGGCCAGCTCGAGCAGAAGGGCCTGGTCAGGCAGGTGTTCGCGTCGCGCGTCGAGCGCTACGAGCATGTGGTGGCGCAGCGCTTTTCCCTGACCTCGGCGCAGATCGCGCTGCTCGGCCTGTTGCTGCTGCGCGGCCCGCAGACGGCCTATGAATTGCTGGCGCGAAGCGAGCGCATGGCGCGGCTGCCGTCGATCGACGAGCTTCGCGGCAATCTCGATCTGCTGATCGGCCGCCGGCCACCGCTGGTGCAGCAGATCGATCGCGGCCCAGGCCAGCGCGAGGATCGCTATGTCCATCTGCTCAGCGGGTCGCCGCAGCTGTCGGCTGCCGCAGCGCCCCTGCAGTCGTCCTCGCCGGCGTCGGATCTGGAGACGCGCGTGCAGGCCCTCGAGGAAGAGGTCGCGGCATTGCGCGCCCGTCTCGACGCACTGTCCGGCGATGGGCGATAAGGATTTTCGAGACGTCGGGGACGGCCCCTCAGGTAACGTGTTCGTTGCCTACTTTCGATTGGCTGGCGCTGCCCCGCCTGCCGGCGACCTCTCCCGTATAGGGACGAGGAGAGGGACGCTCTTCGACGGTTTCGTCAATCATCAACGTTGCAAGAAGAGTGCCGCAGCTGCGGCCAGCTTCTTTCTCCCCGTCACTTACGGGGAGAAATGCCCGGCAGGGCAATGAGGGGCGGCGCCGACTTCAACAATTGATGGACTCCAACACCAGTTGGAATCTATCAGGCATAAAAGCTCCCTCACCCGAGCCTAGCGTCGAGCGATACTTTGATGGCGCCGAGCGCTTTCGAGACCGGGCATTCGGCCTTGGCCTTCTCGGCCAATTCCTTGAACTTGGCGGCATCGATGCCCGGTACCTTGCCGACCAGGGTGATCGCGCTGCCGGTGATGCCGGTGCCGGGAACCAGCGTTACCACGGCCTTGGCGTCGAGTTCGGCGGCCGGAGTGCCGTTCTCGGCGAGAAAATGCGAAAGCTGCATGGCGTAGCAGCCGGCATGGGCGGCGGCGATCAGCTCTTCCGGGTTGGTGCCGGATTTGCCGCTCTCGTCCTCGAAACGCATCTTGGCGGAATAGGGCGTGCCCTTCAGCGTCCCGCTCTGTGTATCGAGCGTGCCTTTGCCTTCCTTGAAACTGCCTTTCCAAACGGCGTTGGCGGTGCGGTCCATCAATTCCTCCTTGATTGTCGTGATTGAGCCCGTGATCGGCATCCAGTCGACTATAGCGCGCGCCGGAGCGAAGGCCACCCACGCTTTCGTATCGGCGGCAGCGTGACACATCATGTCGAGCGAAAAAAAATTCGAAAAAAATACGCGTGCAAAAATGTCGACTTCCATCTGTCCCGGCCGTCCTGCGGGCGGCCATGGACTTGGTGGCCGGATGGAGGACCACATGAACAACCTGTTTTCTGCTCACTGCACAAGCACCGGCTACAGGGCCGGTGAACAACAAGCCGACTGGTCGCGCCTGCAGCCTTCCGGCTTCGGCCGATTGCTTGCGGCGATTGCCATTATCGGGATTGCGGTATCTCTTCTCGACTATGCTGCGGCCGGTCTCGATTCTGCGGCAGGCAAGGGCTCCGCGGAGATTTCCGTAGCCTCGTCTTCGGCTTCAAGCCAGGAATGGAGATAAAAATGAAGTATGTTTGCCTGGTTTATGGTGAAGAAAAAGATCTCTACGCAATGACGCCCGAGAGGCTGGCCAAGCTCGACGCCGATTCGATGGCCCATGACCGGTCATTGGACCAACGCGGGATGCTGATCATCGCGCAGGCGCTGCAATCGGTGAAAACGTCGAAAACCGTTCGCAGGCGCAAGGGCAAGCGGCTGGTCACCGACGGCCCCTTCGCCGAAACCAAGGAGCAGTTGCTCGGTTTCGTCATGATCGAGGCCGAGAGCCTCGACGAGGCGCTGGAGATCGCGGGCGAGATTCCGCTGGCCGAAATCGGCACGATCGAGGTGCGGGCGATCTATAAGGTGCCCGGGTCATAGAGATGTCTCGATAAGTTCCTCCGCGGAGCGGCGGGGACCAACGACTGGCATGGGCTTTCGTTTTCTTCGTCGGACGCAACTTTTGCGTGTTGAAGCGAAGCAATACTTCTCCTATCGTCGCCCGAGATTGGGGGATTTCGGGGCATGCATATATTGATTGCAGCAATCGGCCTGCTCGGAGCAGCGGGCTTCTGGTGGTACCGGCTGAAGATCATGAACGACGCGGCGCGTGAGGTTGCCGACGTCGTTGGCCGCGTGCAGGGCAATGTGCGCCGCAAGAAGCTGCGCAAGCAGGCGGCACTCTCGCCGCTGACGGCGATCGACGATCCGGTCGTGGCGGCCGCGACGCTGATCACCGCCATCGTTTCCGAGAATGGTCCCATGCTGCCGCAACGCGAAGCCGCCATTCGATCGGTGATTTCGGAGATTGCCGATAAAAAGCAGACCGATGAGGCGGTGATCTACGCCAAATGGGCGGCTTCGCAAATTGATGACGCCACGGTCGTCATCGACAAGCTGGCGCCGTTCCTGCGCGAACGCCTCGACGCGGCTGAAAGGAACGATCTGCTGCAGATGGTCGGCCGTGTGGCGGAAGCCGGCGGGCAAAGCCGGCAGATTTCCGACCAGCGAATGCTGCGGCTGCGCCAGAAGCTGGGCTTCGAGGTCAACTGACCGAACGGCCAGTAACGCGCACTTGCCAAGCCTAAATCGCCTCGCCCTTCAACAGTTTCGGCGTGTCGCCGGACAGGCCTGACGCCTGGCGGATGAAGAACTCCTTCAGCCGCGGCATGCGTTCGACAAGGCCGAGGCCGATGTCGCGCAAAGTGCGCAGCGGGCCGAAATCGTTGGAAAACATCCGGTTCAGCACATCGGTGGTGATGCCCATCTGCACCGTGTCGAAACGCCGCCATTGCTGGTAGCGCTCGAGCACGTCGAGCGCGCCGATGTCCTGGCCGAGCCGGTCGGCCTCGACCACCACTTCGGCCAGCGCCGCCACGTCCTTGAAGCCGAGATTGAGACCCTGGCCGGCGATCGGGTGGATGCCGTGGGCGGCGTCGCCGGCCAAGGCGATGCGCGGCGCGACGAAGGCGCGCGCAATGATCAGCCCGAGCGGCCAGGCACGCGGCTTGTCGGCGATATGGATTTCTCCGAGTTTCAGGCCAAAGCGCTGCTCGAGTTCATATTCCAGGACCAGCGTGTCGCCACTGACCAGTTTCTCGGCATCCTGCGACCGTTCGACCCAGACGATCGACGAGCGGTTGGTGCCGTCCTTGCCCGGCTTGAGCGGCAGCGTGGCAAACGGGCCTGCGGGAAGGAAATGCTCTTCGGCGCGGCCGTTGTGCGGCCGCTCGTGCGCCACCGTGCAGACGATGCCGGACTGGCCATACTCCCATTTTACCGTCTTGATGCCGGCCATGTCGCGCAGCTTCGAATTGACGCCGTCGGCGGCAACCAGCAGCCGCGCCTTCAGCGTCGCGCCGTCGGCAAGATGCACGGTTATGCCGGCGCCGTTGATGTCGAAGGCGCTGACGGCGACGCCTTCGATGATGCCGATGCCGAGTTGTTCGGCGCGCCGGCGCAAGGCGCCGTTCAAATCCTTGTTGGCGACCATATGCGCAAAGGGTTCGCCGGGCGCGACCTCGCCGTCGAAGGTGAGGAACACCGGGCGGACCGGATCGGATGTGCGCGAATCGGTGACAATCATTTCGGTGATTGCCTGCGCCTCCGGCGCGATCTCGTTCCAGACGCCGAGCTGGTCGAGCATGCGGCACGCGGCGGCGGCAATCGCCGAGGCGCGGCCGTCCTTCTGCCAGACGCCGGCGGGTGCTGCATCGACGACGGCGACGGCGAGGCTCGGCCGCGCCTGCTTCAGCGACACGGCGGCGGCCAAGCCGATATAACCGGCGCCGGCGACCAGAACGTCGAGCGAATTCTTGCTGTCGACCATGGGCAATTCCTTTCGCAGCCTGACTGTCGCCGGGCATTCCGCCCTTGACTGCCCGCTGTTCCTGTCGGAAACCGCCATGGTAATTTTGCGGCGAGGTCAAGATGACGGCAGCCATGGACGAGCTTCTCGGCATTCTCGACCTCGAGCAGCTGGAACACAACCTGTATCGTGGTCGCAGCCCCAAGCTCGATTGGCAGCGCATCTTCGGCGGCCAGACCATCGCCCAGGCGCTGGTCGCCGCGCAGCGAACGGTCGAGCCCGAGCGCCACGTGCATTCGCTGCATGGCTATTTCATGCGGCCGGGCGACACCAAGGTGCCTATCATTTACGAGGTCGACCGCATCCGTGACGGCGGCTCCTTCACCACGCGCCGCGTCGTGGCGATCCAGCACGGCCAGGCGATCTTTTCGCTGGAAGCCTCGTTCCAGCAGGATGAGGTCGGCCTGGAACATCAGGTGCCGATGCCGCAGGACGTGCCGGCGCCCGACACGTTGCTGTCGCAGCGCGAATTGCTGGGCAAGTTCGGCGAAGCCGTGCCCGACGGCATCAAGCGCTATTGGGAGCGCGACCGGCCGATCGAGATGAAGCCGGTGATGCTGAAGCATTATACCAGCCGGGAAAAGCTCGAGCCGAAGCAGAACATCTGGATCCGCACCACCGGCCCGGTGCCGGCCGACCGCGCCACGCAGGCGGCCGTGCTCGCTTACCTCTCGGATATGACGCTGCTCGACACCTCGACCTTTGCCCATGGCCGCGCCATTTTCGATCGTGATATCCAGGCAGCCAGCCTCGACCACGCCATGTGGTTCCACCGCAGCCATCCGCTCGACGACTGGATGCTGTACACGCAAGACAGCCCGTCGACGCAAGGATCGCGTGGTTTTACCCGCGGCTCGCTGTTTGCCCGCGACGGCACCTTGATCGCCTCGGTTGCCCAAGAAGGACTCATCCGGCTGAAGCGGCCGCCTGCGGAGTAGGCATTTTTCGAAATTTGCCTATTTTTTAAGCATATGCACTGCCGCGCCTGTGAACAGGCAGCTGCCAGACCTTCTCGATTTCGTTGTTTAACAACAGCTTAACACCCTGCTTCGGCAATTGGCACGGAGCTTGAATCCTAGCGGGCACTCTCCGGCTCTCATGGGGATCGGCGAAGTCGTGCAAACGCGGGGACCCGCAACAGCAAAGGGTGAAACCTTATGAAGATCGTGATGGCAATCATAAAGCCGTTCAAGCTCGACGAGGTGCGCGAGGCGCTCACCGCAGTCGGCATCCAGGGCCTGACCGTCACCGAAGTAAAAGGCTACGGACGTCAGAAGGGGCACACGGAAATCTATCGCGGGGCGGAATACGCGGTCAGCTTCCTGCCGAAGATCAAGATCGAAGTCGCGGTCGCTGTCGACATGGTCGACAAGGCCGTCGAAGCCATCACCGCGGCGGCCAAGACCGGCCAGATCGGCGACGGCAAGATCTTCGTTTTCGGCATCGACCAGGCGGTGCGCATTCGCACCGGCGAAACAGACACCGACGCGCTTTGAGCTGCGGATACGTATTCCAATGGAGAGTTCAATGAATATTCCTTCCACCTTGAAGATAACGGGACGCGCGGCCGTTTTAGGTTCGCTCGCTCTCGCTGCGCTGGGCACGGTTGCTGCGTTCGCGCAGGAAGCGGCACCGGCGGCACCGGCTGCCCCTGCGCCCGCGCTCGACACCGGCAACACAGCCTGGATGCTGACCTCGACGGCGCTGGTGCTGATGATGACCATACCGGGCCTGGCGCTGTTTTATGGCGGCATGGTGCGCAAAAAGAACGTGCTCGCCACCATCATGCAGAGCTTTGCCATCACCTGCCTGGTGACGGTGCTGTGGTTCATGTTCGGCTACTCGCTGGCCTTCTCGGATGGCGGCGGCATGAATGCCTATCTCGGCGGCTTCTCGAAGTTCTTCCACAACGGCATCACCACCTCCTCGCTGTGGCTGCCGGGCGTGGCGAACATTCCTGAGTTCGTCTTCTCGATGTTCCAGATGACCTTCGCCATCATCACGCCGGCGCTGATTGCCGGCGCCTTCGCCGAACGCATGAAGTTCTCGGCGCTGCTCATCTTCATGGGCGCGTGGCTGCTGGTGGTCTACGCCCCGATCGCGCACTGGGTGTGGGGCGGCGGCTTCCTCGGCACAGCCGGCGTTCTCGATTTCGCCGGCGGCACGGTCGTTCACATCAATGCCGGTGTTGCCGGCCTGGTCTGCGCGCTGGTTCTCGGCAAACGTGAAGGCTACGGCACCACCAACATGGCGCCGCACAACCTCGTCTACTCCGTCATCGGCGCTTCGCTGCTGTGGGTCGGCTGGTTCGGCTTCAACGCCGGCTCGGAACTGGCCGCCGACGGCCTTGCCGGTGCCGCGATGCTGAACACCCAGGTTGCCGCTGCTGCTGCGGCGCTCGCCTGGATGTTCGCCGAATGGATCGTCGCCAAGAAGCCGAGCGTTCTCGGCATCATCTCGGGCGCCGTCGCTGGCCTGGTCGCGGTGACGCCGGCTTCCGGCTTCGTCAATCCGACCGGCGCCTTCATCGTCGGCATCGTCGCCGGCGTGCTCTGCTACGTCTCGGCCGTCAAGCTCAAGCACGCGTTCGGCTATGACGACTCGCTCGATGCATTCGGCGTGCACGGCATCGGCGGCATCATCGGTGCATTGCTGACCGGCGTGCTCGCCGATCCGGCGATCAACAGCCTCGGCTCGGGCGCCTCTGTCGGCAAGCAGCTCTACGGTATCGTCTTCACCATCCTGTGGACGGCGATCGCGAGCTTCGTGATCCTCTACATCGTCAAGGCGCTGGTCGGCCTGCGTCCTTCCACCCCGGAAGAGGTCGAAGGCCTCGACATCAGCCAGCACGGCGAAGTGGTGCCGTAAAGGTATTGGCTGGTACCGGCGTTTTGCCGGTGCCGGGAAGATCCCGTCGTGATGCTCCCGAAAGGGCTCACGCCTTGAGGCCCGGAAGATTTCCGGGCCTCTTTTTTGCGCGCGGATGGCCGTGATGGCTCGATCACGGTCGCTTGATCAAGGTGCTCGATCCGCCGGCGGCGTGAAACAGCGGCCGCAGCGGCTCCGAACTGTGGTGGCGGTCGCCCGTTCCGGTGACGCGGAATGCCCATGGTTAATGCGCCCTTAACCTTCCCGCCGCTAGTCTGACAGCCGAATCTGCCGTGTTGCGCGTCCGCGCCCGGCCGGGGCAACGACAGACGAGGAAAAGCATGCGTTCAGGGGCTTCAGCACCGCTTGCGCTGGCCGATACGGAGCACGGCATCCGGTCGTTCGCGAGGCGCCAGGTCGGGCGCCTGGTCGGTGCCGGGCTGTTTGCTCTGGTTGGCTTCGGCGTCGCCGCCCTTGCCACCTGGAACGTCGCCGATCCGAGCTTTTCGCACGCCACCGATAATATCGTCACCAATGCAATGGGTTATGCCGGCGCCGTCTTTTCCGACATTGCCATGCAGTTCTTCGGACTTGCCGCCGTTGCGGCGCTGGTGCCGGCGGTGATCTGGGGATTTCTGCTGTTTACCGCGCGCGGCGTCGACCGGCTGCCGAAACGGGCGCTGGCCTGGTTCGGGTTTTCGCTGCTTGGCGCGGCAATTGCCGGCTGCGTGGTGCCGCCCAAGACCTGGCCGCTGCCGACCGGCCTCGGCGGCGTCTTCGGCGACATGGTGCTCAATATCCCGGGCCTGGTCATCGGCGGCTATCCGACCGGCCTCGTCGCCAGCGTGCTCGCCGTGCTCCTGGCAGCGCCGGCGCTGTGGGTATTCTTGTATGGCTCGGCGCTGATTTCGCGCAAGAACGGCTTTGCGGTCCTCGAACAGCCTGCAGTGCCCGATCCGCAGGACGACCTGCTTTTCGACAATGAAGAGGACGAGGGCGACGAAGGTATATTGGCGCTTGGCGCCATCACCCACTGGTGGCTGTCGCTGCGGGCCTATCTGCGCCGCCGCGCCGCGCGCCGGCGCGAGCGCGACGATTTCGAGCCGGAGATGGAACCGCGCCCCAGCGCCTGGCGGCGGGCGGCCGAACGGGTCGAATCGGCCGAGTTCGCCGAGGCGCGGATGAGCCCGGGCGGGCGCGCCCGCGTCGAGCCGGAATTCTTCGCCGCCATGGTCAACGACCGCAGTGCCTCGATCGACCCTGACGATGCCGACGTCTTCGATAGCGACGACAATGACGACGACATGGATTTCGCGCCCGAGCCGGCCGGCCAGCGCCGCGCGGCGCCGACGGCGAAGGTGCAGAACTTCCGTTCCGACGCGGCGACACGCGTCGAGGCGCCGGCGCCGCGGCCGGCCCCCGGCGCCCGCGTCCAGCGCGAGGCGCAGACTTCGCTGATCGGCTCGGAAAAATTCGAGATGCCGTCGCTGCACTTCCTGTCGGAACCAAAGAACGTGGTGCGCGACGCCAGCCTGTCCAAGGACGCGCTGGAGCAGAACGCCCGCCTGCTCGAGGGCGTGCTGGAGGATTTCGGCGTCAAGGGCGAAATCATCCATGTGCGTCCGGGTCCGGTCGTCACGCTCTACGAGCTGGAACCGGCGCCCGGCATCAAATCGTCGCGGGTCATCGGCCTGTCCGACGACATCGCCCGCTCGATGAGCGCCATCGCCTGCCGTGTCGCCGTGGTGCCCGGCCGCAACGCGATCGGCATCGAATTGCCGAACGCCAGGCGCGAGACGGTCTATTTGCGCGAGATCATGGCCAGCCGCGATTTCGAAACCACCAAGGCCAAGCTGGCGCTGGCGCTGGGCAAGACCATCAATGGCGAGGCGGTGATCGTCGACATCGCCAAAATGCCGCACGTGCTGGTCGCCGGCACCACCGGCTCGGGCAAGTCCGTCGCCATCAACACCATGATCCTGTCGCTGCTCTACCGGCTGACGCCGCAGGACTGCCGGCTGATCATGATCGATCCAAAGATGCTGGAGCTCTCGGTCTATGACGGCATTCCGCATCTTCTGACGCCGGTCGTCACCGATCCGAAGAAGGCGGTGGTGGCGCTGAAATGGACCGTGCGGGAGATGGAGGACCGCTACCGCAAGATGTCCAAGGTCGGCGTCCGCAACATCGACGGCTTCAACGCGCGCGTGCAGCAGGCCGAGAAAAAGGGCGAAAGGATCTCGCGCACCGTGCAGACCGGCTTCGACCGCCAAACCGGCGAGGCGATCTACGAGACGGAGAACCTCGACCTCGAGCCGATGCCCTACATCGTCGTCATCATCGACGAGATGGCCGATTTGATGATGGTCGCCGGCAAGGACATCGAAGGCGCGGTGCAGCGCCTGGCGCAGATGGCGCGCGCCGCCGGCATCCATGTCATCATGGCGACGCAGCGGCCGTCGGTCGACGTCATCACCGGCACCATCAAGGCGAATTTCCCGACCCGCATCTCCTTCCAGGTGACATCGAAGATCGACAGCCGCACCATCCTGGGCGAGCAGGGCGCCGAACAGCTGCTCGGCATGGGCGACATGCTCTACATGGCCGGCGGCGGCCGCATCCAGCGCGTGCACGGTCCCTTCGTCTCCGACGACGAGGTGGAGAAAATTGTCGCGCATCTGAAGCTGCAGGGCGTGCCGGAATATCTCGACGCCATCACCGAGGACGACGACAAGGATGACGACGAGCCGACGGGCAAAGGCAGTGGCGGCGGCGACGGCGGTAATTTCGAGGATTCCGACGATCCCTACGACCAGGCGGTCGCGGTGGTGCTGCGCGACGGCAAGGCCTCGACCAGCTACATCCAGCGCCGGCTCGGCATCGGCTACAACCGCGCCGCCTCGATCATCGAGAAGATGGAGAAGGAAGGCATTGTCGGCCCGGCCAACCATGCCGGAAAACGCGAAATCCTGGTGCCGACGGAGGACGACAAGTTCTAGAGCGCGTCCGCGCCGGCAACTTTGAACCTTTTGGCGCGTTGCAGCGGACGGGCGCCGTGCGGCCCGCCAAACTTAAGCCCAACTGGGGGGCCAGACCAATATAACGAGCAAGCAATCAGATGATGGTGACCGGCATGAAAAACGCAACTCTCGCCCCAAGCAGGGATTTCGCCCCAACCCGCCGGCAGGTGCTCGGCCTCGGCCTGGTCCTGGCCGGTGCGGCGGCCGCCAACCTCGTGCCCGGCTTCCAGTTGCTGGCGTCGGCGCAAGCAGCGGTTCCGGCGACGGCGCAGAAGATCGCCGATCATTTCTCCTCGGTCAAATCGATGAGCGGCGAGTTCGTGCAGTTCGGACCCAAGGGCGAGCAGACCGGCGGCAAGTTCTTTCTGGAACGGCCGGGCAAGATCCGCTTCAATTACGACGGCGCCTCGAATTTCAGGGTGATTTCCGACGGCAAGTCGGTGGTCATCCTCAACAAGAAGCTGCGGACCTCCGACCTCTATCCGCTGTCGAAGACGCCGCTGAAGCTGCTGCTCGACGACAAGATCGATCTGTCGGGCGGGCGCGTCAGAAGCGTCAAGGAAGAGGACGATCTCACCACCATCCAGCTTGCCGACAAATCGGTGTTCGGCAATTCGAAGATTACCATGATGTTCGATCCGAAATCTTATGAATTGCGGCAGTGGACCATCACCGATGCGCAAGGCAAGGACACGACGGTGATGATCTTCAACACCAAGGAGGGCGTCAGCTTCGCCCCCGACACCTTCGCCATCGACTATACGGCGAACCGCGAGCTGAACACCAAGACGCGGTAACTTCTAGCGTTGCGGGAGGCCTTCCGCGCTGGTGCAGCACCGAAGTCGACCATGACAAGGCTCGGCCAAGCGCCGCCTTGTTTTTGCGGTGCGCGGCTGGCAGTAGTTTCCGCGATTGACTTCCGTCGGAGCCATCCGGCGGACCTTGCGTTGTCCGGAACCCCACATGCCGTTTTCCGTCGCTACCTGGAACATCAACTCCGTCCGGCTGCGCATGCCGATCGTCGAGCGCCTGCTGGTCGAGCAGGCGCCGGACGTGCTCTGCCTGCAGGAAACCAAGGTTCCGGACGAATTGTTTCCGGAGAAGGCGTTCCGCAAGCTCGGCTACGAGCACATCGCCTTCCATGGCCAGAAGGGCTATCACGGCGTTGCCACCATAGCGCGCCGGCCGATCGAGGTGGTCGAAAAGCGCCGCTTCTGCGAGATCGACGACAGCCGGCATCTGTCGGTCACCGTCAACGCCGGCGGCAAAACGATCCTGCTGCACAATTTCTACGTACCGGCCGGCGGCGACGAGCCCGACCCGGCCGTCAACCGCAAGTTCAAGCACAAGCTCGATTTCGTTGCCGAGATGAACGCCGTCCGCGCCGAGCATGACGAGCACTCCGGCTCGATCCTGGTCGGCGACCTCAACATCGCGCCGCTCGAGCACGATGTCTGGTCGCACAAGCAGCTCCTCAAGGTCGTCAGCCATACGCCGGTCGAGACGGAAAACTTCGAGGCAATGCGGCTCGCCGGCGACTGGATCGACCTGATGCGGCTCAATGTGCCTTACGAGGAGAAACTCTACACCTGGTGGAGCTATCGCGCCCAGGATTGGCAGGCCTCAAATCGCGGCCGCCGCCTCGACCATGTCTGGTCGTCGCCAAACCTGGTGCCGCATTTTGCCGGCTATGAAATCCTGCGGCCGGCGCGCGGCTGGGAACGGCCCTCGGACCATGTGCCGGTGATCGGGCGTTTCAACCTGGATTAGCTTTGTCTCGCCTTAACAACTCAGCGAAACCTGAAGCTATCCGCGATGTAGTCGGGACGGGCGTTCAGCGTGGCGAAAACGTCCTCCAGGTCAGGCGCCCCCGCCAATATGCCCGACAGGACCAGCGTCGTCGCGACGCCGACGCCGTTGCCGCCGGCGATGTCGTGCTCGACGCTGTCGCCGACGCAGACCACGCTGTCGCGCTCCGGGTGGCCCGCCAGTGCCAGCGCTGCCTCGAATATCTGCGGATTGGGCTTGCCAATGCGCGCCACGCTGCCGCCGAGGCTCTCGTAGAGATCGGCGAGCCGGCCGGCGCCGAAGCGAGGGCCGACGGCAGTCAGCATGATCTTGTCGGGATTGGTGCAGAAGCATGGCACCCGCCGCGCCGCCGCCGGACCAAGAAGCCGGCGATAATGGTCGAGGTCGTAGCGATCGCCCTCGCTGGCGGAAATCAGCACCAGTTCGGCATCGTCGCCGTCCTTGGCCAGGACGAAGGGCAGGCCGTCGACAGCCGAACGGTCATTGTCGCGGCGGATCAGCAGGCATTTTGTCTGCGGGCGCAGGGCTCCGGATGCTGCCATTTGGTGGAAGGAGCGCCACGCCACCTCGCCGGAGGAGACAAAGTGATCCCAGCTTCCCGGTTCGAAACCGAGCTTCAGCAGGCGGCGCTCATTGGGTTGCGCCCGCTTGCCGGAATTCGAGATCAGTACGATGGTCTTGCCGGCGCGCTTGAGTGCCGACAACGCTTCGACAGCACCTGGATAGGCGCTGGTGCCGTCGTGCAGCACACCAAATTGGTCGAGCAGGAACACCTGATAGCGGTCGGTCAGCGCGGCGATGCCGTCGAGGTGTTGAATTGCCTTGGCCGTCATAAAAGCCCCGCTGCGCTTGCGCCCATCAGCGCCAGCCGCGCCGTGCCGGCAGCGGCCTCCTCCGAAAGAGCCGGCACGAGAGCGACGCCAAGCTTGCGCTGCCGGATCGCTGTCCAGGCCGGATTGGCCGCACCGCCGCCGACGCTCCTGACCGATGTCAGCCGGGGGGCGCCGAGTTCGGCAAGCCGGCGATAGCCGAGCGCTTCGATCGCCGCAATACCCTCGAACATCGCTTTCAGATAGTCGGCGTCGTCGGCGGGCCGCGGCTCGAGGCGCGGCGGCAGCGCCGGATCGGCTATGGGGAAGCGTTCGCCCGGCGCCGGCAGCGGGTAATAATCGAGGCCGGTCTTCGTCGCCGGGTCGATTTTTTTGCTGAGTTCGACAATGCGGGCGACGGGGAAATGCTGGGCCAGCACCTTGCCGCCGGAGTTCGAGGCGCCGCCCGCCAGATAGGTGTCACCCAGCCGATGGCTGTAGATGCCGAATTGCGGCGCCGAGATCGGCCGGTCGGAGAGGATCTTGATGGTCAGCGACGAGCCGAGCGCGGTAACGCCGTCGCCCGCGGCACTCGCACCGGTCGCCAGGAATGAGGCGCAGCCATCCGTCGTGCCGGCAACGATAACCACGTCGCGCGGCAGGCCGAACATTTTCGCAGCGCTGGCGGTGAGCGTGTCCGTGACATCGCCCGGCCGCACGATGCGGGGCAGGAATTCCATGCGCACGCCGGTCGCCGCGATCCAGTCCGGCCAGCGCCGGGCCTCGACGTCGTAGCCGGTCTTCAGGGCGTTGTTCTCGTCGCTGACATCGAAGCGGCCGGAAAACTGTCCGGCGATCCAGTCTGCCTGGTGCAGCACAGTGGCGACGCCGGGCAGGTGCTGGAAAGACAGCGCCTTGGCGAGACCGGAGGTCGCCCCAAGTGCAGCGCTCGTTGCCGGTGCCGCGCCGGCTATTGCTGTCAGAATAGTGTCGTCAGCGACCTTGTCGTTGTACATCAGCGGTTCGGCCAGCGGCCGCCCGGCGCCGTCGACCGGCAGCAGCGTGCCCGACGTACCGTCGACGGCGATCGAGCGCACTGCCGCACGATCGATACATTTGAGCAGTTCCGCCAACGCCGCGCCGACCGCCTCCCACCATATGGCGGGGTCGCGGCCGTTCGGCCCAAATCGCTCGAGGGCAATAGCGGAATGCGCGGCAATGGAAAAATCCGGACGCATGGCGACGGCGCGCGCGCCGGATGTGCCGATGTCGATGCCGATGGCAAGCGGGCCAGACGAACGCGGCATGTCAGCTGCCTCCGGCATTGAGTTTCTGACGATATTTTTCGGCGTCCCAGTTGATCAGCTCGTCATTCTCCGCCGCTGTCAGATAATTCAGCTTCGCCGCGACATCGATCCGCGCTGTCACGTCGGAAAGGCAGCGCTGCATGGCGTCGGCACCGGCGCCGGCGTCGCCGCGCATCAACACGCCGAGTCCAGGAAACAGGATCGCCGCGGGTGCGGCGCCGCAGCGCTCGATGACGCGCTTCACACCCTCGTCGGGTCTCGCCACGACCGAGCCTTCGCCGAGAAAGATGACGTGGTCGGGGTAGAGGCTGCCACCCGAAGCCATGCGGCAGCTTTCGGCGTCGATCGCCACCGCATGCGCCTCAACGTCCGCCGGCAATCTGTAGTCGCTGTCGCCGGCGCGCGCCGTCAATGCCGCGATGTCCGGTTCCGCCACCTGGCGCGGCGGCCGCGCCAACAGTCGTGTCACGCGCCGCAGCAGCATGTCGGCCGCGGCGACGGTCTCGGCTGCAACGACCAGGCCGTGATTGCCGAGGATCAGGATATCCACGCCTGGCCGAAGGCGCTCGGCTATACCCTGCGCGAGTGGCAGTCCCGGCCGGCGATAGGGAATATACGCCCATTGATGGCCGTCGAGCCGCCTGGCGGCCTCGGCCTCGCAGTCGGCCTGCACGGCCAGCGAAATGGTCTCGACGCAGTGAACATGCAGAACGATGCGCTGCGGCATCAGCGCATGCACGGTGGTCTCGATCGACGGGCGCAAGCCGCGCGCGTTGAGGGCGTCGACAGTGAAGGCCTGCGGCTGTTCGGCGGCCGGGTCGCGCCGTTCGATGGCGTCGAGCAATGGCGGGATGCCGACCGGCACCATGATGTCCGCGATGAGCGCGTCCTTCAGCCAGGTGCCGGAGGCCTTGATCCAGAGCGTGTCGCCGGCTTTCAGCGAGGTGTTGCCGCCGGCGGCCTGGGTCAGATGCGGGTCGCTGCCGATGGCGGCCGAAAGCGACTGCAGCGCTGCCAGTTCCTGGGCATCCGCACTGATCGTCATCGAAATTCCTCCACAAACCGGCCGCGTGGCCACGGCTTTGGACGTCCCGGTGCCGGGACGAAGACCGACGCTGGTATCGCAGATGCGAGTAAGTTACGTCAACAGTGATGTTATCGCGTCAGATCAGGCTTGCAATCCGAGGCGTGTTGAGTAAGTTGCACCAATTGCCGTGCAAAATGGCAATGCCGTGCAAAATGCTTGGGAGGCAAGCGCATTGGGAGGTAAGGGTTGAGCGACTCCGGCCGCCAGCGCCAGATTGTCGAGCTTTTGCGGGACCGGCCTTTCGCATCGGTGCGCGAGCTGCAGGAGCGGCTTGGCGTGTCGGCGGCGACAGTACGGCGCGACATCGACAAGATCGACGAGGCCGGCGAAGCGCGCAAGGTCTATGGCGGCATCTCGGCGCTCGATGGCGCTTCGCAAGCCGGCGTCGCCTATGCCAGGCCCTATGACGAGAACCGCGACCTCGCCGTCGAGGCCAAGCGGCAGATCGCCGCTCTCGCCGCCACCATGGTGCGCGACGGCGACGCGGTCATCGTGCATGGCGGTTCGACCTGCTTCCATCTCGGCGTCAAGCTCGCCGACCGCAACATCCGGCTCTACACCAACTCGATGCCGCTCGCGGCCTATCTCAGCGACCACGGCCATTGCAGCCTCACCGTCGCCGGCGGCGAACTGCACCGCGAGCCGGGCATCATCCATTCGCTGACGCAGACGGTGCCGTTCTACGCCTCGAAGTTCTTTCTCGGCGCGCAAGGCATCGGCCAGGAAGGCCTTCTGGAATCGCACCCGCTGCTGGTCCGCTCGATCGTCGAGCTCAGCCTCTGCGCCGACCAGATCGTCGTGCTGGCCGACAGCCGAAAACTGTCGATCCACGCGCGCAATGTGGCACTGCCGCTGTCGCGGATCGGCACGCTGGTCACCGATGACGGCCTGTCCGAGACAGATGCCCGCATGCTCGAAGATGCCGGCGTCATGGTGCGGATCGCGGCTTCATCGGGAGGCGCCCAGTGAACATCGCCGTCCTCGATTTCGGCAAGACCAATTCGAAGCTGTTCGTCTTCGGCCAGGACGGACAGATCCTCGACGAGCGCCGCACCCAGCCGAGGTGGATCCGCAAAGGCGGCTTCAGCGTGCTCGACGAGCCAGCGCTGCACGACTGGGCGGCCCGCGCCATCGATGATGCAGTCGACATGCATGGCGTGGAAGGGCTGATGGTATCCGGCCATGGCTGCACCTTCGCATTGGTCGACGAAGCCGCGCTGACGCATCCGATCCTCGATTACGAGCAGGAACCGCCAGCTGAAATCGCCGCGCAGATCGACCGCCGCATTCCGGATTTTGCCGAGACCTTTTCGCCGCGCCTGCCGCTTGGCTTCAACTACGGCCGCCACATGTTGTGGCTGAAGGAGGTGGAGCCCGGTGCCTTCGCCACAGCGAAATCGATCCTCGGCTACCCCCAATATTGGAGCTGGCGGTTTGGCGGCCGGCCGGTATCGGAAGTGTCGCATCTTGGCTGCCACTCGCATTTATGGGCGCCGCGCAAACGCGATTTCAGCTCGCTGGTCGATGCCGAGGGCTGGCGCGGCCAGATGCCCGCCTTCGAGCGTGCCGGCGCGGTGATCGGCGAGCAGCGCTTCGGCCAGGCCGCGAAGCCAGTCGCCATCCATAATGGCGTCCACGACAGCAATGCCGCGCTCCATGCCTACCGCCGGCAGCAGCTCGGGCCGGTGACCGTGGTCTCGACCGGCACCTGGGTGGTCGTGCTCAATCCGGACTGCCCGCTCGACGCACTCGACGGCGAGCGCGACATGCTGGTCAATGTCGATGTCGATGGCGGCCCGGTGCCAACCGTCCGCTTCATGGGCGGGCGCGAATTCGCCACGATCAGCGCCGGCTGGCAGGGCGCAATCGCGCCGTCATCGATACAACGGGTGATCGACGCCGGCATTATGGCGCTGCCGAGCTTCGCGCCCGGCGGCCCGATGCCGCACCGCCGCGGCGAACTGGTCGGGCGTACGCCCAATGCCGAGGAACGCGCGGCCATGGCGCTGCTCTATGTCGCGCTGATGGTCGATCTGTGCCTCGAGCTGATCCATTCGGACAACACAGTGATCGTCGACGGCGGCCTGAACAATGGCGGGCTGCTTGCCGCGTTGCTGGCGCAGTTGCGGCCCGGGCAGGCTTTCCTGCAGGGCGCAACGCTGGAGGGCAGCGCCACCGGTGCTGCCGCACTTGCCTTCGAAAGCGTCGGACGCGAGTTTGCCACCGAAGCGCCGGAGGCGGTGCATGCGGCAAGTTTCAGCGGCCTTGCCGGCTATCGCAACGACTGGCGCGGCCTTGCCGCCGACCGGGCTGTGGCCAGCGCAGCTGCAGGAGGTGCGCGATGAGCGCCGCCGCCCGGATCGAGACGGTGCGCCAGCCGGTGCTGGAGATGCGCCACATCTCCAAGACGTTCGGTGCGATCCGCGCCTTGCACGATGTGTCGCTGACCGTTCACGCCGGCGAGCTGCACGCGCTGATGGGAGAAAACGGTGCCGGCAAGTCGACGCTGATGAAGGTGCTGTCCGGCGCCTACCGGCCGGACCCCGGCGGCGAAATCCTGATCGACGGCGTGCCGGCCGCGACTGGCGACCCGATCAAGGCGCGCGCCGCCGGCATTGCGGTCATCTATCAGGAGCTGTCGCTGGCGCCTAATCTGTCGGTAGCGCAGAACATTTTTCTCGGCAACGAGCCGCGACGGTTCGGCGTTGTCGACCGCGAGCAGTGCAATCGGCGCGCCAGCGAGATCATCGCGCGGCTCGGCGTGACCTTCTCGGCGCGCACTCCGGTCGCAAGCCTGTCGCTCGGCGAGCGACAGCTGGTGGAAATCGCCCGCGCGCTGTCGACCAATGCGCGCATCATCGTCATGGACGAGCCGACCACGTCGCTGACCTCGCGTGAGACCGACCGGCTGTTCGAGGTGATCGCGACGCTGAAGTCGCAAGACATCGCCATCATCTACATCAGCCACCGCATGGAAGAGGTCTACCAGCTCGCCGACCGCGTCAGCGTGCTACGCGACAGCGGCTATGTCGGCACGCTCGACCGCGCCGACCTGAACGCCTCGCGCCTGGTATCGATGATGGTCGGGCGCGATCTGTCGACGTTCTACAAGAAGGATCACCGTCCGCCGGACAGCAAGCGCGCCATCGCGCTGTCGGTGCGCGGCATGTCGGACGGCAATCTCATAAAGAATTGTTCCTTCGACCTCCACAAGGGCGAGGTGCTGGCACTGGCCGGCCTGGTCGGCTCGGGCCGCACCGAACTGGCACGGCTGATCTTCGGCGCCGACAGGCACACATCAGGCACGCTGGAGCTCGGCGGCAAACCGATATCCATCGGTTCGCCGAGCGAGGCGCTCGATGCCGGCATCGCCTACCTGACCGAGGACCGCAAGCAACTTGGCCTGTTTCTCGACATGTCGATCTCCGACAATATCAGCATGGGCGTGCTGGCAAAGGACGCGAAGGCCGGCGGTTTGCGCGACTTCACGGCTGCCGAAAAGCGCGCCGCCAAGGCGGTGTCAGACCTCACCATCCGCACCAGCTCGGTGCAGGCCAATGCCGGCTCGCTGTCGGGCGGCAACCAGCAGAAGGTGCTGCTCGCCCGCCTGCTGGAAACCGAGCCGCAGGTCGTCATCCTCGATGAGCCGACCCGCGGCGTCGATGTCGGGGCCAAGTCGGAAATCTATCGGCTGATCGACAACCTGGCCAAGAAAGGCATCGCCATCCTGATGATCTCCAGCGAACTGCCGGAGGTGATCGGCATCGCCGACCGCGTGCTGGTGATGCGCGACGGCACCATTGCCGGCGAGGTGACGGCGTCGGAGGGCGAGCCGCTGCGGCAGGAAGCGATCATGGAACTTGCAACGGGAGCGGCTCAGCGATGACCGACAAGGTGGCCGACACGATGAAAGCGGACGACCGGGCGGTCGGCAGGAGCACGAGGTGGCGTACCGCCATCGCCGCACTCGGCATGCTGCCGATCCTGATCCTGCTGGCGGTCGGCTTCCAGTTCATCAATCCGCGCTTTTTCACCCAGACCAATCTGCTGATCGTCATGCAGCAATCGTCGATCAACATCGTGCTGGCCGCCGGCATGACCTTCGTCATCCTGACCGGCGGCATCGACCTGTCCGTCGGCTCGATCCTTGCCGCCTCGGCGATGGTGGCGGTGATGGTGTCGCTGGTGCCCGATTGGGGACTGCTGGGTGTGCCCGCGGCCATTCTCGTCGGGCTCGGTTTCGGCGTCATCAACGGGCTGCTGATCGCCTATATCAAGCTGCCGCCCTTCATCGTCACGCTGGGATCGCTGACCGCCGTGCGCGGCGTCGCCCGCCTGCTCGGCCAGGACACGACGGTGTTCAACGCGGACCTGCCGTTCGACTTCATCGGCAACGGTTCGCTGTTCGGCGTTCCGTGGCTGGTAATCATCGCGCTGGCGGTCGTCGTCCTGTCCTGGCTGGTGCTCAAGCGCACCGTGCTCGGTACCTGGATCTATGCCGTCGGCGGCAATGCCGAGGCAGCCAGGCTGACGGGCATCAAGGTGCCGCTGGTGCTGCTCTTCGTCTACGGCGTTTCCGGCCTTCTGGCCGGCCTTGGCGGCGCCATGTCGGCGGCCCGGCTCTATGCCGCCAACGGGCTTCAGCTCGGCCAGTCCTACGAACTCGACGCCATTGCCGCAGTCATCCTCGGCGGCACCAGTTTCGTCGGCGGTGTCGGCTCGATCTGGGGCACGCTGATCGGCGGCCTGATCATCGCCGTGCTGTCCAACGGGCTCATCCTCGCCGGTGTTTCGGACATCTGGCAGTACATCATCAAGGGATTGGTCATCATCGTGGCGGTCGCCCTCGACCGTTACCGGCTCCAGGCAGGAGCAAGAACGTGATGGCCCTTAGTCGCCGGCATCCAACGAGCCGGTTTCATGTGTAACGCACCGTGAGAGGCGCGGGGCATCAGGAGGAAAATAAAACAATGAAGACCATCGCTAAACTGCTCTGCGGCGTCGCCCTTGCGGCCGCCGTCATCGCGCCGGCATCGGCAAAGGATCTGAACAAGGTCGGCATCTCGGTCGGACTGCTCGGCAACCCGTTCTTCGTCGCCACCATCAAGGGCATCGAGGACGCGGCCAAGAAGATCAACCCGAATGTGCAGGTGACATCGGTATCGGCCGACTACGATCTCAACAAGCAGGTATCGCAGGTCGATTCCTTCATCGCTGCCGGTGTCGACGTCATCATGCTCAACGCAGTCGATGCCAAGGCGATCGCGCCGGCGGTGAAGAAGGCGCAGGCGGCCGGCATCGTCGTTGCCGCTTTCGACGTTTCGGCGCCGGGCGCCGACGTCACCGTGATGACCAACAACGTCAAGGCCGGCGAAGAGGCGTGCCAGTATCTGGTCGATAATACCGGCGGCAAGGGCGACTATGTCATCCTCAATGGCCCGGCCTCGTCGTCGATCCTGGAGCGGGTCAAGGGCTGCAAGGACGTGCTGGCAAAGCACCCCGACATCAAGATCCTTTCCGACGACCAGAACGCCGAAGGCTCGCGTGACGGCGGCCTGAAAGTGTTCCAGTCGCTGCTGACGCGTTTCGACAAGATCGACGCGGTCTTCGCCATCAACGATCCGACGGCGATCGGCGCCCAGCTTGCGGCCAAGCAGCTCAACCGCTCGGAGTTCATCTTCACCGCGGTCGACGGTGCACCCGATATCGAGAAGGAACTCGCCTCCGGCACGTCGATGATCAAGGCCTCGGCCTCGCAGGATCCCTATGTGATGGCCGGCCAGTCGCTGACGATGGCGGCTGACCTGCTTGCTGGCAAGAAGCCGGCCGAGCCGACGGTGCTGCTCGACCCGAAGCTGATCACGGCCGACAATTTGAAGGATTACAAGGGCTGGACCGCGGCTCGCTAAGCCTCCCAAGCCTGGTGGGGGGGGGGGGGGGCGGCGCCGCGGTTTTTTGGGGGAGGGGGGTGGGAAAAAACCCGTTGGGATGGGGGGGGGGGGTATAAAAAGGGGAGCTACAAGGGGGGGGGGGGAGTCGAAGAAGATTATTGGGGGGGG
>NZ_JAMYUM010000036.1:0-30737 GCF_040322975.1 Mesorhizobium sp. M0074
GTGTTGGGTTTAAATATTCTTGTTTGTGCGCTTTTTTACGTGGTGTCTGCGCAATCAACACAAATTTCGCAATATAACCAATCCCACGCCCGCGGACAGCCCCCGCAACCCCCGGGGCCCGTCATCGGGCGGGGTTAAATCGTGGGACGGTCAGGCGGCCGCGCGGCCCTCGATGACATCGGCGCCGACCTCATCGGCGGAGACCTCTTCGAGATAGGCTTGGCTGTACAAATTGCTGGCGAGCCAGCGTTCGGCCGCCTCGCGATCCTTGGCGAGATAGAGGAGCTCTGGGCTGTCGCCGAGTTCCTGCAGGACGCGGACCATGCCGATCGTGGGACGCTCGATGATCTCGAAACGCAGGTCACTCTCGACGGACCAGGTGCGCCTGACCGAGACGACGATGATGCCGCCCTGCCGGAAATCGCCCTCATGCAGGGTGAAATGGGCGGGCGAGCTATAGGTCGCGCGCTCGCGCGGCGGTTCTTTCCTGACCAAACGGCCGACGCCGTTGCGGCTCTGCCAGGCGGCGAGCTTTTTGGTGAAGCGAGCCAGCGGTTTCGCGGTGCCGGAGCGGTACCGGATAACGCTCCCCAGAGGGGCGGATTCGTACACGATTGTGCGGACATGCGGGTTTCTCCATGTCAGAAAACGAAAAAGGGCCCGGCGATGATGCCGGGCCCGGTGCGAGCGTGAGGCCGATTATTCGGCGGCCTGGAGGTGGTCCGCATCGTCGCCGTCGATGGTCACCGGTTCATCGGAGGGCGGATTCGCATCGTCGGCGAGGAAGGCCGGCAGCTCGGTGGCGTCGCTGTCGAGAGCCGCCTCGTCGGGCATGTCGCTGGCGACCGCGACGCGAGCATCGGTAGCCACTTCATCGGCCTCAAGGCGCAGCGGCTCCGGCAGCCAGTTCGATCCTTCGAGAAGACGGGCGGCTTCACGGGCCATGATGTCCTTCTTCATGTGGTCAATCAGCTGCGCGGAGTCTGCGCCACGCGCTTCACGGACAGCCTGCAGAATCCGCGCCTTGGTGAGGCGCTCGAGGAACTCGAGCGTAGGCGCCCAACCAGCGTCGACCATGTCGAACTGGAGGGAGCGGCCAAGCACGTCTGCATGCTCGAGCGCCTTTGGTCGCCTGTTCCAGGGTTCGACCACCGCATTGAGGGTCAGCGAGACGCAGTGCGCGAACAGCGCCTTGCGGCTTGTCTCGTCGAGACCAAGAACGAAGTCCCACAGCTTTTCCGCTTCATCGGGCAGATCGCGGTCCCAGACTTCGTGCCGCTCGGCGATCTCCTTGGCCCAGGATGTCTCGGCAAGACCATCGACCTGGCTGAAGCTGCCGCTCTTCAGACTGATCTCCAGGCACGTGTCCGGCGCGAAGCGATAGAAGACCTGCAGGACGAACGCATGGAGTGCGGCGACGAAGGCGATGTCGACGTCACCTGCGAGCGCGTTGCGCAGTGCCAGCGTCCGCTGCGCGGTCAGGTCGAAGACGAGCCGATCGGGCAGTGGCTTAATACCATCGTCCTCGCCGTCGTCGCCGGAGGCGTCGTGCACCGGTTTGCCGTTGACGACAACACCATCGCCATCGTCGTCGCCATTGGATCGGGTTTCGCCGTCGGCGCCCCCTTCCTCGCTCTCATCGACCTCGCCGGTTTCGGTCCGTGGCTCGTCCTCGGACCGCACGAAACCGGCGTCGACCTGGAGCTTGCCGTTCGCGGCAAGCGTAACGAACACACCGGCATTGGCCTTCTGGGCGGGATCGTAGCTTTGAGGACGATCATCGATCGCATCGAGCTCGGCACCCAGCTGGTCGAGCTTCGCCTCGATTGCTTCGTCGGCATCCTCGGCCTTGGCATAGTCCGCATCCAGCTTGTCGTATTCGGCCTTCAGCGCGTCGTAACGTTCGATCTCCTCGGCGCTGAGCTCCTGCGCCTCGGCGTAGATGCGCCGCATGCCGGAGGTGTGACCATAGGGAAAGCTGATCGCCGCCTCGACCCACTTCCAGCCTTCGGCGCAGATTGCCTCGGCATCCATTTTCAGCCTGTCGAAGACGAGCTGCTCGAGAAGTGCGGCATCCTGGAACCAACCGCCGGCATCCTGTTCGAACAGGTCGCGCAGGATGACGCCGCCAGCCGCTTCATAGGCTTCGGCGCCGACATAGACGGCCCGGCGATCATCGGCCCGCACCGTCGTCTCCGTCAGCAGGCGCCTGATGTAGTAGGATTCCTGCGTGTGCGAGCTGGCAATCCGCTCCCAGACCTGCTCCTGGCGTGCGTGATCGTCCGAGATCGAAAACGCCATGATCTGTTCGAGCCGGATTTCGTCCTTCTCGTAGAGCTCGAGCAGCTTCGGTGACACCGATGCCAGCCGCAGGCGCTGCCTCACCGTCGCCGGTGATACGAAAAAGCGGGCACCAATCTCGTCGGGATCGAGGCCCTGATCGCTGAGCGTCTTGAAGGCCCGAAACTGGTCGAGCGGGTGCAGGTCGGCGCGCCGCAGGTTTTCGGCAAGCGAATCCTCCTCGGCCGAGGTTTCTTGCCCGCGATTGACGATGCACGGGATCAGCTCGTCCTTGGCCAGGCGTTTCTGCTTGATGAGGGTGCCGAGCGCCAGATAACGCCGGCCGCCGGCGGGCACCTCGAACGTGCCGGTCTCCTCGCCCTCACCGTCGAGCACGGGACGGACGTTCAGGCTCTGGATCAACTTTCGCCGTCCGATGTCTTCGGCCAGCTGCTCAATCGACACGCCGTCTTTGATACGCCGGACATTTTTCTGCGACAGCATCAGCTTGTCATAGGGAATGTTCTCCGCGGCGTTCATCGCGATCTTCTGAATGGCGTTCTTTGCCATGGTCAGGTTCTCCATGACGGGCGGCCCGGGGCCTCTCCCCGAACCTCCAAGCCCGTCAGGAACCTTCCCCTCCCCCCTTTGCCCCGCCGGGCGCCTGGCCCGGACGCCGCCGGCTGCCGCAAAGCTTCGCTGGACTGCGGAGGGCAGAGTGACTATATATCTTCCACGAACGTGGAAGGATTATTGTCATGCCGGGGTTTAGCAGCGAAGTGCTCACCGCCAATGAGGCGGCTGCGGTAACGCAGGTGCCGCTCAAGCAGGTCCATCGCATCATCGATGCCGGATTGCTGCGGGGCCGTGTCGAGACATGCCGCGGCAGCCGCGTCATCGTCGGAGCGGGTCTCGTCGGCCTACGCCTCGCCTGGCTGACGGCGGAGACACTGACGCCGGCAGCGCGGCGGCGTATCGTCGAGCACGCTATTGCCGATAATGCTGCGCCCGTGGTCGCGGACGATCCGCTTAAGGTCGACCTGAAGCCGATCACTGCCGGCGTAAGGACCGGCCTCAGCCGGCTGACGAAAGCAAAGGCCATGGTGGCGCGCGATCCAGCGGTACTTGACGGTCAGCCGGCCTTTGTGGGAACACGCGTACTTGTTCATGATGTTGCCGACATGCTCGCCAATGGCGATACGCCCGAGACGATCCGTGCAGCCTATCCGCAACTGACCCTCGACCAGATCGGGCTCGCGGCCGACTTTGCGCTTGCCTATCCGCGGCGTGGCCGTCCGCCGGTCAAGCCGGCGTGGCGCAGCACGGCGGCGAAGTCGACGCGCACAATCCGTCTCGACGATCTGCCGGCCGCTTCGTGAAATTCCTGATCGACGAATGCCTGAGCCCAGAGCTTGCGAAACTGGCGCGCGAACGGGGTTTCCCCGAGTCGAGCCACGTGCGCTGGCTGGGCCACGTCGGCCCGCCAAAGACCATATGGTGACCGACGCGCGGTCGATGACGGCTATGCGCTCGTCACGCACAACACGACCGACTTTCGCGGCCTCTATGGCCGCGAGGAGCTGCATGTCGGGCTGGTCGCCTTCAACACCGCACCTAGCCTGATGAGCCACGATCTCCAGCGCAGGCCCTTTCTTCTCGCCCTTTCCGAGCTCGGTGGCGAGGAGGCATGGAACGAAGTGCTGGAGATTACGGTGGATGTCGAGCGTACCGTCACCATCGAATGATTCAACCTCCCCGACTGACCGACCTCCGCGTTCGTCTCCTTCATCGGGCAGCGGGAAGCCGCCGCTCGCAGAACGAAAAAGCCCGCCGCGTGAGAGGTGCGGCGGGCTTGATTTGGACGACAGCATTCGTGAGGAATAAATGCCGTCCCTGATCGCCAAGGTCGGGAGGAGGTGACCCGGACGAAACTTGATCAACCTACTCCCTTCCACGCTCCCGAGAAGCTTCAATTGTGCATAGCAGCATTGCGATTTTGTGCAGCGCACACCTAGACCTGAGAGATGTGTTTGCCAGACCGGCAGCGCAGGCCGTGTGCTGCGCGCCGCAGCGATGACATGTTCGAAACTGGCGGCATCAGCAGCCCGGTGACGTCACTCCCGCCGCGCGCAGCATTGCAGTATCATGCTGCCAGATCGAGAAGCTTCTTGGCCTTGCCCTCCATCTCCAGGCGAACATCCTGATGCGGCTTGTCGCGCGCCACCCGCGTAATGCCCTGCACGAAGTCGAAAATCGAGGCGGGCGGGTGCCCCTCCTCCGAAAGCACGGCATCGATGATCTTCGTCGTCTCCGCCTTGGAGAAGCCGCGCTTGCGCAGGAAGCTCTGGCGATCTTCGTCGTCCCGAGCGACGACACGCTCCCGCGAAGCCTTGATGCCATTGACGAACGGCATGGGCGAGGACTCCGCGAACTGGATCAGCGCTGGCTCGGCTTCCAGGGCAAAACGCGAGGCGGCATATTTGGAATGCCGGATGGTGATTTCCTCGAAATTTTCCACGCCCCACAGGCAACGATTCTGGCACACTGCACGTAGATAGAAGCTGGCGATTCCGAGCGTTCGGGCGCCGACTTCGGAGTTCCAGCAATAAAACCCCCTGAAAAAGACGTCTGGCGAGCCATCGGGCAGCTTGCCGGCTTCGATCGGATTCAGGTCATCGACGAGGAAGACAAAGACATCACGGTCGGACGCATAGAGCGTCGTCGTGTCGTTGGAGATGTCGACGTTCGGATTGTAGATTCCCGTTGACCAGTCGAGCACGCCAGGCACCTTCCAACGCGTGTCACCGGTGCCGTTGCCGGCGATTTTTTGGACGGCCGCGATCAGCTCTTCATCGAAAATCCTGCCGTAGTCCGGACCTGTTACCGCTCGCAGCTCGAGGCGTCCGTTCTCGATTTCCAGTGTCTTCACCTGCTCGGCGCGGTGGTTGAGGAGACCATGCTGAAGGTTGATCGCCGCGAGCGGGGCCGGAAGCTGGCGCAGATAGGTGGCCGGCGCGCCTACCAGGCTGGCGAATTGGCCAAAACTCCAATGCGTGGGGGCAACTGGGGCAAGCGCATCGGGCAGCATTAGCCTCAGGCGCTCCGGATCGTCGCGGCTGGCCTCGACGCGGATCAGCTCACTTTCGACGATCCGGGTCTTGCTGCGCTCCGACCGGACCTTCACCGAATTCCGAAGGTCGGTGAGCGACAGGTATCGCTCGTCCGCCGGCCGGTTGAACCATTCTGACGACACGCGGCCGATGCGCTGGCCGCGGCTGACGTCGACCTTGTAACCGGCACGCTCGTTGCGCTTGGGCGTGTGAATTTCCATCTGGGTCATGGGTGTCGCTCCTCGGCGGGCGCCGGGAGCCTCTCTTCCGGACCTTCACCCGCCACCGCAGCCCGCCCGCCCTCTTCCTCTCCCGGCATCCGCGCGCAACTGGAAGCGTCGGCATTGCGGCAGCGGCCGCGTCAAGGCTGACATCCAGGAGGGAAGGGTCAGGCGTGGGACCAGGCGCCGCTTCACCTTCCGGACGCGACAGAAATCCGCTGTGCTTTCTTGCGCAACAAGACCGGGACCCATCGGGATTTCAGATAGCGACCTGAATTGGACAGGCAACTTGTCTTGGATCGAGCACCTGCATATTCGCTTCGGGCCTAGCCAATACACATTTGACCCCACGTCATGATACGCGAAGCCCTTATCGAGGTCGAACCTGAGAGAGTAATTGCATGTCGAGCAGGTTCGTCCGGCCCGTGGTGGTGCAAGTTGGCCGGCATGACCGTGAGCGCGTCATACTCGACGTGAACGAGGCAGCGACGATCCTGCTGCGGAGCTTCCCTCATCAGACGGAGAAGCGAAAACTGGCTATGGAGGCATGTCTTCAGGTTCTGCGTGGTGAAGCTCAGCCGCCGGTTGCGAGACGGGCCTTCGTTGTAGCGGCGTTAGAAGCGAAGATCCTACGCAGCGACTGAGGTCCAAATGATGGTAGCCTCGATGGCTTCCAAAGTGACTGGGGAAGCGGAGCTTCACGCCATCACAGCGATGACCGGGGTGGTGCAGCCGGCAGCAGAGCGTCCAGTCCTGCCGTCGTGGGGAACAACCCGACGTTCATCTGCTTGACTCGACAACGGTCAGGAAGACGGCAATATTTACGCCGACCTGAGATGGCATATGCGAGATTTGCCGAGCGACATCGCTGCTGACGTTGTGATCGAAGTCAGTCGGCTTCTCGATGATGCCGAGGATCTCGCGCCTTTGCCGGTGCACGCACTGGTCAAACGGGTTCGTACGACACTGCAGACCCGCCTTTCCGATCAAGCGATCGAAGAACTGGTCGTCGAGATGGCGTCGAAACGTGGGTTGCCCATGGTCTTCGACAACCCTGCAGCATAGTCAGTTCTTCCACATCTCTTGTGAAAATATCGGCAAAAGCAGGCGGGAATTGCCATCGCCCTCGAATGCACCGACAAGAATGGCAGGCCGAGAAAACGGCCATGGATCAGTTTCCGTCTGCCGGGCTGGCGACGTTAAACATCGGTTTTGACAGCTCTCATCATGGTTGTGATTTCACCGATGACGTGGCAACGCGATATTGGACTTATGCGGGAACCGTCAGGAATTCTGTGCGCGAGGCCATAATGATGGAAAGGAGAGAATCATCACATGGCTATCGAGAAGGAACTTCTGGACCAGCTTCTTGGCGGTCGTGATCCGAACGAGGTTTTCGCCAAGGACGGTCTGCTTGACGACCTGAAGAAGGCGTTTTCGGAGCGCATTCTGAACGCCGAGCTCGACGAGCACCTCAAGGACGAGAGCACCGAGGGGAATGTCAATCGTCGCAACGGCCATTCGCGGAAGTCGGTGCTGACGGGCACATCGAAGATGACGCTGACGATCCCGCGCGACCGTGCCGGAACCTTCGATCCGAAGCTGATCGCCAAATATCAGCGCCGCTTCCCAGACTTCGACGACAAGATCATCTCCATGTATGCGCGCGGAATGACGGTGCGCGAGATCCGCGGCCACCTGGAGGAGCTCTACGGTATCGACGTATCGCCGGACCTGATCTCGGCTGTCACCGACGCCGTCCTGGAGGAGGTTGCCGAATGGCAGAACCGGCCGCTCGATGCCTGCTTTCCCTTGGTCTTTTTCGACGCGATCCGGGTCAAGATCAGAGACGAGGGCTTCGTCAGGAACAAGGCCGTCTACATCGCGCTCGGCATCCTGCCCGATGGCACGAAGGAGATTCTGGGCATCTGGATCGAGCAGACCGAGGGCACCAAGTTCTGGCTGCGCGTCATGAACGAGCTGAAGAGCCGCGGCGTCGGCGATATCCTGATCGCCGTCGTCGACGGCCTGAAGGGCTTTCCCGAGGCGATCAACGCCGTCTTTCCCCAAACCGTCGTCCAGACCTGTTGGGGTGGACGGCCTCCTGCACGGCATCAATGTGCCAGAATGAGGTCATCGGAGACCTCAAGCAAAGGAGACCGCCCGTGGAGCAAATTATTCGAATTGGCATGGACACGTCAAAGCACGTCTTTCAACTGCATGGTGTGAATGCAGCCGAAGAGGTCGTGCTGCGCAAAAAATTGCGGCGTAAGGAGATGGTGGCTTTCTTCGAGAGGGCGGCGCCAACGGTGGTCGCGCTCGAAGCGTGCGGCGGATCGCATCATTGGGCCCGCCTGCTTGAGGCGCTTGGCCATGACGTGAAACTGATCCCGCCGCAATATGTCAAACCGTACGTAAAACGCGGCAAGAACGACGCGGCCGATGCGGAGGCTCTTTGCGAAGCGGTAAGCCGCCCGACGATGCGCTTCGTGCGGGTAAAAACCGCCGACAACCAGGCGGCTTTGATGCTGGTCGGCATGCGTGACCGACTGGTTCGCAATCGCACGCAACTTGCCAACGCCATCCGCGGATACGCTGCCGAGTTCGGATTGATCGCTGCCACAGGTACATCGAAGGTCAGATCGTTGCTCGAGCGTATCGCGACTGATGAAACGCTGCCTGAACTGGCACGTGAACTTTTTGGGCTGCACGGCCGCGAATATGATCGGCTGGAGGACGAAATCGAAAAGGTCGAAGCACGGCTGATGGCGTGGCATCGCACAAACGAATGCAGTCGACGCCTGACACGGATTCCTGGCGTCGGACCGATCGGCGCATTGATGATGGTCATGAAGACCCCGGCGCCCGAGACGTTCCGATCAGGGCGGCACTTCGCGGCTTGGCTTGGCCTGACGCCGAAGGATCACTCGACAGCTGGCAGGGTCAGGCTTGGCGTGATCACCCGAGCTGGCGATGAAAATCTGCGAAGCGTGCTCGTCGCGGGCGCCACCGCTGTCCTCCGGCATGTTCGGGAGGGTCGCGGGAAGAATGCGTCCCAATGGCTGCTGGACATGCTCAACCGCAAACCGCCGAAGCTCGTCGCTGTGGCGCTAGCCAATAAAATCGCCCGCGTCGCCTGGAAGCTGATGGTCACCGGCGAACGATACAATCCCAACGCCGCATTGTCGGCTTATGGCCAAGCAGCATAGAGATCAGTCATCCAGGGGAGCACAATGTGACGCGACCTTGGTAGGCTGAACCCGAACTTGCAGGAAACGAGCAGTTGGTGTGATCGATCGATCCGAAACGTGAGACAATCCGTACGATGCAAGGCTCTCAAAAGGCCGCAAACCTGTTTGGAACTCATGTTGCGGAAACCATCTTGGCCCGCGGTCATGTACGACCGCAATCAGAGGCCGGACATATGATCGCAAGCGATGGGATCAAACCGCTGCCTAACATCTTGCAGGGAGGAGGCCGTCCACATATGCATCGTGCACCTGATCCGCCATTCGCTGGAGTTCGTGTCCTGGAAGGATCGCAAGCCCGTCGTGCCGGCGCTGCGGGCGATCTACCGGGCCAAGGACGCCGAAGCTGGCATGAAGGCCCTTGAGGACTTCGGAGCCGGCTACTGGGGGCAGCGATATCCGGCGATCACGCAAAGCTGGCGGCGCAACTGGCAGCACGTCGTCCCATTCTTCGCCTATCCCGAAAGCGTGCGGCGGATCATCTACACCACGGATGACATCGACAAGCCTGATTTCGACTTTTTCGATTCCTGTTGCGTTTCTTTGTTCGGCTCAGGTGAGCCTGTTTCTTCGTCCCGGCCCACAGGATTTCCCACGCGAGCGTGTCGAGACGCAGTCAAGGCTGGCCGGTGCGATGGCGCCACGGCCGGCTGCGAGGTTTCCAGGCCACGCCTTGACGGCGTCGAGCACGGCGCCATTCTGGAGCGGACCGAGGGCGTCGGTCGTGCCGCCAGATTTCCTTGTGCTATATTTGTCCGGCACGGACGACAACGTGGCAAAGAGTGGTGCGAGAGGATGAGAGTGCCGCCACGCAGCCGTTATAGTCGGTCCTCGTTTGTGGCGTCCGTGCGCCGCTTCGGCCCGCGTGACCGCCAATGCCGAACCATTAGCTCGTAGGCACGTTCGGCATTCTCGGCCGCGGCTTTCTCGCTGTTTCGCAACTCCTTCACGTTGTAGGCGTAAGCCGAACCGCGGCGACCGACACCGCGCTCGCCCGGCGCGCCGGCCTTGAGAGCGAGCTGCCTCTGCTTTGCCGCCACCAGCGCCGGGCGAGCCCAGAAGTAGTCCTGCTCCTTTGTCAGCAGATGCCAGATCAGCACGGCGAGCTTGCGGGCGACCGCCACAGCTGCGACCTGATGACCACGCTCGTTACGGATGCGTAGGAAGAAGGCCCTGAGCGGTCCGGGCGCCTTCGCCGCCGCCCAAGCGGCCTCGACCAGCATGGCGCGGGCATGGGAACGCCCATGTTTGCTGATCCGGCCATATTGCGCCAAGCCAAGACCGGATTGGCGCACACGCGGATTGAGGCCGAAGTAGCTCACCAGCTTCTGCGGCTCGCGGAACCGCCGGATGTCACCGACCGCGGCGATGATACCGCTCGCGACGATGGCATTGACGCCGGTGATCGTCTGAAGCCGCCGGACTTGCACATCATCAACCGCTTCCCGGGCGATGTCGCGATCGAGGTCGGCCAGATCCTCGGCCAGGCGGTCGATCTCGCGGATGTGGCGAGCAATGGCGGCCCGCTCGTCGTCGGGAAGCACCTGCCGCTCGAGCCAGGCGCGACCGCGATTGTTGAACAGATCGGCATGCGGGCACTTCGGCACTAGGTGCGCCTGCATGATGCCATGCACCTCGTTCTTCACGCGCGTGCGATGCCGAACTACCTGGTTGCGCCGCGCGACGAGGCGGCGAAGCCGCTCGGTCCGCTCGTCAGGTACCCAGACCTCCGGCAGAAAGCCGCTGGCATGGAGCTGCGCCAGAACGCCGGCATCGATCTTGTCGGTCTTAATCCTGGCATGGGCGATCGCCTTCACCTGCATCGGGTTGGCGACAATCACCCGGCCGACATAGGGCGACAGAACCCGCACCACCGCCATGGCGTTGCCCGTGGCCTCGACGACAACCTCATCCGTCCGTCGCAAACTGCGGCCGAACCCTTCCAGTCCCGAGCGGGTCATGTCGACCCGTCCGTGATGGCGCAGCCGGCCGTCTTCCCAAACCACCACCTCCGCAAAGGTGCGGTGGATGTCCATTCCAATCACACGTCTCATCGGCTCCCTCTCCTCAAACAGTCGGGAGCCGGCGGGCGACGCGACACCTACGGATCCGCGCTCTCGGCGCAACCGGGCAGGTCGCAGGGGCGGCCAGCTACTAACGCGAGCTCGCAGCTCATCGAATACATCGGCCTGCCCGCACTTGGCGTGCTCCCGGTGCCCCTGTCCCGGATGGTCGCACCATACGCCGAAAATCGCTCATCTCCAGCGGGGATCGGATGGCACCGTCATGATCATACCGGTTACCAACGCTATCGAGGCGCTGAACTCTACGCTGCGCCGCGCCGTCCGCACCCGGGGACACTTCCCGAGTGACGATGCGGCCATGAAGCTGCTATATCTGGTGCTGAACCACGCGGCCGAGGAATGGAAACGACCGCCGCGCGAATGGTTCGAGGCCAAGACCCAGTTCGCCGTCGTCTTCGGCGAGAGGTTCGTCAGCCAATGACGAAACCGGCCTCGCGCACAGAATTCCTGACAGCCCCCTTATGCGCAGCGAGATCGTCCAACCAGCGGCCGGACGTCGTCACCTCAGTCTACCCATTTCTCGCGCGCAAGAAAAAGGCCGGACCAAAGGTCCGGCCAGGTATGAAGGTTAAAACCTCCAGAGGGGAACGCGCCGGACGAATGGGAGGAAACATCCGACGCAGCGCGCATATAGGTCAGCGAAGGTGATACTTCAACGACGTGCCGGTGGGCCACCAGACTTGATCATTTTGGTGCACTGAAGCTTGCTTGCTTGCTTGATGCGCTTGCCGAAAATCACATGGCTGGTTCAGCCAGCCTTGCTCAGGTTGCCGGCCGACGATTTGCCGGTCCGCCGATCCTATCTCATAGTTGACCTTCTGGCCGTCAACGAGCGTCGACCATGAACTCCCATCCTCGTATTCCGCTATCGTAAGTTCTCACGTTGACCTCCTCAAACCTGCCCGGGAAAATTAATGCTTGGGCGGCCCTGCGTCACCCCTGCATTTCGAGAAATCACGTCGATCGTAATGGAGACCCGATCAGTTCAGTGCAGTACTACCACTGCTTAGGCGTGACCGCCTCGAAACCAAATTGTGCTGTGGTACCCGGCGGTGGGGCATGGAAATCGTTTGCGATCGTCCCTCCCTGATCGAGCGGGGAGCAGCGGCAGCTCTATGAGGGAGGGATCTGCTCCCACCGGATCAATACGCGCGCGACGGACGCCGGGTGGCTGTTAACCGCAGCATCGCAATAGTCCTGTAGGGGATTTATTGCTTTCACCGACGACGACTACTATAAAGCAACACTTCGCCGACTGTCTTTCAAGCTCGATCGGCCAAGTGCACACAGCACTGAAAGGCACGGTCGGCAACGTTTCTGCAGAAACGCCGGAAGCGCTCAAGCCTGCGGTACCGATCAGGAAGGTGACATCGGACTACATCATCTCCCTTGAGGACGGAAAGAAATTCAAGGCTGAAGCGCCATCTGTCGGCCCATTACGGGCTGACGCCGGATGAATACCGCGGCCCAAATGGGGTCTGCCGGCGGTTTCCCATGGTCGCCCCGAATTACGCCGTGGCGCGCTCGGCATTAGCCAAGACGATCGGGCTCGGCCACAAACCGAAAGAGCCGGTCGCGCCGGAGCCGACGAAGCGGTGCCGCAAGAAGGTCGCAGCTTGATGATCTCTAGGGTCATTGTGGCGCGGGCAGCCACAGGCAGTCTACGCGGAATATGAAAAGCGGGGCCAACCCGCCTCGCTTGTACACAGCCTGCGTTTTGGCCAGCTCTTCAACCATAACGTGCTGTCAATGTGTCTTGAACGCCGAACTGTTCACGCCATTGGCGCCGCTTTGTCATCCCGTGCGCCGAAATGAGGCCGTCGTTCGAACGATATGCGCAGTTGCTTTTCCGCCAGAAACTGGCGAGCCAGATCGGTGTCGCGCTTACCCACGCGTGACACCCAGTCCGAAAACAGGCGAACCGCGCGCCGGTTCATATGCCGCGAAGGACAGACCAGCCAGTAACCCGGAAACTCGATGACCTCGAACTCCGTCGAGACCGGAACCAGAGAACCCGACGCCAGATCCTCGAATGCAATGGACGTGCTCTCCAGGACCACACCTGCACCGTCCTTCGCCAGTTGAACCGACATTGACGAACGGTCGAAACGATAGGGATACGTCATGCGGGCGCCCTGGATACCGTTGCACGGCAGCCAATAATCCCATCGGAAAAAGGCCTTCACACTGTCGATCAACCGCGCATGGCGAAGCTGCTCGCGCGGATCCGGTGAGATCGCGCGCAGTTCGGCAAGGTAGGAAGGCGAGCACATCGGCAGGATCAGGTCGTTGACGACGTAATCCGAATAAAGGCCGGCCCAGCCGCCGTCGCCATAACGAAGATCGAGATCGATGACCTCCGTTTCGAAATCCGAGAAATTCGGCGTCGCGTCGACGCGCAAATTCCAGCTCGGATAGCCCTTGCTGAACTCGGCCAACCGAGGCGCCAGCCATTTCTCGCCGAAGGAAGGACTGACGCGCAGGCTGAGCTGGAAGCTTTCGCGCTGCCGCACAATGGCGTTACGCACCTCGCGTATGGATTCGAAAGCCTGGGTCGTGGTCTGAAAGAGCCGCTCACCGTCGATCGTGAGCGAGAGATGGCGCTTTTCGCGCTGAAAAAGCCGCACCCCGAGTTGGTGCTCGAGCAGCCGCAGCTGCTGGCTAACCGCCGAAGGTGTCACCTGCAATTCCTGAGCGGCCTTTGCCACGCCGCCGAGCCGCGCGACCGCCTCGAAATGCGTCATCGAATTGAACTTGATGTCTGACATCGTCCTCGTCAGTTAAGCTCAGCTACACAGAATGTTAAGAAACGAGAATTGAGCCGAATGTCAATCGGTCGCATCATCCAGTGGTCTCGGGAGGAGATACAGGATGGAACCGGGTTCAGCCCAAAGCTTGGGTATCGCCGGCAACGTGCCGGCAGTTGGACAGGTATTGACCAGGAAGCCCCTGATCGAAGCTGCCAATATCGAGAAGAGTTATGGCGCAACCCGTGTCCTGCGGGGCGTGAGTTTTCAGGTCCGGGCTGGCGAAATCCACGCACTCCTGGGCGGCAACGGCGCCGGCAAAAGCACTCTCATCCGCATCATCACCGGGCTGATCTCACGCGATGCCGGCGATATTAGCTTCGCCTCGTCGAAGGCCGGCCACACCAGCCCGATCATCGCGGTGGTGCATCAGGAGCTGGCGCTATTGCCCGAGCTGTCGGTCGCGGAAAACATCGGCATCGTGCATGCAAAGGCGGGCTGGTCGCAGATCAGCCGTCGCTGCATGCGGGAAATCGCGCTCGGAGCGCTCCGGCTGATCGACCCAGCGATCGGCGAAGAGATCATCGATCTGCCGGCACGCAAATTGTCCCTCCACGAAGGCCAGATCGTAGAGATCGCCCGCGCACTTTCGACTGGAGCGGAAGTGCTGCTTCTCGATGAGCCTACCGCGAACCTGACAGCCGCCGAGACGGTGAAACTCTTCTCGGTGCTAAAGCGGCTGGTGCGAGAAGAAGGCATTGGTATCGTCTTTGTTTCTCACCGTATGCGCGAAATCCGCGAGCTATGCGATGTCTGCACTATCTTGCGGGACGGCGTCACGATCGCGAATGCCACGCCCCTGGCCTCGCTCCGCGACGCGGACATCATCCAGCAGATGGGCCAACACGCGCAGCGTCCAGCAACCCACCGCAAACCGCAAAAGGGCCTCCGACAGAGCGCACCGATCGAGCTGCTGGGCCCAGACGACGTCAGGATCGCGATTTTGTCCGGGACCATTTTCGGACTGGCCGGCGCACCGGCGGGCCCGACCGGTCTCATTGCTCCCCTTGTGGGTGCCGGACCCGGAGCTGGCTGGCGCCTTTCGGGCGGGGGCTTTGGGGACCGTTTCTCGTCCCCAGCGGCAGCGGCGCGGGCCGGTATCGGCTTTGTATCGGGCGACCGCGCAACCAAGGGGATCCTTTCGCAGCTGCCCATCGTCGATAACGTGCTTGCAGCGCGCAGGGTTCGCGAGAGGCGGCGGATCGTTGCCGCGTCCGAGAGGCAGGAATGTCGTGATCTCGTTTCGGCGCTGAAGTTGAAAGCCGGTTCGATCTGGGACTTGCCGGCTTCGCTGTCCGGCGGCAACCAGCAGAAGCTTCTCGTCGCACGCTGGCTTGGACTGCCACTCAAGATGGTGGTGCTGGAAGAGCCGACGCGAGGCGTCGACATCGGCACCAAACATGACATCTACGCCCTGATCCGGGAGATGGCCGACGCCGGCACGATCATCGTCTGGTGGTCGACCGAGAATGTCGAACTGCTTGAGCTTTGCGATGCCATTTTCGCCTTCGACACCGATGGGCAGCCGAAGGGATTCCTGCCTGAAGAGCACTTCACCGAAGAGGGGCTCGTCGAACTGACGGGGATGGCGGCATGACCGACGCAACCAACGGCACCGCCACCACGAACAAACTCCGGACCGCCAACTCACGCGTCCCAGCAGTTCTTTTGTCCTACCGCACGGAAGCCGCGATTGCCGCTGCGATCGTCGTCCTGCTGCTGGCCGTCGGCACGTTCGTGCCCGCAGCACTCAGCATGGGCAATGTGCAAAACATCATCCAGGCCGCCGCGCCTCTCATAATCATGTCGCTCGGTGTTTTGCTGGTCGTCATTACCGGCGGAATTGATCTTTCGGTCGGTTCAGTCTTTTCCCTGACCGGAATGGTGACCGCGCTGGCGATGGCCAATGGCGCTGACGGACTGACCGCGAGTGCTGCCGGCCTGGCGGTCGGCTTTGTGTTCGGCTCGATCAATGGCCTTCTGGTCACGGTCGTCGGGCTCGCGCCTTTCGTCGTCACGCTCATCACCTACGCGGTGGCGGGCAGCCTTGCCTTCATCGTCACGAATGGTCGTTCGATGCCGATCGGCGCGCCGGATTTCTGGCTCCTGAATTCGGGCGAGATCATCCCAGGCATCCCGAACCATCTTCTGTTCTGCATCATATTGATGATCGCGCTGGAATACGTTTTGCGCAAGGTCGTGCTCGGACGCTGGTTCTATGCCGTCGGCTCGTCGGCAATTGCTGCCCGGCTGCTCGGCATTCCGGTTCTGCGCATCAAGTTTGCAGCCTATGTCGCTTCGGGCCTGCTCGCCTCTTTCGCCGGGCTGTTGACGGTAAGCTACATCCTCAACGCCGAAGCCACTGCCGGCGCCAGCCTGATGCTGCAGGCAATCGCCGCCGTCGTCATTGGCGGGGCAAGCCTCTTTGGCGGAACCGGGAGCGCGATCGGCGCCGTGCTGGGCGCTCTGATGATCACCTGCATCCAGAACGGCGTGAACCTCATCGGCGTGAACAGCTTCTGGCAAGGCTCAGTCACCGGCGCCGCGATCCTGCTCGCGGTGCTGATTGACCGCTTCAGCAACAAGAACCGTATCTAGATCATCAATAGGAGGAACCAAGATGAAGTTTAAGACCATACTACTTGCAGCGTTGGCGGCGGCTACGTTGTCCAGCGCATCATACGCTGAAGACAAGAAGACCGTCGCCTACATCGCCCCGTCGCTGGACATCTCCTACTGGCAATGGGTCGGGTACGGCGTGAAGGAGAAGGCCAGGGAACTCGGCATGGACTATGTAGAGTACACCTCAGAAAAATCACCCGCCAAGCAGATGGACAATGCGCGAAGTGCCGTGACCAAAGGCGTCGCGGCCATCGTGATCGGCCCCGTCAGCTCGACCTCGACACCGCCGCTGCTCGACTATCTGGCGAAGCAGAAAGTGCCGATCGCGTTCGCCGGCATCGGGCCGCAACCGGGCCTCACCAACTATACGTCCTCGGTCACAGCGAACAACTATGAGACAGGCAAGGCGCAGGGGAAATTCACCTGCGAGCTCGCCAAGGAGCGTGGCGGCAACAAGGTTGGCATGCTGTCGCTGCCGCAGGACCGGGAGAATGCACAGAAAAGGGCGCCAAGGAGGCGTTTGCCGCCGACGGCTGCGACCTCGTCCAGATGCTGGAAACGCGCGGTCTAACGATCAACGAGGCCGTCACCCAGGCAAACGACCTGCTGACCGCCAATCCCGACATCAAGGCCATCTACGGCATGTATGACGAAGCCGGCACCGGCGCCGCCAAGGTGGTCGAGACCCGGGGCCTCACCGGCAAGATCGGCATCACCGTGGCCGACGGCTCGCCGACCACGATCGCGCTGCTCAAGAAAGGAGCGCTCCAGGGCATCTTCTTCCAGGAAGCGGTGGGCCAAGGCATCGACGGCACTCAGCAGGTCTACAACGCACTGACGGGCGCGTCGGTCACCCAGGACCAGGCCCTGGTCATGCCGCTCGTCACCGTCGACAAGGTCGATAGCCCTGAGGCCAAGAAGGTCTTCGCCCGCGTCTTCCCGCCCAGCAACTGACCACTATCAATGGACCCGCCGGACAAGCCGGCGGGTCCAGACCCCAAGCAAGGAATCCCGACCGTGGCCGAGCTGCCGTTCATTGATCCGCACCATCATTTGTGGGATCTGGAGACCAATTTTTATCCGTGGCTGACCCACGGGGTAAAGCCGTCTGCCTTCGGTGACTACGAGGCAATCCGCAAAAGCTACATTCTTGACGACTATCTGGAAGATGCCAGGAACCAAAACCTCGTGAAATCCGTGCACCTGGATGTGGGGTTCGATCCCGGCGATCCGGTTGGGGAGACGCGCTGGCTGCAGGAGATCGCCAACAAGCGGGGCTTCCGCCACGGCATCGTCGGCTATGCCGACCTGTCCCAACTAGCCGTCGGCGACCTCCTCGACCGCCACATGGAATATCCGAACTTCCGCGGTATCCGGCAGTCGATGAATTATCATCCCGACCCCTGCAAGACCTATCTGGCGAGGCCGGAGGTCAGTCGTACGCCCGAATGGCGGCGCGGCTTCCGGGAGCTGGCGAAGCGCGGGCTGAGCTTCGACCTGCAGCTCTACTATCCCCAGATGGGCGAGTTCCTCGAACTCGCGCGCGACTTTCCCGACGTGCAGATCATTCTCAATCACACCGGCATGCAGGTCGACGGCGCCGAGCATTTTGGCGCCTGGAAAAAAGGCATGCACCAGTTGGCGCAAGCGCCGAACGTCGCCTGCAAAATCTCTGGCCTCGGCATGGGCGACTGGACTTGGACCACGGCCTCGATTCGTCCTTATGTCGAGGAGGCGATCGCAGCCTTCGGCGTCGGCCGCTCGATGTTCGCGACGAACTTCCCCGTCGACAAGCTGTTCTCGAGCTTCGACGCCATTTTGAACGCCTTCAAGGAAATTACGATCGCCTACCCGCACGAGGAGCGGCTCGCGCTGTTCCATGACAACGCCGCCCGGTTCTACCGACTTTAGATCACCGGCAAAGAGAAATAGCAGGAGAGTTCGACATGTTGCTGAAGGGCAAGGCCGTGGTGATTTCTGGGGCCGCGAGCCCCCGGGGAATTGGCCGCTCCACGGCAACGCTGATGGCAGAGCACGGGGCGCGCGTTGCAATACTCGACCTCGATGACGGGCAAGCGCGTGACGCCGCCGCGTCGCTTGGACCCAACCATATCGGCCTTGCGTGCAACGTCGCCGACCTCGACGCCTGCAAGAGGGCGGCGGCGCAAGTGACAGAAACCTTGGGCAGGATCGATGTGCTCTGCAACAATGCGGGCATCACGCAGCCGGTCAAGACGCTGGAGATCAGCGCGGCTGACTGGGACCGCATCCTCGATGTCAACCTACGCGGCGTGCTCTATCTCAGCCAGGCATTCATCCCGAACATGCGCGAAAATGGCGGCGGCTCGATCATCTGCATGTCGTCGTTTCGGCCCAGCGCGGCGGCGGCATCTTCGGTGGCCCGCACTATTCGGCTGCCAAGGCGGGTGTTCTGGGGCTTGCCAAGGCCATGGCGCGCGAATTCGGTCCCGAAGGCATCCGCGTCAACTGTGTGACACCGGGCCTGATCCAGACCGACATCACCGGCGGCAAACTGACCGACGCCATGCGCGCCGACATCATCAAGGGAATCCCGCTCAGCCGGCTGGGCGACGCGCGCGACGTCGCCGGCGCCTATCTCTTTCTGGCGTCCGATCTGGCCAGCTACATCACCGGCGCCGTGATCGACGTCAACGGTGGGATGCTAATCCATGGCTGAGGGAACACCGGATCTTGAGATGCCTCGCGCTGGCAGCAATGTCAGCCTGGCCGAACGAGCCTATCGTATCCGCCGACATGCCGTCCGGATGAGTCAAGTCCAGGGCCAAGGTTATGTCGGACAGGCGCTGGGTGTCGCCGACGTGCTTGCCGTCGCCTATTTCCATGCGCTTCGCTACCGGCCGGACGACACGCTGTGGGAGGGACGTGACCGCTTCCTGCTGTCGATCGGACACTACGCCATCGCGCTCTACGCGGCGCTGATCGAAGCGGGCGTGCTGCCGGAGGAAGAGCTCGAGACCTATGGCAGCGACGATAGCCGCATGCCGATGTCCGGCATGGCGGCATACACGCCCGGCATGGAGATCACCGGCGGCTCGCTCGGTCACGGCCTTGGCATTGCCGTTGGCATGTGCATGGGGCTGACGCGCAAGCGGAGCGACAGTTTCGTCTACAATCTTTTGTCCGACGGCGAGCTCGGTGAGGGCTCGACCTGGGAAGCCGCGATGTCGGCCGCCCACCACAAGCTCGACAATCTCATCGCCATCGTCGACTTCAACGATCAGCAGGCCGATGGTCCGTCGACGGCCATGCTCTCCTCCGAGCCGGTGACCGCCAAGTTCGAGGCGTTCGGCTGGCACGCGCAGCGCGTCGACGGCAACGACATCAAGGCGGTTCGCGAGGCCTTCGACATGGCGCGCGGCCTGAAGGAGCCTCGTCCGCGTGTGATCGTTTGCGATACGCGCATGGCCAAGGGCGTGCCGTTCCTGGAAACCCGCGACATCACGCATTTCATCCGCGTCGAACCGCATGAATGGGCGCTGGCGCTCGAAGCTTTGGAAAAGGGACGTCCGCAGTGAGGCTGTCAAAATTCGCACCGCGTCACGCCGTCAAGGCGGGCGAGCGCAAGACCACGTCGGCAATGATCGCCTCGATCGCGCCCGATGGCGTTCCGACGCGCAACGCGCCGTTCGGACACACACTGGCCAGACTGGCGCACCAGCGGCCCGGGATAGTCGGCCTGACGGCGGACCTCGCGAAATACACCGATCTCCATGTCTTCGCGCAGGAGCATCCGGACCGCTTCTATCAGATGGGCATGGCGGAGCAGGTGCTGATGAGCGCCGCCGCCGGCCTGGCGCGGGAGGGTTTTACGCCCTTCGCTACGACCTATGCCGTCTTCGCATCAAGGCGGGCCTACGATTTCATCTGCATGGCGATCGCCGAGGAGAAACTCAATGTGAAGATCGTCTGCGCCTTACCGGGGCTGACGACCGGCTACGGCCCCAGCCACCAGGCGACGGAGGACATCGCGATCTTCCGCGGGACGCCGAACCTGACGATCATCGACCCTTGCGACGCGCTCGACATCGAACAGGCCACGGAGGCGATCGCGGACTACAACGGGCCGGTCTACATGCGGCTTTTGCGCGGCAAGGTCCCTGTCGTGCTCGACGAGTAGGATTACACATTCCAAATCGGCAAGGCATGCCTGTTGCGCGAGGGTGAGGATGTGCTGTTCATTTCAAGCGGCCTCATGACCATGCGCGCGCTGGAGGCGGCGAAGGCGCTTGAAGCCGACAGGATCGGCTGCGCCGTTCTGCATGTTCCGACGATCAAGCCTCTGGACACGGAGACGATACTTGCCGCTGCGCGCCGTCCGGGCCGGCTAGTGATAGTGACCGAGAACCACACCATCGTCGGTGGGCTGGGCGAAGGTGTCGCCGCGCTGCTGATGCGGGAGGGAGTGGCCCCAGTCTTTCGGCAGATCGCCCTGCCCGACGAGTTCCTCGACGCTGGCGCGCTGCCGACGCTTCACGATCGCTACGGGATCTCAACTTCCGAGCTCGTGCGCCGCGTCCGCACTTGGAGCGAATGAGAAGCAAGAGCTCTCCCATGCAACGGTTGAGCCATCGACTTGAACTGTGAGCTGGCTAACCCCGCCGCGGTTGTCGCGCTCGTCACCCCGGCCTATCGCGGCCGGGCGCCAATTCTTTCACCACAGGTCCGCGCGAGCGCGCGCATGCATTGCCTCCCAGCATTTGTCGGCCGGCGAGCAACCAATTTGCCTTGCAGTGGATGACATTTAGTTGGCCAATCTGCTTGCGGTGATCGATGCGGGGGCAGCATTGTTGGGATTTGCACGAAGTCCGCGTCGCACTGAGCCGGCATCAGCCGCCCCGATCTCGCCAAGCAACAGGACAGGGGCCGCACCTAACCCAAGGCCACCGAAGCGGCACGGACGTTCAGTCGATGTTTACCATTCGATATTATCTTTCGCGAAGCGGCAAGGTTCTGAGTACCGCGCAAGTCAAAGGGCCTGCTCCAGACAATGGGCGGGCTTTTTTGCGTCTCTTAGGGGAACGGACTCCAACGAATTGCCGGTTACCTGAAAAATGGGCCCCAGGCTGTGACACGTGGAGCGTGGCCGGGTTGTTGGTGCATCCGCAATCGGTTGGAAGGCAGGTCCCATTCACGCGATACTCTGCCAGCGTCAGGGCTGGGCCAGGGGTAGGTTAGGGCGTCACGACCCGCAACATGGCGGCTTCATAGTCGAACGAAACACGATTTCGTCCATGTTGTTTTGCTTCAAAAAGGCACCGTCCGGCAGTGCGAAGGACGTCCTGAGCATCTGCATTGGAGAGATTTCCGCGCCTCCAATGCTGACAGTCACTTTCAGCCGTCCTGTTGCCCTTTCGCCATGGGACTCGCCTCGACAAGACGGCGTATGTTTTCCGCAATTGTACCTGCCTGCTCTATGCGCACGTCGCGTAACAAGACCCCAAACTCTTCTCCGCTAAGACGGCCGGTCGAGTCTCCTGGGCTGTTAGATACACGAGCGCCTTTGCGACTCGAACCAAAGCCTGGTCACCTTGGAATGTGCGTGTTTTGTCGTTGATTAAGGAGAAGTGATCCGGATCGATCAGGAGCAGTGTGTCGCATTCGCCTTCGTCCAGTCGGGCGTGGTTGACCTCGTGTTGCTGTCGTCCAGCGTGGCGGGTCTGGTGCTCGCACCGGTCGCCGGCCATCTGGTCGATCGTCATGATGGAGCAAAGAACTGAGGTCTTTCAATTTGAACCTAATTCCCGCAGCCCCGACCGTCAGACCCCTCCTGTCGCGGACGCCGTAACCACATCTGACAAGCGGAGCGTGTCGCCGCCTGTTCGCCCTCATCCGACGAACAATTCCTTGTAACCGGTCGTCACCATCCAGTTCGCCCGATCGAGATGGCTTCGCACAGTTTTCCGGGCCCGCTCCGGCTCTTGCACCGGATCGATGCCGAGGATGACCTGCGCCATCTCCTCATAGCTTGCCTCGTCGGCACCTGCATCCAGGAGCCTCAGGTAGGTCGTGAAGTGCTGACGGTCGTAGCTGGTCAGGCTGTCAGACCAGGGCACTTCTTCTTCTTTAAGACCTGGTTTAACGTCTGGATATTTCATCATGATATCGGGCTCCGGAAGTAAGTGATCGAAGAGCGATTGTTTCTTTTCGACAGCCTAACCAAGCGGATGGGAAACATCGTAGCTAAGACAACATCACGATCATAACCCGCAAGCGCCCCGCTCGAGGCGATATGCGCATCTTCTGAGCGGTCCAACCAGGTTAGGGATGAATTGCAAAAAGCTCAAGACCGTGCGGCTGCACATCGGGTTTCACGCGGATTGCTTGGCCATCAACGTCGTTTGTGACCACAGGATTAATAGGCAAAGCTTGTGCTTGAATTACCGCGATGCTCAGCATCGGTTCAACCACCGTATTCGAGTTCGCAGCGCCTGCCGAGGGCGCGCTGGCCGGGGCGCAGGTCAAATCGAAAGTCAAGAACCGAAGCCTAGCCACCGCATCCTTGATGTGAGGGCTTCGTGAGCTGCGGAAGGACGACTTTGGGGCTTCATGGGTGGCGCAAAGCATCTTTGGCGCTTCCGTGTTGCCCGGCCGACAGCGCGCAGATCAACACGTGCACGACGGCGGATGCAGCGCTATGATCCTCAGTGCCGACGAGCATTGCGATAGTCCTGCCGGGCTGTATTTGCTTTCAGCGGCGACCGCCACTATGAGGCGACGCTTCGCCGACTGTGTTTCACGCCGCCTGGAGAGTTTCATGACAGAAGAAGCCGAAAAAAACATCGACACCCTCATCGAGCTCACCGCCGATGTCGTCTCAGCCTATGTCTCCAACAATCCGGTCCCGGTGGGGGATCTCCCTGCCTTGATCGGCCAAGTGCACGCGGCGCTGAAAGGCACGGCCGCAGGCGTCACCGCACAAAAGCCGGTTGCGCTTACGCCTGCTGTCCCAATCAGGACGTCGGTGACATCGGACTACATCATCTCCCTTGAAGACGGCAAGAAATTCAAATCGCTAAAGCGCCATTTGTCGGCCCACCATGGGCTGACGCCAGATGAATATCGCGCCAAATGGGGCCTGCCGGCGGATTATCCCATGGTCGCGCAGAACTACGCCGCGGCGCGCTCGACTTTGGCCAAGACGATGGGGCTCGGCCGCAAACCGAAAGCGCCGGAAGCGCCGGAGCCGGCAGTGGCGAAGCGGACCCGCAAGAAGGTCGCAGCTTGATTTCAGCGTTCGAGGTTCGTTCTGGAGCGCGCAGCTGCGTTCGGCATCTGCGCAGAATACGAGAAGGCGGGGACAGCCCGCCTTCAACTGCAAACATCCTTGTTTCACAAGAAGCGCCTCCGCTTGCAGCAATCTGCTGCGCCAGCCCTATTCTCGCCCGCTCTTGTCGAGCGGCCGTCAGTACATCCGGACTTGCCGCGTCCTTCCGGCTCTTGCCGGGGGGCAGGAGAAAAATCAGCCAGCTTTGCTGAGGCTGCCAGCGGAGGATTTGCCAGTGCGGCGGTCCTGCTCGATCTCATAGTTGATCTTCTGGCCGTCAGCGAGGGTAGAGAGGCCCGCGCGTTCGACAGCGGAAATGTGGACGAAAACGTCCTGACCACCATTGTCGGGCTGGATAAATCCAAACCCCTTGGTGCTGTTGAACCACTTCACGGTTCCAGTCGCCATATGCGTATTCCTTGTAAAGTTCGCAACACGTTTTGGTTCGGCGATCATGCCGGGCCGGTTCATAGTATAAACGCAGCAAATGCGAAAGACCGCAAGGCCCGGAGCGACACGCCTTGGTAAGCGCATCGAGCAGCCAGTGGACTGGCGGCGATCAAGCGGCAGTCGCAAAGGTAGACGAAACTCACGCACCACGTGGTGAACCTTGCAATGAGGAGTCGGGGGCCGGCACCTCGTACGATCGCCATCGTCAGAGGATCGAAGCGTTAATCACTGCGGCCAGCGCGGATGCGATCGATCAGGCGCGCGTTTTGCTGGATCAGTTCAAAGGTGAGTCATGAACAACCGCCCACGCGATCGACGACTTCCTGCTTGATTTGATGCCCTGGTGGTTGTTGTAGAAAACACCCGCAAGAGGCTCTACAATCCGGCGAGGCAGTTGGCGCGCGTGAGATTGACCAGGATCAGGCCGTTCTAGGCTGATTAGAGCGCCCACTCTCGCGAAGAAGGGGGCCGATCTGATCATCGACAAAATCGAGCGCAGCAAAGCTGACCCGTATCCTGTGGGTGATCGCTGCTGCGATTCCTGATGCACCACCCAGCGTCTGGATCAACGACAACGAGGGCTGCGGAACAAGCCTGGTCAGCGCCACCTCTTGCGACTTCGCAACCCACACCAAGGGTTGATCGGTGGAGGAAAGCCGATGCATGTGCAGCAAGTGCAGCTTTGGGATTGCCGAGCGCTTGCGAGTGCAATCTGTGCCCGGCCACCCAGACATCCGGCATGCGGACCATCAGCAGCATAATCGAGTCGCAGGTGACCGATTCAAAAAATGCGTTGGACGGGTCCGATTTACACGGGAACATGCGAGCATGGACAAGGTGGCGGCCATCTTCATTGCATTTTGAATGTTTTGCGGCTTCGCGATGGGCCTAATAAAGGCGACTGCGTGGGCGATATGGTCGTTATGGCGGTCATGCTGACGGCAAGACAATAGATCGGGAGCCTGGGCCTAGGCTCCGGCGGTGAGCCGTTTAGTCGGGGCTTGGCCGATAGCAACGTCTTCGAAAACCGTTGGAAAATGCGTGGGGGCGGGTGGACGAAAGCGTGCGATCGGCCTAGACGACATTCGCACTCCCCCAAATCCGCCGAGAGCACTATGAAGCAGCAGCGACCTTTTGTCGTCGAGATGAAACAGAAGCGTGGGCTCATGAAGCGGCCACAGTCAATCTGGGGCGGCATCGACCTGGCCGCCATCGCGAACGATATCGCGGAAGCGAAGACTAAAGGTGCGATCGCTGAAGCGCTGATTCTTCCTTGTGAAGATATCGGTTCTCGGCCCATGGCCGCCGTTGGTGAAGCGGTACCCGACGCCAAGGACGTGATCATGCCCGACGGATCGCTTCCTAAGCAGCCGACGGTTGAGGAAGCGCCGGTTCCGAAGGCATCGAACCCACCGACTGAAGACAGACGGACCCGCCAGAAAAAGCGGTGGGAGAAAAATGTTGCTTTGCCGAGAGGTGAACGATGGAAGCGGCGCCTGCCATGGGTGCTCCGCCAGCGCCGGGCTGTGCCGTAGGTCAACCGCACCAGGATTGAAGCTGCCCTTGTCGAACTGTCCATGACGGGCCGGCAGTGCACTTGCCTATCAGACGCCCTCGGATTTAGGGGCGAGAATGAAATCGAAAACGGGCTCAGGCTGGCCAGGCATCGGCTCTCGCAAAACAGCCGGTAAAGTTGTGGCCGTTTCGGCGTGTACCGCGAGCGCGGCAGGTGTCATTCCGAGTGCGGCCTCAAAGGGCCGGCTCGGCAGAGGCGCCACCCGACGAAAAAGCGCTGCAGCTCTCGCCGCATGGCGCGCGGCAGCGACCCGCTTTCCCTCGCGGATTTTCACCCCGGCCGCCGCCAACAGGATCAATCCCTTGAAGAAAAGGCGATGCTGAGTGCTTTGTTTCGCAGCGTGCCAAATAGGCTCCCAAGCCTCATGGGCTTCCCAGTAATAGCCGTGATTGAAAAGGTCGATACCCCATCGGAACCCGTTTGAGCTGAGTGATTCCTCGACGGCAACAACGGTCCCCGGGTCGCTTTGGTAACTGTGACCCAGCGGGTCGCGAACCGGATGCGGATGTTTGCCAGGCAGGTATGCGTAGCCCGGGAAATTCTTTTCGGGTAGCAAGCGACGACGTGACATAGACCCCAGCAATCATGAAAGCACGTCGATGACAATTCATGTCATGGAATCTGATGGGACACCGCCCTGCATTGGCTGCTGGGTCCTTTCATCCCTGAGATTTCAGCCTCCGCCGTACACGCACCACGCCAGACGTCTTCGGTGGCAGAGGCCGATAGCGCTTGACCATCTTGAAGCCCGACTACTCGCGCACCGAAGACTGACGTGCTCTGCGAGCAGCAAGCCCGGTCGTAGGGCCGAAGGCGATGCCAGGGTAGTTCGGATCGATCTCCGCCCGGAGCCAGTCGCGCCGGCGTTCAACGTGAGCAGTTTGATGACGGGAACGAAGCCGGATCTCGCTGCGGAGCGGCTGCTGCCGGCGGGGATTCGTGCGCCTGGTGCCTCATCGCCGCCGCGCCATCTGCTTAGCCCGCAAGGTAGGAAGCGGCGCTCAGCCGGCTAGAAACGGGCGAAGTGACCTGAGCTCCGAAGCTTGGCTAGCAGGATGATGGCCGTTCCGCGGTGGTCAACCCTCGCTTGTTCACTCAGCGGAGACGCATCCCAGGCAGCCAATTCTGCCACCAAAAGGGCGGTGTCCCCGTTTACAGACGGGCATCTAAGTTGTCCGTTCTTGTCCATCACGATTATTGCTGTGCCGGTCACGCCATATCCAATCGCGGCCATCCGCTGAGCGCAGATATCGCCGTCGACACGAACATCGAAAAGAACCGATCCTGCGGTTTTCTCCGCAGCGTCAGCCACACGATCACAGAACGGCCGATGCAGGCCTTCGATATTGCCGAGTGACTTCTCAAACAACGCCAATTCAACATGCTCCGCCACCATGGCTGCGAAAGTGCGCCGGCTGGCGCAATCGGCAATAGGCCAGGGCTGACTATGCACACACCAGCCGCCCTCCCGATGCCTTCATCGCAACTGCGCTCCTGGCCGGCGCTACTTCGCTTGTCCGCGGCATGCCCAAGCCGTTGCAGCGCTCCTCAAACAGATTGCGCATGACATCACAGCCGAAGATGGCCAATAGGACGACCTTGTAGTATCCCTTCATTCGTCCTCCCAAGCGCCGCCATTCTTTTCCATAAGCGTTTCGGCTTGCCGGAAATTAGGAATCCGCATGGCTTTTCGGTTGGGTGTTGGCAGGAAGACTTATGCGCGGGCGAGGATGGATCAAGGCGTTGCGTCAGGACGACGCTCGGCAAGTGCGTGCGCATTGCGGAACTGGAGCGCGATCTCATGGCGACCAAATGAGGAGTCTCGGAATTATTCTTGGACGACTTCGCGAGTCACATTCTTCCTGCCAGTCGAACCGGCAGATTGCGAATGCAGTGGCGAGTATATGTCCGCGATTTAGCGGAACGACTGTCCCGTTTTTGCGAAATGCGCACTCACTCAGCGGAGACGCATTCCACGCAGCCAATTCCGCCACCAAAAGGGCGGTGTCCCCGTTTACCGACGCGCATCTAAGTTCTCCGTTGTTCCCCAACACGATTATTGCTGTGCCTGTTACCTCAATCGACCGTTCTGCGATCGTGTGGCTGACGCTGCGGAAAAAACCGCAGAGTCGGTTCTGTTCGATGTTCGCGTCGACGGCGATAGCTGCGTTCAGCGGATGGCTGCGATTGGATATGGCGTTTAAATCCTAACGGGATTCAATAATCCCTGTGGGACGGCACGTCCTGTGTCCTGCAGCGCGTTGTTGAGCGCATGGCCCATATAGCGGATTGATGATGGTGAAGGCCTCGGGCTCTCCTCGGCTCCGGCACCGGCACGGAACGTGTCGGCCGGCACCGCAAAGGGCGTTCGGCCGGCCGGAGAGAGGTCGAGGCAGCAAGCATTCCCAGTGGGGAAGTCAGGCTGTTTGGCTGTCGCATCCACGAAAGGTCGCGCCCCAGAAACTTGATTGCCAGTCAAATCTTGTTTTCTCGACGCTTCACGAATTAGCATTGGATGCTTCGCTGTTGGGCGTGAAGGAAGATAGGCTGGGGATGGCGCGGCCCGAGCTAACCCACAAAGCCTTCACACGATGCAGATAAGGCACGGGACCTCGTCGAAAGTGTCGACAGGCTGGCTGGCGTTGCTCATGACTGAGCGGAAATAGAGCACGGCAAGACGGTGGAGACCATCGCGCTCGACAACAAGAACAATTCTCCAGAGGCGATCATCATTATCGATCCGGCGGTCGGGAGGCCTGGTCGGCTTAGCGGGGCTACGACGATGCGACATCCAACAGATATGCGGCATGACTCGGTCAAGGTCGGTGCTGGAATTGCCGCCCGAAAATGGAGTCTTGGCCCAGGAATCGAGCCGCCATCGCGGACGTTGCACCGAAGCAGAGCCGGCACTGTCTCAAGTCCGGATGGCGAAGTGCGCAGCCGATGAAAGCTGCGGCAGTTGAGGACGCGTACAAGCCGTATATGATGACGACATTCGGGGCGCCACGGAGGCGCTCCGCGTTCCTATCGCTCGAACCATGGCCATCGACGAATACGACAGACCATCAGGTCCGCCGCGCCTTAGCGATAGATGAGTCGCAGCTTCGCCGTGCATAGCGTGATCGCGGAAATTTGCATTTACGCGCTCCCGTCCGTTTCATTCTCCTCATCGATTTCGCGCACGGGCAGATAGGCGTTCGTTTCCAGCCATTCCCGCAGCACGATCTGAATGAGGTCCGCCCGGCCGATTTTCATTTCGGCAGCAATGGAGTTGAGAGCGTCCTCGGTGGCCGGTTCCAGCGGCACGCCGGCGACGTTTCTGAGCATCAATGCCGCGCGCCGCAAGATGATCAGATGATCTGCAGATCCGCGCGCGAAACGTGTGTCGCTTGGCAGTTAATTATGAGAATGGCTTGTCAATGATTTCAGCAGGTTAGCCATACACTTAATCTGAGAATCTACACTTAATTTGATAATCGAGCCCGGCCATTGGCTTAATATGAGAATCAATGCCAGCAACTTGCCGGCATCGCATTTGCCGAAGGTGCGTGTGAAATTCAAAGGAAGCACGGCCTTCAGGCCTTCACGATAATGCGATGGCATTTAATTTGAGAATCCGAACTTCCAGGTTCTCAAATTAAGTGCCAATCCTGACCGAAACGACTGCATTCTTACGGTTAACTGCCAAGCGACAGCATGGTCAAGAAGCAGCAGATGCGCTGGTCTCTCCACGGTGCTCACATGCTGATGCAGGTTCGGACAGCCGAGATGAATAGGGAACTTCGCGACCGACTGCGGGCACGATTTCGAGCACCAGAGCAGAGCGTGCCCTCACTATTCAAGCCCAAACCGCCCCTACTGTGCGCTGCGTAACCCCGGAGGAGTTACCGGTCTCTTCGACGCCCTCCATTGCCAAGCAGTTCGAAATCCTCGCCGCATGAGCGCCGCCTGACGCTCAACCTGCCTTTGCCACCTCAGCTGGAGTTTGCGACGAAACCCCCGGTGTTCTACGTGAATTGATTAAAGCCATCGAAATGGCTCGAGCCAAAACCCGACGGTTTTCTGGAATGGTCACCATGGTCAGGTGGTCGCCAGGAATCGGCACGGCATAAATAGGCGCCGCACTTAAGATCCGGTCCCACCCCCGCATGGGCGAAGTTGCGTTTGGATCTATTGAACTCTTGGCGCGTGCGCCACGAAGGGGGCGAATTTCAGTGGCATAAAACTGATGTATTCCAACTGGCAGGGAAGGAGGTTGGTACCCCTGCAACGCCCCGTGGAACCGAGCGATTTTTTCATACATCATCACTTCGTCTCGGAGATCGCCTTTTGAAGGGATCGCTCCAATTTGCTGCGCCTTTTCAAGCAGCTGAGCAATCGAGCTTTGTTCAGCGAAGCGTTCAAGCTCTGCGAAGCACTCATCTTCCAACGATTCGAGGCGTTCCAGAACCAGTTTGTTGACCACCTGGATGGGCGATATGCTCGAGCCATTTGCAGGTAGCGTAACATCGATGAACGCCATGAATGAAACAGCTTCGCGTAGCCTCAACAGGTGCTGCCCAATTGCGTAAGCCAAGATCCCACCTGATGAGTATCCCGCGAGGCGATAAGCCCCCAACGGCTGGATCTCTTTCATCACTTCGATTGCCTGCGCGGCTATTTCTTCGAGAGTTGGTGGATAAAGTTCATCGAAATCCGGCCATGGCACCGCATAGACGGGACAGTCTATGTCCATTTCGCTTGCCAATTTGGCGGCATAGGAACAGTCTCCCAACCCTGTCGGAAAAAAGAAGAGCGGCAACTGCGATCCCGCCGGACGAATGGAAATCACTCCCGGATTACTTGGTTGTGGTTCCCGATTGAGCTTCGATGCAAGCTCCTTCAGAATGGGTGTCCGGAAGAGATCGCTGGCGCTAAACTTCAGTCCGAGGTTTGAAGCTCGACTTAGCAGCTGCACGGCCAACAGCGAGTGGCCGCCGAGCTCGAAGAAGTGGTCGTGGCGCCCGATGCGCTCGAGGCCGAGCAGCTCTTGC
>NZ_JAMYUM010000037.1:0-30606 GCF_040322975.1 Mesorhizobium sp. M0074
ACTGTAGCGCTTCTGTTTGCCCACGGGCGGCAATGTGTTGATGGCGGCGAACTTCACCTGCAGCCAGGTCGTCTCGTCCTGATCGGTGGCGCGACCTGGCTTCGAGCGATTGGTGGCATCGCTGTGCGCCGGGCAAGTCGGGGCGGTACTGTGTTTCGACGCATCCCGGCTGGCGCGCAACGGCCGCGACTGGCATCACGTGCTGGAGCTCTGCGGCCTGGTTGAGGCGCGCGTCATCGACCTGGGTGGCGTCTACGATCCCTGCCGGCCTAACGATCGACTCCTGCTCGGGCATGAAGGGCTCCATCAGCGAGTTCGAACTCGGCGTGCTCAGGGCGCGCATGCTTGATGCCGCGCGCGCCAAGGCGCGCCGCGGCGAGCTGCGCATCAGCGTGCCGATTGGCTATATCTGGCACCGCGAGATCGGTCTCGGTTTCGATCCCGACCTCCGCATCCAGGAGGTGATCCGGCTGATCTTCGCCCGGTTCCGCGAGTTCGGCAGTGCGCGGCAGGTATTCCTGTGGCTGTTTGCAGAGCAGGTCCACTTCCCCCGGCCGTCCGACGGCAAGAAGCTGGTCAGCTTCGAATGGACGCCGATCCGCTACCGCAATTGATTTCGGTGCTCAAAACCCGCAGGCGCCTATGCCTACGGCAAAGGCGAGAAGCGCACCGAGATCGTCGATGGACGCGCCCGAACGAGTTACGGCCGCCGCAAGCCGCTTGAGGAGTGGGAGGTTCTCCTGAAGAATCACCACGACGGCTATCTCGGCTGGGCCGAGTTCGAACGGAACCAGAAGCAGCTTGCCGTCACAACTATGCCAAGGTCGGAGGGGCGAAGTCCGGCCGCGGCGGACGGGCTCTGCTGGCGGGCTACTTTCCTGTGGACGTTGCGGGCGCCGTTTGATGGTAAGCTACTCAGGCCGTCCGCCGGGTCAGCCCGTCTACCGCTGTGATCGTCCTAACCTGATGCTCGGACTGCCCCGGTGCTTTACGTTCGGCGGTCTCCGCGTCGACGCCGCAGTCGCCAAAGAGCTGCTCCGCGCGGTCGAACCGATGGCGATCGAGGCGGCAATGGAGGCCGGACGGAGGTGCATGGAAGCTCGCAGTGAACAGCAGCGCATCGTGGAGCTCGAGCTGCAACAGGCTCGATACGAAGCCTCGCTCGCGGAGCGGCGCTATGCTGCGTGCGGTCCCGATAATCGCCTCATTGCCGCGCAGCTCGAGAAGAGTTGGGATGGCGCTTAGTCGCGTCGAGGCGTGCGAGACACGACCGAAGGCGGAGCAGACGCCGGACCCGGCGGCCGCTCCGCCCAACTTCGCCGGGCTGGCCGAGGATCTCGACGCTGCGTGGAAAGCTCCGGGCGTAACCATGCGCAATCGCCAACGACTCCTTCGCGCGCTCGTCACCGACATCATTGCGGACGTCGACGAAGCGACACGCGAGGTCATCCTGACGATCCATTGGCGCGGCGGCCAGCGCTCGCAATTGCGGGTCCGCAAGCCGTAGTCGGGCGAGCATGGATGCACCACTTCCCAGGACGCCCTGGAGGTCATCCCCAGCATGGCGGGGCGCTGGGCCGACGACCATATTGCCGCCTCTCTCAATCGGATGGATTTGCGCACCGGACAAAACAAAACCTGGACCGCCAAACGGGTGAGCTCAATCCGTCGTGTCAATGGGATCGATGCGTATCTCTCGGCCGACAAGACCAGCGAATGGCGCACCATGATGGAAGCGGCCACGGAGTTGAACGCACTAACCACACCGTCCGCCGCCTCATAAAGGAGCAAATTCTTCCCGCCCGTCAGCTTGTTCGGGGCGCGCCATACCATACCCGCGCCAGCGACCTCGAAGACGAACGGATCAAGGCCGAACTGGCGCGCAATACTCCGCGTTGCATCCACGACGACAACCAGGAATCGCTGTTTTCCGCCATTTGAAAAGGAGGTGCATAATGAATCAGTCTTCGCGATGCCGCGCAGGGCTCGCTCGGCTGCATTGTTCGATAGGCAGATCCGCCCGTCGTCGGGGAACCGGGTGAAGGATGACCAGCGGCGCCGCATGTAGTTGAAGGCCTTGGTCAGATCGTGTCCGCGCGAGAGCTTGTCGCGCGTCTCAATCATCCAGCGCTCGAGTTCGGTGACCAACGGCACGCTCCGCTCCTGGCACACGGCGTGGCGTTGGGCCGGCGACAGGCCGTTGATCTCGCGCTCGATATCGAACAGGGCATCGATGCGCTTCACGGCTTGAACCGCGAGCGGATAGACCAGGTTAGGCTTCTCGCCGCGCGCCTTCTTGCGCGCCGCCGCTTCGATATCGGCCAGCTCGAACACTTTGCGGCCGGCTGTGGGCCTAGCAGCTGGCTTCCAGAACAGGCGCCGGCTGACGACCCGTCGCATAGAGCTCGCCATAACCGCCAAAGGCATCGGCCTGCAGAATGCCGCTCTAGCCGGCGAGATGCGCCGCGGGATGTTCCCCTCGACGATCGCGGGAATAATAGAACACCGCCGCCGGCGGATGGGCGCCGCCGAACGGTCGGTCATGGCGCTTATGTAGAGATCTACATCGTGCCAACTCCGCCGTCTTCCCACTCGAAGCGCAGCAGCCGGTGCGCCATATCGGTGCCGAGATCGGGGAGCCGTCGGGATGGAAAAGAAGCCCGTTCGGAAAGCCGGTCATGTTGGCCAGCGCGCGGCCCTTTCGATCCTGGCCCGCCGCAAGGAGCTGCCCGCCATGGGGGAGCTGGTCGGCGAAGGTCTCCCAAGCGGCCGTCGAGTCGCAGACGCTGGATACACCACGGGATCATCGGCTCGGCGAAATTCAGCTTCTCATGCGATTCCGGCGCAAGCCCGCCATTGTTGCAGATGTAGGCGCACCGTCGGTACCGAGCCGCATGCCGTTAGGCGCGCCGGGAAGCGTGGCCAATTCGCGCACCGCGCCGTCCTTGAAGGTGCGGACCTTGGCGTGGAGCAAATCGACGAAGGCGATCGTACCGTCCGGCAGCGCTACCGGTCCTTCCGGGAAGCCCAGGCCCGTCACATGGATTTCCTTCGAATGTTTCATCACTCCTCTGTCTTCAGCGACCGCGTTTGGGCAGAAGTGTGGGATGTTCGTCCGGAAGCAATCGACGGTCTGTCGCAGCGTCTTCTTGCGACATACGGCAATGCCTTGGCATGGTGCGAGAGGCTCGGGCCATTTCGGATTGCAACCACGAAGGTTGGCTCGGCGCGATAGGCTTCCTGGCTCTATGGTGACGACGATAACCGTCCAAGTTTGCTTAAATGAAAAACTTGACCACTGGTTGTGTTGCGCGCCCGCGCATCGAATTGGCGCTACGCCGGCATCGCTACCCTTAAAAGTCAGTAATTGACCAGCAGGTCACGAGACATTCTGCTCAGTGACTTCGCGCCGTTCTCGGTCACGCGAACAGTCTCGCTGAAGATGTAGCCATCATCCTTCTCAAAAATGCCGATGAGGACGTGGAAGGTCATGTTGGGTTCAATTACGGTGTGGTCGTCCTCCTGGAAGCTGCCTCCGCCGTCGGTCCAAGCCAGACCAATGGAGTAGCCGCTCCTGGATTCCTTCCGCACGCCAAAAGGTTCAAAGGCGCGCTTGAATGCTCGCGCAACATCCGAGCAAGTAACTCCCGGCCGTATAGCCTCGAACTGCGCGAGAAAGCCGTCCAAGGCGGCTTGATGCAGATGCTGCGCCCGAGCGGTTGGTTCGCCCAAGAATACTGTCCGTGACAAGGCGCAGGCATAACGGTGTCGGAAGCCGGCTATCTCGAAATTGGTCTGGCTGCCCATCCTGTAACTCGCGTCGGACCACATAATATGCGGTGCGTTCGCGGGAGAGCCAACCGGCATAGTTGGAAACGCGCAAACACCCCCGGGAATTTCCGGCGTGCCTTTGATCAAAGCATGCATTACGGCAGCCGCTACGTCGCATTCGCGCGCGCCAGCAGCAATCTCCAGCCGGCCCATCTGCATGGCTCTGTCCGCAATCTTTCCAGCCTGCTCCATGTAGGCAAGCTCAGCTGGTGACTTTACCGTCTTCAGTTTGGAAATCATGCCATCGGCATCGATTGCCTTCGACAGGTCCAAGCTGTTGGCGAGGGCCGTATGAGCCTTCACTCCAAATACCTTAGCCGTCAGTTCGATCCCAATGCGGCTCGACTTGGTACGCTCGCGGATCAGATCGCCGATCGGCTCCCATGCCGTCCGCTGGCTCGACCCGATGTATTTCTCGGGATAACTGAGGATGCGCGATTCCGGCAGGTATGAGGTGGGCGTTGCACACAAAGTGTCGATCTCGCGCAGGATAAGCCACGGATCTTCCTCTTCTTGACATACGAGGGCGAGCTGCGGAACGTATTCTGAGTATCCGTCATAGCCCGTGAGATAGTTCATGTTTGACTCGTTCATGACAAGCAGCGTGTCAATGCCATGCTCCGCCATCTCCTGGCGAAGTCGGCGCGTGCGTTCGCGGTATTCCTGGTGACTAAATGCCGGCATGAGCAGCTTTCTCCTATCTTGCCTATTTTTGATAAAATGACGATTGCACGAGGCTGTCTTGGCTTTGCTTTCCTCAAAGGCGTAACATTGGCTAACTCGCAAAGTCCTCAAAAACCATGCGTCTTGCCGAAATCCTTCAAGACGCGGCGTCTAATGAGGGATTTCACCGCTGGCCTGCTAATGGTTTTTCGGACAGGCTGTGCAGCTAGCTATAGCTAGTGGTATACGCCTGACATAAGAGTCCGGCTGGGGATTGCCTTTTGTGAGTGCGCATACGAGTCTGGCGCATGCGCACAGGAATATTGCTCACCGTTTCTTCGATTGATCGTCAGCGTCTGGGCGCGCTCATCCGGGATCGCAATACGCCGCAGAAGCATGTCTGGCGCGCCGAGATCATCCTGCTGAGCATCAACGGCACCGGCACCGTCGAGATCATGCGGCAAACCGGCAAATCGAAGACCTGCGTGTGGCGCTGGCAGGAGCGCTTCGCCGCGGAAGGCTTCGAGGGACTGTTGCGCGACAAGACGCGCCCCTCGCGCATTGCCCCACTCCGACCTGAAGTCGGCGTGGTGGCACTGAGGTTGCAGGACCCGCCTGGCGAGACGACGCACTGGACCGCCGACATGATGGCGCAAGCGGCTGGCATCAGCGCAAGCGCTGTGCGTCGCATCTGGAAGGCGCACGGGCTGCAGCCCAACCGCTGGCGCCAGTTCAAGCTCTCCAACGATCCCCAGTTCGTCAACAAGCTGCGCGACGTCGTCGGCCTCTATGTCGATCCGCCGGCTCACGCCATCGTGCTGTCGGTCGACGAGAAGAGCCAGATCCAAGCGCTCGACCGCACCCAGCCCGGCCCTGTGAAGAAGGGAAGGCTCGGCACCATGACCCACGACTACAAGCGGCATGGCACGACCACCCTGTTTGCCGCCCTCAACGTGCTCGACGGCACCGTTATCGGCAAGAACATGCAGCGGCATCGCCATCAGGAGTTCATCCGCTTCCTCAACGCCATCGCTGCGCAAATGCCGGCCAGCAAGGCCGTCCACGTCGTCCTCGACAACTACGCCGCCCACAAGCATCCCAAGGTGGGCGCTTGGCTCGACCGCCATCAGCGCTTCACCTTCCACTTCACGCCGACGTCGTGCTCGTGGCTCAACGCGGTTGAGGGCTTCTTCGCAAAACTGTCGAAGCGTCGTCTCAGGCGCGGCGTCTTCCCACTCCGTCGTCGACCTCCAGGCGGCGATCAACCGCTTCGTTGCAGAGCACAACCAGCAACCTAAACCCTTCACTTGGACCGCCGATCCAGACAAGATCATCGCCGCCGTCAAACGCGGGCACCAAATGTTAGATTCCATCCACTAGGCTATGCCGTTGATATTATTTGTATGCGACAACCATGAGGCGCGAGCTATCGGATGTAAACGCTCCACCTTCCTCCCCATAAGCTTCAACAGTCTCGAACCCCGCGCTTCGTAACATGCGAACATATTCAGAAAACCCATACTGCCTGTAAGAAAGGTGCGTTCGTCTAACGCGTCCATCGCAGACGATAATCCTTTCGAGGTTCTGGCGATCGCTTAGCACATCGTTGCTAAATATATCGATTCGTACATCGTCGTTACGCTGCGCAATGGAACACACGGGAAACTTGTGCCGCAGTGACTCGAAGCGATTGGGGTTATCGATTAGCAGACGCCCGCCCTTTCGAAGTGAAGAAGCGGCTTCATGAAGAACTCTCTCATTATCAGCGTCATTGAAATAGCCAAAGGTCGTGTACCACAGAAAAGCCGCGTCGAATCGATCTCGCCAGGGAAGTGAGCGCATGTCGCCCAGAACATACTCGACATTTACTCCGCCTTCAGCCGCATCCGCTTCGGCTTTTTTTAGTAAGTTCGGCGAGATATCAAGTCCGGTTACCTGCGCTCCTTTTTCCGCCAATCGGTTGGTAATCCGCCCATAGCCGCACCCGAGTTCAAGAACTGAGCTGTCTTGTGTAAGAGAAAGAAGCTTCCAAATTATTCCTACTTGTCGATCACTTGCCTTCGGCGGATTGATCACATCTCCAAAATGGATGTAATCATTACTGAAGTATAACTGAAGTTCTGACAAAGATACTTTATTACTAACGTTGTATGTCACTTGTTTTCCTTTCTACTTTACTGGAATTTTAATCAAGTTTTGCACACATCGCAGAGCAACTAAAGAAAATGTTTGTGAAGTGTTTTCATAGCGTTTGTAAAAGTTTTGCGACAGTCATTGGCCATGCCCGCGTTGGAGGTTGTATCGTGAGCCGGCATGGGGTCTCTCGAGGCACTGTTCCGGCCTTCTCTTCCGCTGGGCGCATACGCACCCCGTCGCCGTCTCCAACAACCGCCTCATCGACATCGAGGACGGCACGGTTCGTTTCCGCTGGAAGGACTACCGGCCCAGCAATCGGCAAAAAGTCATGGCCGTCTCGGCGGACGAATTCATCCGCCGCTTTTTGCTGCATGTTCTGCCCGAAGGCCTTCATGGCATCCGCTACTTCGCTTCGTTGGCAATCCCCACCGGGCGCAAAAGCTCGCCCGCTGCCGCGCCCTGCTCATGCCGGCGGCGGCGGCTGCCTCAGCCGAAAAGTACGACCACGACCGCACCGAAGGAGCTCACCCAGGCTTTGCCTAAGGAAGTGTCCAGCCTGTTATCAGGGCCAGATAATCTCATCGAAACATTCGACGGCCTCACGCCAGGCCCGCCATACCAGGATACGCCATTACAGAAGGCATCAGCTTCCTTCTTCGCCACATCGGACCGACCCGCTTGGACGCAAACGGGGCAGGCCCGAGCGGAGCGTGAGCCATTATGCCTGGCAGCCTCTTCCGGTTTGACCCCGTGCCCATCGCGACCGAGCAACATTTTGACCTCTGCCACCGGCAGAGCGGTAGGCACCGTGGGGGCCAGCGACGGTGGTTCACGCCGGCGCGCACCGTCTGGTAGGTTCTGCAGGTCGTAGATGATCGCCGCAGAAAGCGTCGGCGGAGGTCCGCAGACCCGAATCTGCGTATTCCGACGAAGCCGGCCATCGATTCCGATTTGAAGCCGGCCAGTCATTCCGATTTCATTCCGGCCGGTGTTCCGACTTGAAGCCGGCCATTTTTCGGACTGATCCTGGGTCTCGTTGATGTTTGGATTGGGTTTCGTTTCAGGTCAAGCTTGCGCTGTTTCGGTCGCTCTTGGCGAGCGCTGTTTTCGCATGCTTTCACCGGTGAGATCGATGCGATAGGCGTTGTGAACGAGGCGGTCGAGGATGGCATCGGCCAGAGTTGTGTTTGCAATGATCTCGTACCAGTGATCCAGGGGCAGCTGACTGGTGACGATTGTCGATCGGCGTTCGTAGCGATCTTCAATGATCTCAAGCACATCACGCCGCTGGTCATCATTGAGTTTTTCCGGTCCCCAGTCATCGAGAATGAGAAGGTCGGTTTTGGCGAGTTGCTTGAGGATCCGGCCATAACGTCCGTCGCCTCTCGCGAGGGCAAGTGTTGCAACAGCCGGGGGACGCGGTGATAGGCGACGGAAAATCCTCTCGGCAAGCTTTGTGGCCAAGCGCACAGGCCAGCCAGCTTTTGCCGACGCCGGCTGGCCCGGTGATGAGAAGACTGTGATGCTTGCGGATCCAGTCGCAGCCGGCGAGCGCCATGAACAGATTGCGGTCAAGACCGCGTGCGGCACGAAAGTCGGCATTCTCGATCTGTGCGTTATGGCGAAGCTTTGCAGCCCTGGCGCGGGCTTCGAAACGCTTCTGGGGGCGCATGGTAGCCTCGCGCTCGAGCAGCATGGCAAGCCATTCGCCATGCTCGAGGCCGCGTGCTTCGGATTGTGCGTCGAGTTCCTGGAAGCGGTGGCCATGCCATGAAGCCCGAGTTCGCGCAGCATGTCGATGGTCGGATTGATCAGCATTGGTGTGTCTCCTCAATGAAAGTAATCAGGGCCACGCAGATTGGCATGATCGACGATGGCGGTCGGTTCGGTGGAATGCCTTGCGGCCTTGTGATTGGCGATCGAGCGAGGCGATGCTCTTGCAGTTCAGGCCACCGATCTCGACAGCGCGGGCTGACACGGCTTCGGCCCGATTGCGATCGATGTCCCGAAACAGGCGCAGGACACCCAGGCATGTTCGAAAGCCTTGTTCAGGATGTGGGCGGCTGGCGAGGATTGCGACAACCAAGCCTTCCGTCTCGGGGCCGACGGATGCGGCCCAGCGGCGAAAGCGCTCCGGCGTCCATTCGGCATAGCGCCGGTGGGAACTGGGCATGTGATCCGGATCGGTTCCATGGCGAGGACCTCCATAGCGGCGCTGATGCACCGCGATGCGCTTGCCGCGGTGGAAGATCTCGATGGTGCGCGCCGTTGCTCTCAGATCGACCTGCTGACGAATGAGGCTGTGGGGCACGGAATAAAAGAAGGTCTTGAACTCGACATGATAATCCGTCGAGACGCGGGCCAAACGCCATTCGGCAAACTCGTAATCCTCCAGTGGAAGACTGGCCAAAGCCGGGCGCTCGACGGTCTCGAAGAGCTGCCGGCGACTGACGCCCAGCCGGCGCATGACGTGGTCGTTGATGCGATCGAGCGCCTGGGCAATGGCGGCATTGGCTTCAGCAAGCGAGAAGAAGGTCTGATTGCGCAGACGCCCCAAAATGCAGGACTGGGCGAAACGCACGCCGTTCTCGACTTTCGATTTGTCCTTCGGCCGTCGCGGCCGTGCCGGAAGAACGCCGACGCCATAATGGGTGCCATCATGCCGTAGCTGCGATTGATCTCGGGATCGTAGAAGCTGGCGCGGCTGACGCCCGACTTCAGATTGTCGGGGACGATCAGCCGGGGAACGCCTCCGAAGAAACGAAACATCCGAACATGCGAGCCGATCCAGTCGGGAAGTGTTTGTGTCCATGTTGCTTCAGCATAGGTGAAGCTGGATGCGCCGAGCACCGCCACGAAGATCTCTGCCTCGCGGATCTCACCGGTCTTGCGATCGACAATCGGAATCTTTGCCGGAATAATCGACGAAGACCTTGTCGCCGGCCGCATGCTCCTGGCGCATCGTCGGCGAAAGCCGCTGCTCGAAACTGCGAAAGAGTTCACAGAAGCGACTGTAGCCATATCCTTCGGGATGCGACCCACGATACTCCTCCCAGAGGATGAGCAAGGTGACACCGGGCTTCTTGAGCTCGACCGCAAGATCGGGCCAGTTCGGTTCCGTGCGTCGTCGCGTGCCCTGTTTGACGCCGTTGCGACTGAAGAGCTTGTGCTCAAGCGCATCGTCGGTCAGCTCGCCCGGCAAGGGCCAGCTCAATCCAACCGCGGCTGCACGCTGCAAATTATCCTGCACCGTGCTGCGCGCTATTCCCAACACAACGGCAATCTCGCGGGAGCTCGTCCCGCTTCCGGCAAGCCGCAGCATTTGTCGTAACTGTCTCCTGGTCAGCCTTCTCTTTGCCGGCATCAAAATGTCCCCCGTTCATGGCGAGGTGATTGATGCCAAAGTTGCTGACCCAGGAGGTAATGTTCAGTGACGAAAACCGGCCGGCTTTTGATTGGAATGGTGGCCGGCTTCAAATCGGAATGGTGGCCGGTCTTTGATCGGAATGGCGGCCGGCTTCACGTCGGAATCCGCAACTCATACCAAGAGTCATGGGGTTGACCGACATGGGCCCATTGGCGCATCCCGATTGATGTGATGGTCTCGGAAGCTGCGAGGAGTTTCTGCCAGGCGTCGCAGGCCGCATCGATGATATCGTCATAGCTGTCGAAGACACGGTTGGAGAGCCAGTTCTGGGACTTGCTTACCGAAACGAAAGCCGTCGAGGAAAAACTGACCGCGTTGCATCGCTCAGATGAATGCAGCAGGCGCCTGGCCGAAATTCCGGGTGTCGGGCCGCTCGGCGCATCGCTTTTGATGATGAAGACCCCAGATCCCCGAACGTTCAAGTCGGGTCGCGATTTTGCCGCTTGGATAGGACTCACGCCCAAAGACCATTCGACCGCAGGCAAGGTCAGACTGGGGGTGATCATACGTGCTGGCGACGAAATGCTGAGGAGCATATTGGTGGTTGGCGCGACTGCTCTTCTTCAGCACGTCAGAGCAGGAACCAGACATACTTCCCGATGGCTCACCGAACTGCTGCAAAGAAAGAAACCGAAGTTGGTTGCGGTGGCGCTCGCCAATAAGATTGCCCGTGTCGCCTGGAAGCTCATGGTGAGCGGCGAGGCGTATCGGCGGCCAGAAGAGCAAACGCAAGCCACATAGGAATTGGCCATCACGGTGAGCAGAATAGAGTGCTACCGTGTTGAGCTGATGCTGTGAACTTACAAGAGAAAAGCAGATGGTGCGATCGATCGATCCAAGACGCGTGATACTCCGTCAATTCCATTGGCCTTTCAAGGTCGGTGCCGTGTTAGGAACATGCGTTGCGGAAACCATCTTGGCCAGTGGTCATGTGCGACCACATACAAAGGCCGAACATATGGAAGCAAGCGATCCGATCAAAAATACCTGTAAAAACACTTGCAAGCGGGGGCCGTCCACATATGGAATTGGAAGGCAGACCGGGAAGCACGGTGCTAACTGGAGCGTGTGGCGGCATGATCGCTCGTCGGTCAAGGGGGCCGGTCGCCGCTCGGCCCGCCGCGGCGTCCTCGGTTGCGCCTTCGCGCCCGATGCTGGACGATGCGGCCTTCGAGACGTTCCTGCACAAGCAGCGGCCGCATCCGTCGGTCTTCGGCATGGATGGGCTCGACGGCTATCTGACGGCGCTCATCATCGGGCCCCGCTTCATCGACCCGCGCCAATGGATTCCTCTGTTTGCAGGCGAGAAAGCGCTGGTGGCGCTCGAAGGCACGAGCGAGGCGCTCGCCGTTCAGACGCTCGTTGCCAACTATGACCGGATCTCGAGCGGGCTTGCCGAAACGCCGGAAACCTGGCGCCCGCGCTTTGCGCGGCGCAATGACGGTTCGTTCGACCCCTTCCACTGGTCGACTGCCTTCCTGCTTGCTACCGGCCATGCCGCAAGGCTCTGGCGCCCCGTTCTCCGCGGTCATGCCGCAACCGGCGACATCATCGCCCGATCCGGGACACAACGGGGGTGAACTCCCGTCTCGACGACGCGGGCGTCGCCGCCGTTGCAAAGGCGATCGTCGCCATTCGCTAGTACTTCATGCCCAAGCGAGTCAAAGCGGCCCGCAGCTGAATCCTGCCTCTGCGAAGCCTCACAGGAGGTGAAGCCGCATGACTGTTCCGGGCATTGGAAAACCACTATTTCGAGGGTTATTATCGCAGGTCGTGCCGGACTAGCCGGACGCTGTCGCCGACCGGCCGGCAAATGCCAAGCAAACCCCGATGTCGCGCGCCCGCCGCTGAAACGGACAAGCATAACGATTGGGCAAGGTCCCAGCCGCGCGTCATGTCCTAGCGTTATATTCGCGGGCATGCCAAGAGGGGACGAGCCCTGAGGCATTCATCTACGGGCTGGCGCGACGAGAACCTTATCAGCCATACGAATCAGCGTCCAAGTCGGATTGGGCACGATGCCAGCGATTTGCCGCGGACGCCCTAATGTTGATAGACGTCCTGTTCAGATTGTTCCTGTTCGCGAAGGGGCGGCAATGCTGTGATGGACCAACTGATTAAGTCGACAGCACGCTTCAGTATCGCCTCGGCCTCAGCATGGCTGGGTGACGCGGCGACGACATATCCCATAGAGTCTCGGTTGTCGCCTTTCCTGACGATCGGTATCTTGGGTTTGACGTACAATTTGACCTCGGCAACACCTGGAACGGCAGCCGCCCGGTTGCCGCCATCAATCCAATCGAGGATGCCATCTCGATCAGGAAGCAGGCTTCGCGCGACCACAGTCTGCGAATGCCTTTTGCGCAAAACCCGTTCCTCGCCGATGACAAGCTTGAGATGCTCGGTGACGAGATCCACACCACAAGCCAACTGAATCAATTTAGGATCACCACCACCCGGCATACGCGGATTGACTTCGATGACGACTGGGCCATGCTTCGTCCACCGGAATTCGATGCATGTTGGCCCCCAGCCGAGGTCAAGAGCTCGCAGACAGCTCAACGAGACCTCAGTGATACTTTTACACGCGTCATCAGTCAGCGGGGCCGGAAGGGTGTAGCCACGAAAGACGAAATGCGGTGGGGGGCCAAATTCGGTGGCGGCGATAGCAATGACCTCGTTTCCCATTAAATGCGCGATATAATGGGGGCCCTGAGCGAATTCTTCGACCAGTATCCTCGGAGGAGACCGCCATATATGCTTCCCACCCAACAGAAAGAGCGAATGTTCGACAATCTCATCGAGATTGCGGCACAATCGAACACCTCTGCTGTCGCTACCTACGGCTGGCTTAACAATCACGGGGAGGCCGATGTCTGCGGCTGAGCGTTCTATCTCCGCCGCGTTCGCGGCCAGGCGATAAGCCGGCATTGGAACGCCAGCCTTCGCAAGGATCCCACGTTGAAGGAATTTGTCGCAGCACTGTTCAATCGATGCGGGGTTCGGTCCTGGTAGATCGAAATGTCGACAGAGCTTGCCAACTGTTGCAGAGACCGACTCGTCGCCCGCAAAACCAGTAATGCCAGCAATATCATAGGTCTCACGCAGACGGGAACATTCGCGGATCAGCGGATCGAGATCGTGTGTATCAATACGGATTGCCTCGATCCCTTTCGGATAGTCGTGTTGAGTCGGATGCGCCGTCAGGGCAATTGGATAAAGACCAAGATGGTGGGCCGCTTGGATGTATAGCGGACCGTTACCCCTTGACCATTCAACCATAATGAGCGCTCTTTTTGCCATTTGAACCTCCGTTGCGTGCTGTGTGCCAGTTCGATCCATCTATTTTTCAGCCGTGCCACTCACACGTTGCCGCGAGCGTATCATCGTCTGCGATTTTGCGGTTGCAAAGAGTCCATAAATTTATTTGAAGGAACTAATGCAACGATCCGATTTTGCACGTAACGAAAGTTGTCGAGCAGTAGGTGAAGCCGGAAATCGGCGAAGCGACCTGAACCGCAGATCACCATTCCGGCCGGTGGCTTCTTGAACGGCCGCAACGAAAAGGCCTGAGAGAACAACGTCAGCGACATGGCGCGGTCGCTGATGAGGGAGTTCCAGGCGGAAATGGCGTAAATTGCGACATATGATGGCAGATACGAGAAATGTTCCGCACCATCGAGCAGTGTCAATCAGCGTGGGAAGATCGAAGGCATCGGCGCCGTGACGGTGCTTCAAGAACGGCCGTCAGTTCGCGGCCTGGCTCGGCTTGCTGCCGAAACAACGATCCAGTGGAGGGCGAGCCCGCCTATCCCGTATCAGCAAATGCGTCGATCGCTACTGCACATTGATGATTTAAGGGCTCGTGCTGCGCTCGGTAAAGCAGCCTGCAAGCAGGATCCGCCGAAGCCTCTGGCGGCAAAGGCGGCATCTCAATGTCGCGGCTGTTGTCAATGACCACGGAATCGGGACCCTGGGTTTTCATGTAAAAGGGGGTCTGACGCACTCTCGATGATATTTTCTTTCAGGCAGCACCGATCAAACGTGCTTGGAGGAGGTCAAGCTTTCCGCGGCCGTACATCTGCCGTTTTACAAGCTTGAGCTTGGTGATCTGTCCTTCCGTCTGCCCGTTGGACCATGGCTCGGTGATCGCGGCGCGGACGGCAGCGCGGTCGCGAATGATGCCATTGGCGAAAGACGCGATGGGGTTTTTTTGGCGTCGGCGATCCACGGCTCGAGCTCATCGGCGACTTTCTTGCGGAGGAAACCAGGGATCAAATTGCGTGCTTCCACCAGCATGGGCACACCCGCCTCGATGACAGCGATCATCACAGTGTCGGTTTGTTCAGATGATCGCGCGCCGTCGTCATCAACCGTGCGATCGTTCTGGCTGACGGCACCTTGTGGAGTTGCTGATCGGATGCCTGTTCGACGCGTCGTCGTCGCCTTGCCCATTCGCTGACGACACCCCAGACGTCCCCGAAAGCCCTTTGTCTTCAGCCGTCGCCAAAGCTCGCTTGCATTGTGGCAACCGGATTTGCATTGCCCTTCCAGCGAGGGCAGCCAGGCTTCGAGTGAACTCTGGCGGACGCGGAAGATATCGGTCCGCTGGCCACGGACCACTTGACGGACCAGCTTACGGATGTGGCCGGTGCGACGCACGATCTCCTTTATGGGGATGTCTTCGCTGGCAAGTCTCATGATTTGCCGCGTTTGTCTCCTCACGCCGCAGATAGCCCTCGTATTGCAGCTTCTCCGCGTAGGTGAGCAGGTCGGGATTGATCGTCGTAGCGCCGATCGCAGTTCGGATTCTCCGCATCGACTTGCGGACGGCGTCGAGGAAAGCCGCACTCGCATTCTCCATGAGATGCCAGCGGTCGGCGACCTGAACCGCTTCGGGCAACGCCTTCGCGGTGGCTTCACCGTAACCGCCGCCGCGGTCGCGCGAGACGGTTTCGATCTGAGATGGTCGGCGAGCCAGGCCTCGACGGTGGCAACCTCACGATCAGGCAACAGCGTCACGATCCGCCGCCGCTCCAGATCACAGACGATCGTGCCGTAGCGATGGCTGCGACGGAAGGCCCAATCATCAATGCCGACAATTTTGAGAGGATCTGTTTGTAAACAGGCTCATCGCCGCACCACCCGCAGCAGCGTGTCATTATTGACCGGGACCATCAGCCGCTTCGCAAAACTGGCCGCCGGCCGGCCGCCGAGTGCCAGCCCAAGATGATGAACGATACACTCCAATCGCGAGGTCCGGCGGGATCGCTCGGCGACAACGCAGTCGTCAAAGCGTTCAGCGAAGATTCGTCGACGGCACAATGGCGCATCGCAGATAGAGCGCCGGGCGACGAGGTGAAGCTCTACCTTCATCCCGATACAGGGAAGATCCGAAACTCGTCGAAGATAGCGGCTATGGATCCGGTGCGACACTCTGCGGCAAAGAGGGCAAGGTCGCGCTCGCGCCCCTGAGCGGGCGGTAACGGCGATCACTCGTTCGCTCTCGGCGGTGGCCTCGACGGCTAATCCCGCCGGGAGCAAGGACGACAACGCAAATTTCTCACCATAGTGCTGATTCCCCTCAGAAAACAGCACAACGCCAGCAGCGAAAATCATCAAATGTGAGTCAGAGCCCCACTTGGACGAAAATCACCCCTTAAACAGGGTTCTCATTCCACGAAAAATGACAGCGAGGAAGTGCCGGTGTCTTGCAGAAGCGCCGCCAAGGCGCCAAGCACCGGAAAAACGACCCTCGGGCCAGCTGTGATGCACCAGCTCGCGCTGACTATCCGGTCGAACATCCAGGCCGGAATCTCCAACCAACGGTCCGACACACGCCCGGAGAGGCTGCCGCGGAAGACTGCCGCGTCACCCTTCTCGATAACTTCATGGATATGGACCTGCCGACCAGCCCAGAGATGAAACGGATAAAAAAGCTCGCGCTCAACACCGGTCTCGTGGGTGTTCTGTCGTCGATTTGTACAACGAGGAACGCCCACATGGGGCGATCGGGCACAAAGCCCCGATCTCGTTGCTCAATCACGATCGCGCCGCCAGCCCGCCATCGTGAGAAAGCCGGGAAAGCTCTACCTTCCGGCCGTCCAGAGAATGGGATCGGAGCAGAACAGCCGAGGCTCTACTCGCCACCTCCGCGTGGCAAGGGCGTTCTGACATTGATGACAGGTCGGTCGGGTGCAGGCATGTATTCGGCCTTTTAATGCGGCCTGTTCATGCCGCTCAAAAAGCGCGTTGACCTGTCTGGATCCGATCCGCGGACTTCATCGGGGCCAGCGCATCAGCACCTCACCGATCTCTGCGTATCCTCTGCGACTACGTCACGCTGCCGGCGAAGTTGCGAAGCGCTTGCCCGTAGTCATCAGCGCCCAGACGATCCGCGCCATCTTCTTCGCAAGAGCAACGGCGACGGCATTATGGGCTTCTGCGTCAGAAGCTCGGCAGCCCACTGGGTAGGCGCTGCTTTGCCCTTGCGGCTGAACCTGAGGACGGCATGTGCGCCAACTACAAGCAGTCGACGGATATAGGGATCGCCCTGCTTGCTGATCCGGCCGAGCCTATCCTTTCCTCCGGACGAGTTCTGTCGCGGCACGAACCAAGCCGCGAGTTGCCGGCCGGATTTGAACAGGGAGGCGTCCGTCACGGTTGCAACGATCGCGCTGGCGGTGATTGGACCGATGCCGGGGATCGTTTCCAGTCGCCGGCTCAGTTCATTCGAGCGGTGCCAGGCGTGAATCTGATGATCTAGCTCACGGATCTTGTCGTGCGCCGCCCGTAGCTGCTCGACCAAGGGAAGAAGCGCATCTCGGGCAAGCGGCGGGATTAGCTGGTATTCTCGTCTTCGGCGAGCCCGATCAGCATCCCGACGCCGGCAATGCCCTGGCGCGTCACAATCCCGAACTCGGCCAGGTGGCCGCGCAGCGCGTTCACAAGCGTGGTCCGCTGCCGGACCAGAAGCTCACGAACTCGATGCAACATCAGCACACTTTGCTGTTCCTCGCTCTTCACCGGAACGAAGCGCATCGACGGCCGCGTCACCGCCTCGCAGATCGCCTCCGCGTGCGTCGCGTCATTCTTCTGCCGTTTGACATATGGCTTCACATAGGAGGCTGGCATCAGCCGGACTTTATGACCCAGCCCCATGAGAACGCGGGCCCAGTGATGGCTCGTTGCGCAGGCTTCAATGCCGATCAGGCATGCCGGCAAAGACGCAAAGAATGCGACGACATCGTCGCGACCCAAGTTCCGGCGCACAACACCGCGCCCTCCGCGTCCACGCCATGCACCTCCTGAAAGACGTGCTTGGCGACATCCAGACCGACTGTGCTAACCTTCTCCATGGACGGCTCTCCCTCATGTGACCTTGGACAGCCACACTTTGGCACATTGCGATGCCGGGAGCGGAGGCCGTCCACAACATCAGGTCACTGGGAAGACTCGGCCAGCCGCCCCGTTGGAAACAGCATAGTGACAAACATGTCTCGGGTTTCACGGGAATGCACACCTTTAGCCGACGAATTCAGGAATCGACACCAATCGCCATGGAAACCAAGGCTTGGAGGTTTACCGTTGCCTCAGGGCGGACAGAGGAATTGGTGAATTGGCTTTCACTGGCTTCGTCACGACAAGGCTGTAGTATTGTTCGATCCCCAATCCTGCCTGCAGGAGTCCCTCCATGAAATCTTGATACGCAGCCATGGAAGGAGACGAAACGCGCATCAGATAGTCGATCCGTCCCCCGATTGCCCAGCAGTCCAGGATTTCCGGGACGTTTTGGATGGCAGTCTCGAAGTGTCTTTGATCCTCGAGACGATGGCGGTCCAAAACCACTTCCACCATTATACAGATGATGCCCCCGATGAGGGCTGGACTGAGTCGCGCATAGAATCCCTCAATGATGCCTGCGGCTTGCAGCACGCGGAGCCGTTCTGAACAGGCCGACGCTGAAAGGTGAACACGCTTTGCGAGCTCGGTTTTTGAAATCCGACCATCTGACTGGATCTCTGAAAGAATCCGGAGGTCCCAAGTGTCCAGTCGCACAGGATCGGGTTTCGACTTCATGACGTTTTGCTCTCAAGTGGTGGGTCGACAGCGCAATTAGTTCTCACCAATTCTATCATCAAATTAATTCAGTGGACGTCATCCGTCCTCGGCCCGAAATGCGTAAGTGCGAGGTTGCCGAAAGTCGGGCGACTGAGAGCAATCCAAGCAGAAGTGCTGTAGAAGAGTTGAGCTATTGCCCCTCCCCTAACCCGGATCTCTCATACTGTCTGTCGCAAAAGAGCTGATGGCGGGGTCGGCTTGGGGGCTTGAGGTTGGTGCAAACGGCATTGACCGCAGCGCGGTTGTTGCTTTTCGGCGATGTTCCTTGCTGTTGACGGGAGGGTGGACCGGGGCGCTCAAGCGGCTGCCGCGAGCCTGGCGTAGGTCAGGGCCCATTCGCGCTGGAAGGGGCAGGCTGAGTTCATGGCCAGCTTGATGCGGCGCACCGAGATGCTGACCAGGGCCCCGATCTTGAACAGCTTGAGGCGGATGGTGGCGCAACTCGCCCTGGCGAGCCGAGTGTTGGCCAGGCCGACGCGGCGTAATGCGCAGATCAGCACATAAGCCATGGAGGCGAACCAGAGCCTGAGCTGGTTGGCGCGCATGGTGGCGGCCGAGGTGCGGTCGGCAAATAGGTCGAGCTGGCATTCCTTGATGCGGTTCTCCATCTCGCCGCGGGCGCAGTAAAGATCCTCGTAAAGGCTGCGGGCCGGCCAGGCCTCGGCATCGAGCGAGGTGACGACGAAGCGCGGGTTGGCCGCACCTTGTGTCCACTCGGCCTTGGCCACGATCCGGCGCCGGCAGCTCCAGCTCTTGCGGGTGGTCCACAGGAAGTCCTTGAAGCGGCGGGCCGGACGGCCGGTGAGGCTGCTCTGCTTTGGCCTGCTCCAGTTCGGCCCCGATGTGTCGGGCCAGCCGCACGTTGCGGGCCAGGCCAAACAGGGAGTCGACGGCGTTGTTCTCGCACCAGGCCATCAGTTCCTCGCGGGCGAAGCCGGAATCGGCCCGCAGCACGATGCGCACCTTGGGCCAGCGCTGGCGTAGCTGGCGCACGATCCGCTCGACCTCCTCGATCGCGCCGGCGGCCGCGTCGATGTTGGCGGACCGCAGCTTGGCGCACAGCAAGTGATCGCCGCAGAAGATGTAGAGCGGCAGGTAGCAGTAGTACCGGCAAAGCGACCAACCAGCCCGATCGCCCGGCCCGTCAGCCCCAACAACAGCGCACCGGCATCGGAGGTGATTGTTCCGCCGTCAAAACCAGCCACAACTGCGTGCTTTTCAACAGGTGCAAAATCGAACCGATCCGTTATACACTCTGTTTGCATCGGGGTGTTCCTAGATCAACTAAGCTGTTGTCGCAAAACAATGTTCGGAACCCCGATGCACTTCAACAATGTGAGATATTGGGGCTAGGCGGGCGATGACGCGTTTGGAGACGGGTGTTCGCCTGTCTGCGGCTACCTCATCGTAAATGGATAGGCTCTTTTTTGGTATCTGCGGTGCTTGTCCTGATTGGCACCCTCGACAGCACGCGAGCCTCAATCGCATGGGCGGCAGGTCGATGCGCTATTTACATCCGAGCATTTGGCATCGAAGGCGACTTGCAGGCCTTACTATCTGGCTCGCCGAGGAGCTGAACCACAAATGGCCGCTTGTATTACGGATGCGGCCCAAAATCCGAGGCGGGAGTCTGGCCGGATCGCAAAGCCGGGAAGACTCAAACGCCGATGCTGCGGGCGATGCTGTCGGCCGCCATGCGCTTACGCCACTCCAGAGGCCCGGAATTGTGGATGGAGTTTCCCTCAACATCAACAGCCATGATGACCGGCATGTCCTGGACCTCGAATTCATATATGGCTTCCATGCCGAGGTCTTCAAAGGCCACGATCCGCGCTGCCTTGATCGATTTTGAAATCAGATAGGCGGCACCACCCACTGCGATGAGATAGGGCGTCTTGTGTTTGACGATCGACTCGATAGCCGCCGGTCCCCTTTCCGCTTTCCCGACCATCGCATATAGCCCAGTCTCGGCGAGCATCTTTTCAGTAAAACCATCCATGCGGCTGGCGGTCGTCGGTCCAGCCGGCCCGACGACCTCATCCCCTACTGCGCGGACGGGTCCGACGTAGTAGATCATCCGTCCCTGCAGATCGACCGGGAGCGGCTTGCCGGCATCGATCAGCTCGACCATTCGCTGGTGGGCGGCGTCACGGCCCGTCAGCATCTTACCGGACAAAAGAAGGGTTTCCCCGCAGCGCCACGATGCCGTCTGTTCCTTCGTGAGCGCATCGAGATTGACCCGGCGGACGCCGGTTGTGTGCAACTCCTCTTGACCGATCTGGGGCCATTCGGAAAGGTTGGGCGGCTGGAGCTGTGCCGGCCCTGTTCCGTCCAAGGTGAACTTCAGGTGCCGGTTGGCCGCGCATTGCGGAATGAGCGCGACGGGCTTGGACGCGGCGTGAGTGGGATAGGTAGCAACCTTCACGTCAACGACCGTGGTCATGCCGCCTAGGCCCTGAGCGCCGATGCCCAGCGCATTAATTCTTTCATAAAGCTCGATCCGCAGCGCCTCCTCCGCGTTGGACGGCCCCCTGACGATCAGTTCCGACATGTCGATCGGTTCGTTCATGACCTCCTTGGCAAGCAGCATCGCCTTTTCAGCGCTGCCACCGATGCCGAGCGAGATCAGGCCGGGCGGACACCATCCGCTGCCCAGCGTCGAAACGGTGTCGACTACCCAGTCGGCAACGGACGCACTGGGATTCAGGGTTGCGAAACGCGCCTTGTTCTCGGACCCGCCCCCTTTTGCGGCGATGGTAATCTCAATCTGGTTGCCGGGCACGAGGTCGACGTGGACGACTGCCGGCGTGTTGTCTCGCGTGTTCACCCGCCCGGCAAGCGGATCCGAGACGATCGATGGCCTAAGCGGGTTATCGGGGTCAAGGTATGCCCGGCGGACGCCCTCATTCACGAGGTCAGCGAAACTGGCCGCAGACTTGATGCGAACGCCCATCCCCACCTTGGCGAAAACCACGACGAGACCGGTATCCTGACAAATTGGACGCCGTCCGAAGGCCGCCATGCGGGAGTTCAGCAGGATCTGCCCGATGGCGTTCTTCGCCGCCGGGCTCTGTTCGCGAGTGTATGCCTGCGAAAGGTACCGGATATAGTCGGGAGGATGATAATACGAGATGTACTGAAGGGCGTCTGCGACGCTCTTTGTGATATCCTCCCCGGCAAGGTTCCGTCTTGTCCTATTCACGAAATCTCATCCCAATGAACCGAACCCGTTGACCAGTTTCAGGCTCTGGAAGCTCCGCACCCCCTGCTCGCCTCCTTCATATCCATACCCGCTCTGTTTAACGCCTCCATACGGCGCATCTGCTGAAACCCCTTTAAGATAATTTACACTAAGAGCGCCGGCCGAAAGACCGCCGATCAGCGCCCGTTTGGTATCGTCAGCACCGGTGAAGAAGTAGGCGGCCAAGCCATAGTCAGTGGCGTTGGCTTCTTCGATCGCCTGCTCGATCGTATCGAACGGCGCCACGGTGAGGATCGGTCCGAACGGCTCGTCATGAAGCACTCTGGCATCCTTTGGCACGCCTGTTAGGATAGTTGGGGGCCAGTAAAAGCCCGGCTGATCAAGGCGGGTGCCACCGGTTTCGATGGTGGCGCCGCGATCGACCGCATCCTTGGTCAGACGCTGCATGGCCTCGATTCGCCGTTCATTTGCCATTGGCCCCATCTCCGTCGCCGGATGGTCCGGTGGACCGATCTTGATCTTGCGGGCGGCTTCCGTTATCAGCGATAGGAATTCCTCATAGAGAGACCGCGCGACGAGGATCCTGCTGGGCGCATTGCAGCTTTGACCCGCGCACTCGAACTTGTATTCCGTGATTGCCGGTATAGCTTTTGCCAAGTCGGCATCATCGCATATAACAACAGGGGAGTGCCCACCGAGTTCAAGGATGCATCGCTGCAAGTTACTCGCGGCGAGCTTAGCGAGCTGTTTTCCAACCTCGGTTGAGCCAGTGAACGTTAGGACCTTCACGATCGGCGAGCTGAGGAGATGGCGGGATATTTGCACCGGCACGCCAAAGACGAGATTGACCACGCCGTCCGGAATACCCGCTTGACGTAACGCTTCGACGAAATGGACAGCCGCGCTCGGTGTCTCTTCCGCCCCTTTAAGGATCACCGGGCAGCCTGCCGCCAAAGCAGGGGCGAGCTTGCGAGCGATAAGAACGGCGGGATAGTTCCAAGGCGTAAAGGCAGCAACGACGCCAAGGGCCTCGGGGATGATCATCCGGTTCGGGCCTAACTGAATCGGGGCCGACAGCTCTTCGGCGTGCATACCGTTCCATTCCAGCGTTTCGACCGCGCGCGCGTACTCGCCTGTTGCTTCGGCAATCGTCTTTCCCTGTTCGGCTGACAGGACTCTAGCCGCCGCTTCAACCTTCGTTGCCAGAATCTTGGCGGCTGCTACAAGAATCTCGCCACGATCTTTTGCAGGCCGTGAGGACCAGGACTTGCGGCTGCGCTCTGCCGAAGCGAGGGCCTCATCCAGATCCGGTATCGTCGCCGAGGCCACCGAGGCAAATACCATCTCCGTCGCCGGATTGATTACCGGCAGAGTGCCTCCGCTACCACCGGCTCGCCATCTGCCATTGATGAAAAGCTGATAGCTCGTGGCGTTGGACATCCCATGCTCCGCTTGAGTATTTCTGCCAATGCGAGACCAGCCGATATCTGACCATGAGCTCACTTCTCTGCAATCTGATCGCGATGGTCACGCTGGGTCAAATATGGAATGTCGCCCAAAACCATCTCGAATCCAGATTGATATCGCTCAAGCAACCGCGGAGGAGCGATAGCGCTGAAACTGGTTTGCGATGTGCCTAAGTCCGGTCGGGAGCCGTGGCTGACCAGTGCTTGCTCTCGATCAATGTATTCACCACCTTGGGGATCAGCTTGCGGACCGCAGAAACGGCGGGAGAGCGCTCATCTTTCGGGTTGACGGCGAGCACAACGGAACGGGTGATCACTGGATCAACGATCTTGACCGTTCGGACTTGGCCTTGAGACGCCTCTTTCTGAATGGCTGACGGGGTAAGAATAGAATAAGCCTTTCCCTCTACGACCATATTGATGATTGTAGAAAGGGAGTCGACTTCGAATCTGACGTCCAGCACACAACCATGTTGCGCAACGACATCAGCCACCGAACGCCTGACATTGTTGTTGCGCATTGGAACCGCCAGCGGGAATGCATGCAGGTCGGCGAGCGGTATCGAATCTTCGAAAGGCGGTTCACCCGGCGGCACCACCAGGCAAAACTCTTCGCGGGCCAGCACCGTCATTTGCCCCACGCCCTCGGCAGTGCGGTAAAGGACAGCCAGATTGAAACGGCCAGCAGCCATCCACTCCTCCAGCGGTCCCGTCATGCCCTCGATCATCTTAAGCGAGATCCTCGGCAATTCGCTTCTTACCGATTCAATTAGGGGACCGCTAAGGACGCGAGCGGCTCCGGACGGAATGCCAATGGTCACCTCTCCGGAAGGAGCGGCCACCGAGTTGGTCAGTTCCGCCTCAGTGAGGTGAATTTCCTTCAGAATGATCCGCGCGCGCTCAAGCAGCTTGTCTCCTGAGGCCGTGACGCTGACACCGCTCCTGTCTCGAACCAGCAACTGGGTGCCGAATCCTTCCTCCAATTGACGCACATGCAGGCTTAGAGCGCTTTGAGCAACGTTGAGGGTCGCAGCTGCCTTCGTGAAACTGCCGGCTTCGACGACGCCGACAAAGTATCTTAACTGCCTGATGTCCACGATGACCAAATCCAACTGGGTCCTGACCCCAGTGCGTCTTACATATCTCGAAACCAGATGGCAGGCAAGCAACAAAACTGTCCGACCATGATGAATACCACCGCTTGTCCGACCGCTAATTAAATGCAAGGTCAGTTATTGCTTGCGAGAGCCAGGATTTCGTGGGCGCGCCGCACCACTGGCGGATCAATCATCTTACCATTCAACGAGAATGCAGACCGTCCGAGGGCGGCGGCATCGTTTTCCGCCGCGACGACGCGATGGGCCCACGCGAGTTCCGGTGGACTTGGCGAGAAAGCCTCATTGAATATGGCTACCTGTGCCGGATGGATCGCCAAAGCTCCGGCAAAGCCAAGCCGCCGCGCCTGCGTCGCGGCTTCACGAAGTTTATGAGTGTCCGAGAACTCGCCGATGCTCCCAATGAAGCCTAGCGGGAGCAACCCGGCCGCACGGGCGGCAAACAGAACGGAAAGGTTCGGCGCCAGAAGAAGGTCGAATTCCGGGGCGCCGCCAACAGCGGCACTGAAGTCTTCAGGACCAAGTGCCATTGCGACCATCCTTGGATGCGCCGACGCAATGGCCGCGACCCGTTGCAAGGCGCCCGGCGTCTCGATCTGGGCAAGAAACCGGATGCGCCCCAGCGGAAGATTTCTTTCTCGCTCAAGTTCTGAAACCGCATTCGCGATCTCTGATACCCACTCTGCCGAATCCGTCTTCGAAAGAACCAATGCGTCAACACCCGCCATCACGGCTGCATTGAGATCGGCCGCCAAGGCGCGCAAACCACGATTCACGCGGACCAAAACAGATGCGCCCTTGCGCGCCACCTTTGCCACGGATTCGGGAAGCTGCCGCCGTGATTCACCCTTCTGATCCTGGGGAACCGAGTCCTCCAGGTCCAGTATGACGCCATCTGCACCGCGCTCATGTCCCGTCTCCACGAAGCGCGGAATGTGAGCTGGAACGAAGAGCAGGGATCTCCAGCGGGGTATAGACATCGCGCTTTCAACGGCCGCAAAGGTGTCCTTTATCATGGAGTCGCCTCAGCGGTTGATTTTAACGACGGGGGTGGCAGTGAGCTTGCTGGGCGGCGGATGCACTGGGGGCCAGAGCAGGCACGCTCTCGGTAAAATCGTGAGCGCGCCCTTACGGCAAGAGGCGCGTTCACGCTGACGCTACCCTTAAACGGGATAGAACCTCTTCGCGGACAGCCTCGGTGTGGGCGCCAAGCGCCGGAACTGGGCGAAGTGAGGGGGGCTCGGAGTTGAAGATCGCCGCCGGCGCTATCGTCTCTACAGTTCCTTGAGGTGTGCCAACCTCAATCCTGCGAACGTGTGGATGTTTTGAAACATCCGCCACTTCGTTCAGTCGGCCGTATGCCAAACCGGCTGCCTCAAGCTCCCGCATCGCTTCATGGCAGGACAGTTCGGAAAAACGCAGTTCGATAATCTCATCAAGTTGCGCACGGTGACCGAGGCGCTCCATATTGTCAGCAAAACTAGGTGCGCGTGTAAGCTCCGGCTGCTTCAGGAATTTCTGGCAGAAATTTACCCATTCGCGGTCATTCTGAACCGAAAAGATGACCTCTTTGCCATCGGCACAACGATAGGCGCCATACGGTGCCAGCGACGGGTGTTTCACGCCCGCGCGTACAGTGTGATAGCCGCTATAGTCGTGTTGTAGAACCGGAACATTCATCCAGTCGGCGACGGCATCGAACAATGACACCTGGATGCTTGTCCCTTCGCCGGTGACCTCGCGGTGATACAGCGCCTGAAGAATAGCGCTGTGTGCCGTCATGCCCGCAGAGATGTCGCAAACTGACACCCCTACACGTGCGGGCCCTTGTTGCGTGCCTGTGATCGCGCATAGACCTGTTTCAGCCTGGACGATGAGATCATAAGCCTTCAAGTGGGAATAAGGCCCCCTTTCTCCGAAACCAGAGATGTCGCAGGTGATCAGCCGCGGAAAACGCCGACGGAGATCCGCAGACCCGAAACCCAGTTTTTCTATGCTGCCCGGTTTTAGATTTTGGATGAAGACGTCAGCACTGGCAATGAGCGTGTCCAGGACGACGCGGTCCGCTTGCGATCTCAGGTCCAGACTGACCGACTCCTTACCCCGGTTGAGCCAGACGAAGTAAGCGCTCTGGCCCCGCACCAACTTGTCGTAGTTTCGGGCAAAATCCCCTTCAGGTCTTTCGATCTTGATCACCCGGGCGCCGGCGTCCGCAAGGCGCGACGATGCGTATGGCGCAGCAACAGCCTGCTCCACGGCAACGACGGTGATCCCCTCAAGAGAGTTCTGCATGCAACACCGTTCTTTTTATCCAACGTTTTCGTTTTGAGCCCGCCGATGGTCGATCATCGCCAGCAAACGGTTTTGTTCATTCCCAACGATTGAGAATGCCTCGTCGACACCCATTCCGGGCTTTGCAAGCATCATGTCGGCCTGGGTTGCCACTGACACGTGGACAGAAGCTTGGGCGGAGAGATCTGTCTCGGTACAGCTTCCTCCGACATACGCTCCGACCTTGTTGGCCTTGCAAAGGAGAACGGCACGCGCCGTGTCGGCAATTGAGCCGACATCCGGGGTCTTGATTTGAACAAGATGCGTGGCCTTGGCTTCGGCAAAGAGCCGAATATCCTCAAGCGTATTGCATCTCTCATCCACGACAATGCGCGCGTTGGAACCCCGGTTGTCCAAAATTGATACGATCTGGGCATAGTTCTCGATTTGAGCTTGCGTCGAACCAAAATCCGCGGGCGACTCGATATTGAGCGTGAAACCGGGAACGGTATCGGCCACCTTGCAGATAAAGTCGGCGATCCGTTGAGGTTCCAGACCCATTTCGAGACCGATCCAGCCATACACATCGAAGTGCAGTACCGGATGGTACCCCGGGCGGCCGATTTCGCGCGTGCGCGCCGCAGCCCACTTCACGAACTCCATGAAGGTGTGGCCATGGACGCCGAATTTCTGCCGTGAGTTGATCAGGCCGTGGGGAAGCACATCCACGCCCTTCAGAATCATCTTGTCCACGTTGATTTCGCGGGCATCGCCGCTCTGGCAGTAAATCGGGACTCGGCGCGTCGGGAGCGGTAAGTCAAATTCACTGCATATGATCTCCGCCATCATCTTGCGATGAAGATGGGCCGCCGCGCGAAGGAGAGCCTGGCTGACCCCGTACTCAATAGCCAGAGGCAGCCGCTTATGCTCAAAAGGCTCGAAGACCTTTGCGCAGGCGTCAAGGTACCGAAAGGCGTCAACATCTAAAAGCCGGGTCACGATCTGCGACGTCAGATTCGAGATGTGAGCGGCATCGAACAAAGGATCGCGTCCGCCAGCACCAGAGTACTGGACGCTCATCATGTCGCCCCAGACAACCTTGTCGTCGGCAAGGACCAGTCCGACGCTTAGCGATGACGCTGGAACACGAATGGCTTTGAAGCCGGGGGTGACAGGTTCGCCCCTATAGATGAAACGGTCCTGGGGAACGCCGGCCTTGATCGCAACTTGGTCGTCATAAAAAAATGCACCATTGCCAGGCGCGAGGAGGACGTCTTTGATCTGCACTTACTTTGCTCGATTTCTGCCAGACTATGTTGACGGCACGGATGCAGTACGGACTGCTCGTCTAAGTATGCGCCATATGGCATCCAGATCGCCAATATAATCTCCCGGATAGCGCCATCGCGTTTCCAGATGGCCAGCGGCTGGTAGCTGCAATCTTGATTTCGACCGCAGGCGAAGCAGCCGGTCCGCACGTCCGGCAGGCAACGACACTATAAGAAACAGCCGTCTCAGTGTCGCCTGGACAGCTTGCAAAATGAACCCCAGCGATTGGCGCGCCGCCTGAGATTGGCGAGGACACGGCTGCGATATTGTTCCTCATGGTCGGCACCCGGATCCCTGTAGCTCATGCCGTGGCTGAGGGTGTTGTAGAACAGGACCTTTTGCGGGCGGTCGCGTCACGGCCTTCGCTTTGCCTGCACGAGAGGACAGCCGACGATAGAATGCTCTGAGCGCCGTATCGATAGTCGTGGCCGCCAACCGCAACAGCGCTGCTGCCCGGCTGGATGATTTCCGCGTGAAGATAGCACCTTCCGCCGGAGATTTTGTTACCCGGCGCCAGACACAGCCAGGAGGTGAAGTGCTTGGCGCTCGGCCAGGCCCTCAGATCCGTCCCGCACTCGCCGATGAGCTTCAACGCCAGTGACGGACCAACCCATGGATTTCGGTCAGATCAACGCGAAGGACGCCCATAGTGTAGCCCTGACTCGAACGACGGTGTGTTGACCTGCTTGGTCTTCACTCGTGCCAGGATAGCTCGCCGATCGGCTTTGCCGCTTTGTCGGTCAGCTGCGCCACCAAGGATTCCAGCTTGCGGTCGCAGTCGAGCATCTGGCCTGGTGGGTGTGGTAGAGCTCCAGCGACTGGGTCAGGGCGAAGACATGTTCGTCCCGGTCGTTGCCCACCAGTTCAGCGCGGATCGTCTCGATAGAGGAATGGCAACGCAGATCGCGGTAGGTCGGCAATACATCGGGATTGCGCTCGCCCGCTACAATCGCTCGGATGCGCATACCGGTCGCGCTGGTGATGTCGGAGACAACGCGGTGACGTTGCAAGTTCATCTCCATCAGGGCCTTTTGCATGTGCTGGATATGGGCGGCTGCGTATTCCACTGGATGTTTGATCCGGGCTTGATGGTTCATCATTGTCGTCCGAATCAAGGATGCACTATGGGCCAGATTCTGCATGGGAGCGCCACAAAGACAGAGGCGATCCGTCGAGCGATACAACATAGTGAAGCGAGCCTGAGGTCGCTTTCGAAGCGCTATGGCATCAACCCCAAGACGGTCGACAACGGTCCAGCTTCCAGCCCGATTCGGACCAGTTGCCATGGGGAGGCCTGGAGCGCCCGAGCAAGGTCTTCCGGGTGGCTGGGCACCTTCAGCTCCCGGCAGATCGAACCCATTTCGTCCACGATGCAGATCGTAGTCTCTTTGAGAGAGACGTCCAGTCCAGCGTAATGCTTCATGCAGCCTTCCTTTCCTGATGCTTGTGAGGCGACACTCTCACGCTATCATCAGCTCGAAACGCTGCATCCCTAACCATTGCCGTCGCAGACAGGGCCCAAGCCGAATACCCCATCTAAACATCTAGCCGCTCCCGCTGACGCAGATAGGCGCGCAGGGTTGCGATCTCGGCCATCAGGACGGAAACTCCCGCGTAACAAACCGTAGGCATGAAGCTGGCGGAGCCACGCGGCATCGCTAACATCTGTTTTGCGCCCAGGCACGTTCTTGGCGTGAACGCGCATTGACCAGAATGACCTCGACCCGTGCTGCTCAAGAATCCCACAGGCCGGGATCCAAGGATCCAATAGACCCCAGTGGATTCCATCGCGACACTGGTTACGCCGCACGCTTTGAACCAGTCCGCAAGGTCATGCAGGTATTGCGTGAACGTGCCAAACGCTCGCACTGGCGTATCAGTGCAGCCCGGGCCGACCGCTGCCATGTGCATTTTCGATCCGATGTCGATGCCATCGGCACCAACATTGACCGGCTTCAATTCCGGGCGGTCGCCGGTCGTCATCTTGGGGATCGCAAATCCTCCATCCGATTGTCGGCAGGAGGGTCTGGGTTATGCCTATCTTCATCTTCCTAATCGGGATCGCCATTGGAACGGCGTCACCTCTCTCAAGTTCGCATGTACCCATGGACCACGTTTTTTAACGGGGACTGCGCCTCCAATAAGCTGACGGCCGCTACCCCCTGAGGTGCGAGGGTAGCACGGGCTGTTTCTACTGCGCGCAGGCGGGCACAGGCCCGTGATAGCTTTTAGGATGTCGCGCTGCGCCTTCAGCTTCGCAACTGCCTTGCGCAGCCGATCTAGCTCCTGCTGCTCCGGCTTCATCTGCCCATGGCCGGGAAACGCATGCTGTGGATCAGCCGATAGCTCGCGCACCCATTTGCGCAGCACGTTCTCAGGGAGATCCAGATCCCGGGCCGCCTGCGCTACCGCAACGCCCCGATCCTTCACCAGCCTAGCTTTAACTCGCGGCTGAACTTCCTTCTTCGCATTCCCACTCTCCAGTTCCGTCAAACACCTTATCTCGATGTCCACGAAACGGCAGCAGGCCATGCAGCTTCATTGTCGCGTCGCACGGAGGGCCAAATTCCTCCACCCAGACCACCGGCTTTGGGGCGTCGGGAGCAACGAAGTACCCTCAGACCAATTCGGCAGCCGTCACGGCGGCAAAGGCGTCGCGCTGCGGGAACGACGCCGTGCCGATCCCGCTTGCCGATTTTTTAGACCGAGGTCGTGCGGATCCTGCCCTTAGGGTAAGCAGGCATGATTGGTTGATCTGATGGCCCTTGAGCATCCCAATCCTCTGAAAATGACGGAAGGTGTCTTCTACAACGCCCGTAACCATCAACACATCCATCTCAATTCGACCTCTGTGCCAACCGCACCAGCTGTCACATCATGTGGGCCAATCAGCTCGGCAGCCCGGCCGATGATCCTGTATGCCGGCGCTGAGCCATGCGCAAGCGTCACGCGAGACGATGAAAGTCAGCAATTTACCAGCATGTCGCGAGACATGCTGCTCAGCGACTTCGCGCCGTTCTCGGTCACTCGGACAGTCTCACTGAA
>NZ_JAMYUM010000038.1:0-28892 GCF_040322975.1 Mesorhizobium sp. M0074
AAGAGCACAGCGGGAATCCAGACGCTGCCGGGTTGACTATGGGTGTCCGAACCGCGAAAAGGGGCCGCTCTTCATGAGTGGCGTGCGCCGGCAGTCTAACCCAAGCCCCCCCGCCCAGGCTGCCGGCGCGCTTCTAGGAACATCGAGGTGGGGCACCACACCGCTTCCTTGTCCTACGCTTCGATCAGATCCCGCGCGGCCAGCCTCGACCGTCGCTTGCGCCTCTGCCGCTGAGACCTTGTGCTTCCTCAGCGAGTCAAGCCGATCACCTGCGTGTCGCCAGTTCTGTTGCTCACCGACGTGCCATTTGCGATGTGGTGTCAGTGAGAGCACCGCAAGCACCTTCTCTGGTAGTGGGCAACGCGGCTTGCGTTGCCCGTGTTGTTACTATTCTTCGGCGTGGTCGAGTTTTTCCCTCGGCTTCGGAATCGGGACATTCGACTTTGAAAAAAATAGGCCATGGTGGTCGATCGTCACGCCCCCCAGTTCGGCGGAACGATGGACACCAGCGCAAGCTCTTTGCGCGGGGGGCTCGTCCCATCAAATACTTGATGCAATTTGCGCTTTGCGTACCTCCGTGCATGTTGCTCGATGCCAGGCGGAGGCCTCTGTCTAAACGATCGCATCGATCGCGTTGCCGCGATCGCCGCAGCCGTTTTCGAGCAGGACAATCATGCCAGGCGGTGTCGGCAGCGATGCGCATGCAAAAATTCACAGATGCATTCTAGACTAGCGCATCTTCGCCATCGCGCTCGGCTATGAAGCCGCCTTCTTAGCTACGTCGCAAAGGGTTATCCGGCCAAGGCGGGTTCAATGGAATGAAATGAGGCCCTTTTGGGTCCTGAACTTTCAACTTCCAGACTGCCTTTTATGCGACTTTCGAAGCACAAAAGGCGAACATTTGAGAGGCGCGTGTACTTCAACGTAAATAGCCCAAGCGCTAGCTCGCCGCTTCGAAATTGAGCGATGTAAGCCGACTGAATTTTGGCGTTGCACGGTCCTCAAGCACCTGCTGAAGTCGTGGGTACACGGTCGCTGTATCTTTAACCGGCGCACCTCGCGTTAGTTCAAAGTTTTGAATCCCCGGAAGCGATTGTGCAGTCAGACTATCGAGAAGTTGACAAAAATCTTCGCACATACCAATCAAGCAATTAAGCCTGTCATCATCCGAAAACGCATTGATTGAGAAGGTATCGGCGTAAAGTATCGCGACGACACATTTGGTCGATGCGGTCATTGGGAGCGCAAGATAGGACCGAGCTACCGTCTTGATGTCTCGATCATCCCCAATCTCTTTCATGTCTTTCTTCAGATCCTTCAGCAACGCCTCAGACGAGGGGTAAGCTCGCGTTCGCACTATTTTCTGAAGCGCAAATGCCTTTCCCATGATGCCGGTCGTGACAGCGTTCATCCTTCCTGCCCCTCTGGGATCGTAAGGAATTCCAGAGTAGGCGCTCAATTGCTGAAGAAATTCGCCGCCCTCGCGGTTGACTGCGCGGTGGAGCACAACCCTCGTTGTATCGGCTATCCCAACGCTTCGAAGATACCCTGCCACAGCTGCCGTGAAAGGCAGCGCCGCCAATTGCGAAGCTCCTGGGACGGGCTCTGGGTACTGCGGTTTGATTTGCTTGGGTTCGAACGGATGCGGCGCCGTTGTCATGATAATATTCCTCTTGGATCGGGAGAGAAGAATCCGGGCAGCCAAAGCTCATCGGACAACTGATTGTCACTATCTTTCATTTTCGCGAGCCTCTTCGCCACTTTTGTATGGTCCGAGAAGAGTCCGAGAACGTGCGCATATGAACCCGTGCCGTAGCGTTGCACGATATGGCTTTTAGGGATGCTTTGTCGTTTCCCGAATTCGGCGATTGGTTCAAGGCTTATCGCAAATGCCCCAGCGTCATAGAGCAGGTACAGAAGAAACCTGTTCAGAAATGAACTCTTATTCTCGAAGAGATGGTCAACGCTCCAGTCCTCCCCATCCTCGGGCTTCACGTGCAAGACCACCCGCACGTCCTTGCGTAGCCGAGACCGTAACCTCGTAGTCGCAGTGGAAAGGTATTCCGCCAAAGGAGCAGACGCGTAGTCGAGCGTCTTCTTAACATTGCCGGGCAGGCGCCCACCGATCGGTCCAATTATCCGACGTAGTTCCTTCTCAACCTCATCGAGGTGGTTTCCGAGCAACTCGGCGAGTATGGTGTCTTGGCGGAAGCGTTCGATCGTGAGCCTGCAGAGATCGACCACGCCGCCATCTCCATGGCCTGACACCACGAACACGGGTCGAGCACCGGTTAGAACCGGCTGCCCCAAAGTATCATTCCGCCAATAAGAGCCTGACGCTATGGCCCCTTGAGTTGGCTGGCCTGCCTCCAAGCCAAATCCTGCAGCAACGACGATGGTATCGTAGCTTTGGCGGTCACCTGCCGGTTCACCAGCGCGAAAGTGCCGCCCGGCACGGTCTGCGGCTAAGCCCAACCACTCCACTTGTCCTCGGTGGGCATCCACCCTTAGATAGCCCAGGCCGAAAAATACTTTGGGAACGAGCAAGCCGTTGCTCTCGTTCTCCGTGCAACGGTCACCAAAAGTGTCAAGCATCTTGGCCGCAACGTCTGACGCTCTGCCTGCGGTCCAGTTTAGCACCGGGAGGCTGGCGCTCGGCCTCCTGCTCCCGGCTGCCGGCCAATTATAGATGAACGGGTGCAGCCACCGGGTATCGGAACCCTGCTGGAGCGGGCACAGGTCCCACCTTTGCTCGAACAAGGTTACTTGCACGCCGGGAAATGACGAAATCGCTGCAGCAAATGTGAGGCCAGCGGCACCGCCGCCAATGACCGCGACATTGCTTAGGGTCCGCCGCCCGTGAACATTGAGTTCCCGCAACGCCCAGGCTAGGTTCAATGCTCGAACCTGTTGTTGATAGACAGTCACGCCTTTCGACAGACTGCCGAGTACGAACACCTTATCCGTTACCTCATACGTCGAGGCTACGTGGAATGGGGCTGTGGTGGCATCGTGCATCATGCGAGTGAGATGTGAGGCAACGCGGTCGCAGGATCAAGGTGAAAAATTTGATGTCGAGAAAGGCATGGCGCTATTCCTGACAGTGCGCGGCCACATTGGCCGCGCAGCCATTCAGATGACCGTAGCTACTTTCGCCATGATCTTGCGAACAAGCATTCGTCTAAATGGACCAGAGGCACGCTCGGCGCGACTGGTGAGTGCACGGTCCAACGCCATGTTTCCCCGCTTTTCGCCTCAAGTGGGTCGACTCTCTTGCTCCGAAAATTGTCGCGTTAAATCCGCTGCCAACAACTGATGGCGGACGGCTCGAAAGTTTCAGCGCCCCCACCGACGCGGGTTCCTGACCTTCGGGCTGGCCTATTGCTTACCCAAAACCACGCCACGCACCATTTGGTGCTCATCGGGTAGGTTCCGCCCAAGAATGAACTCATTAAGCACGACGGTCGATGTCCCTGCTTGTAGCCGACCGAACGAGTGATCTCGCCACGTGGGGGTGAGCAGCGCCGGACGCAAGCCGACGAGCACCTGCCGGTCGCTGTGACCTACGACGAAGGGTACTGTAGTCCCGTCGATGGTAGCTGGGCTTTCGCAATTAAAGCCTTCCAGCTCAAGCAGCCGTCGGAGGTTGCGGAGCAAATTGGCCTGCGCTTCCGGTGCCTTCTCCTCAGGCAACGTGCCATCGAGGGCATAACGTAACAGCTCGGCACCGAGGTTCCGATCAAGACGGTCTTTGAGATACTGGTTGTGGTAATGCCGCAGACAACTCTCGCATGAAGCCTCGCAGTGGGAGGGGCACTGCTCCAACAGCGCCAGAGTCTGTTGGAGGATTTCCTCGATGTTCCTTGCGGCGAGGTCGGCATAGCCGGCTCCGCCAGACAAAGTGTCATACAGGTAAACGTCTAGCAGTAGGGTCTGGTCGTCCTGGTTCGGCACGATACGAAATCCCGCGCCGAATTCTGAAGGATCGAGGTCGATGTCGCGGTGACGGCTGGCCGCTAGGCGCAAGCCTTCAGCCACTGAGTACAATGCATCTTCGAGTATTCTTAACTGCAACGGGTCGCCCGTATCGGTTATGAGGGGGGGCTTCAGGCTGATGCGTAGCAGCAGCAAATCCGTGGAGAACACGTGCCCTAAGAACACGTTCTCATACGTTCCCGAGCACGTCGGCCCTCGCTTTGGCTTCCCATACGAATTCTCGATCTTATATGGTCGGCTGTGTGGGGCATGGGGTGGTTCCTCGACAGAGGCCCGGCCGCACTGGTTGCAGATCCAGAACCCGCCGCGACCGTCAGAAGTCTCTTGCCCTTTGTTGACGGTCACCAACTGACGATCCGTCGTGACTACACAAGAGAGGTTGCGGCCGATTACCCTCAGACTGGGCAGGTCGTCCTTACCGACCGGGACGGGAAATTGCGCGGCGGTGGCGTAAGTAATGTCTTGCTCGCGATCATCCTCTTTGAGCGCCCTGCCCTCCTCTGGCAGAAAAACCTGGGGCACGACCATGTGAGTATGCCTTAGGTGGCCGCCGCACACTGGACAATGAGCCCCGCCCTGAGCAGGGTCATCCAAATCCGCGACAAAACTGCAATTCTCGCAGTGGACTAGAGTGCGGCGCTTGTTGAAGATTGCCTCGGCACGGTTTTCGACATCCGGCAACGTGTTCGCAACGACACCGCCTGAGCGATATGTCTCTTTGTTGATGACGATCAGCCGCCCGGGCGCGTATTCGCTCAAGGCCTTTCCGATCGACTGCTGAGGCCGCTCAATGACCTCCATTTTCCACTCATTGTTTCGGGGAACCAGATGTTCAACCAGAAAACTGGATAGGTCTGTCGGGAAGGCATAGCTAGGTAGCAAACCCTTGGCGAAAAGGAACTCAAGCAGTTCCTGATCGGTGATGGCTTCACGCTCGGAGCGCTCATCCTCGTCTTCGCTGCCATTGGGAGCGTTTTCACCGCCTTCACCCAAGCTTTTGCCGCTTTCAATTGCTGCTGCCAATTCAGTTCGGAACCGGGCGAGAGTCGCCAACAAGTCTTCTGCCTCGTATTCGATCCAGGCATCGATCGTTCGAGGGGCAACACGCAGGTCATCCGGCAGCCAATTTCGGATCAAAGAACGCAACGGCCCCGTTGGTGCAAGAAGGTCCTGACGGACCCATGTATCGAAACTGGTTAGATCCAGACCGGACATAGGCTCACCGAGGAAGAAGTCCGTGGCCTTGCCGAGGGCGCGGAATAGCGCAGAAGACCCGGTGCCCAGAGTAACTTCGTGATGATCCATGTAGTTATGAAAAAAGGTCTGGAAGAGGTAGGCAGCGATATGGCGCCGTGCGATTTTTGGGTTGTCGATCTTCACGTCGGGATTGCGAGGATCGCCTGCCACGATCTTTTCGGGGTGACTGTAGTAGTAGCCGTCGTGAGGACCATTCTGCGCGTAAGTTAGCACGGTCGAAAGCGATGAACCGCGCCGGCCAGCTCTACCGGCCCGCTGCTGGTAGTTTTCCCGCTGTGGAGGCACGTTACGCAGGCCAATGGCGACCAAGGAACCGATATCAACGCCCACTTCCATGGTGGTGGTGCAGCTTAATACATCGATTGGCCGGTCGGTCTTGGCAATTCGGACATCCTTGAAACGCAGTTCAAACTGCTCCGTTGTCGCATGCACACGAGCATTGTCGCGGTTCGACAACTGAGCCGTGTGCTCTTCAACGGAAATGCTGCGTAGCCGTGCACTACCTGCCAGCACACGTTCCACCGGCGCACGCCAAAAACCCTTTCTGGCACGCACATACTCGCTTTGGGAAGGCGAAACAGGTTCACAGGATTCTGAACCGCAAGCTGCGCAGTGGCCATGAACGGTCATGGGCAAAAGGGCGGTACAGGCAGTGCACTGATACCACGTCATGTTCAGGTCGATGTTGACAACGACCTTCGCGGGATCGATGAAAATTGCCCCGGTAGAATCAGATAATCCGAGTTGGTCTGCGAGCTCTTTCTCAACCAGTCCGAGAATGCCTAGATCGGTCTGTAGCGCAGTTGCGAGCGCAGGCCGAACTACCTTCGGAAATCCCCCGTTGCTGCCCCACGATCCTCTCCAGCGGCCTGCCGCCTTTCCGCGTACATTGGGTTCGACGGAAGGATCAAAGGCGTAACTGTCCGCCACGCGCATCAACCACGCGGCGGCCAAACCAGATATGTCTGCGAGCGGAAGGGATGGCAACAACGGAGAGATTGCGGTGACAAGCTTCGCCAGCGCACGCTTGGCCGGAACAAGGTAGCCGACCGTTGTACCGGACAGCGAATAGTAGCGGCCACATAGCTGCTTGAGGAGAGCGATCGTGTAGCGGCTCGGCGGCGATCCAGGATCGAATTCCGTCAGCAATTCCTCGATCGGCTGATCCGCGTAGTCTTTCTGAAGCCGCCTTACCTGAGCTTCGATAGCTAGCGCATCCTTGCCGTCGAATATGGGCAGATTGCTGTCGCTCAGGACTTTAAGCACTGCGATATAGAGACCGCGCTCCGGCCGAGGTTCACGACCAGCTTCGCGCAACATCCTTGCAGCCAGCGCCAATACCTGGCGGAAAATATCTTGCTCCACTTCGCGTGGGATATCGCGAGCCAACCGGGCCGCCTTCTGCCGACCGTCGGAAAACAGCAAAACCTTGCGGCCACCATTTGGATACTCTCGGGTTTCCAGTCTCGATGCCGGCTGACCGTCCAATTGGGTCTTTACCAGATTGGCGAATGGCGCCTCACCTTTGGTGGCGTGGTCCATAATAGTAGAGGTTTCGCTGCGCAAAGTTGGTTCACCACAGGCGCAGCAGTTGGCAAACCTGACGCCATTCTTGGTCCAATCGTGGCTCTGCGTCGGCAGATAGACCCGGGTGAAGCCCGGGGCTGGTTGGTTGGCGCTGTAACCAAGACGGCCACTTCGCATGTCGAGCCAGGCTTCAACACAGTCGCCGAAGCTTGGGTTCGGCGGCTCCATCAGCAGTTCTATCTCGACTAACGGGGACTCATTGCCTTCGCGGAACGGTCCTGACGGAGTACTCCAAAGGAAGTCGGGCTGGGGTCGGTCGGCATAGGCCCGCAGATAGGCAGTGCCGCATTCGCGGTGCGTCAGGAGTTCGAAAACCCGTGCACCGCAATCGCACTGCCGACGTTGGTGCGTATGGAGCTTGCCAAGAATTCGACCGGAACCCTGATGGCGTGCTGCGGAACAAGTCGGATCGACGCATGCGTAAAGCCCAGGAAGACCGCGGAAGAACATATGCAGACGGGTGGGCAACAGCACCCTTTCGTCGACTTTGCGCCGCGCAAATGGGGCCATGGCCATGAGTGACGCCAGCGCCGGAGCCGCGTCCGGATGGTTTTCAAACAACTGCTGCTGCAAGTCGCCTAGTGCGATGGCCTTGCCCGATACAAGTTCTACGAGCCTTTCAAACACAGGGAATCCGGTAAGGTTGAGAAACAAATAGTCCGGCAGGTCTTTGGCCGACGGAGGTTCTGGCCAGCCCAACCGGGCGCCCAATGCCGCCACCGCCCCAAGCGCAGCTTCGGGGTGAGTTGCGTGCTCCTCAAATGCTGCCAAATCAAATACTGCGAGTGCGTCTGTCACGCTGCCGCTTGGCAGCCCGCTACCACGCCGCTTCTCGCGCGTGCCCGTGATAACCGAGAAATTTCGGCTCGATGATTGCGGGAGTCCCGTGAGGTTGCGGGCGAACAGCTCAATTGCAGTTTCCGCTGCAGCACCTTGACCCAAGCTGGCGCTGGTCAGAATGAAACGTACGCGCTCTCGAGGAACATCAAGGCGTGCAAGTAGGCGTCTGATCAAAAGGGCAACTTCAGCGCCGCCAGCACCACGGTACATGTGAGCCTCATCCAAGACCAGGATCAGTTGGTTGGCGCTATCGCTATGCAGCCAGTCTCTGGTTTGCTGGAAGATGGACCGTTCAATCGGCCGCATCAGCATATATTCCAGCATTGAGTAGTTTGTGATCAAAAGGTCAGGGCAGGCCCGCTGGGTTTCATCGCGGGTCATCATCTCACGGTCACCGGGCTGGGTGATGAGACGGCGGTTCCAATGACGATTATGCCGGGGCACTCCGGTTTTGGGATTCGGCCTCAGCTCTGCATGGTGTTTGCCGTAGAATCCGACCAAGTCTTTTGAGGGCCATTGGCCGATTTTAACAAGGCCTGAAACGGTCTCCGGCTGTCCCATCAGGGGCATATAGAACTCTTCGAAAAGCGGTTCTATGCGCTCACGGTCTCGTTTCGCGGTGCGTAACCCCGGATAGGGTGATCGGCCGGTGTAACTACCAAATCGCACCGGGCGCCCTCGCCCGGCCGAAACGATTACCGATGCAGCTTCGTCGCCGAATAGCCGGCGAATGCGGCCCAACTGGTCGTTAACGAGAGCGTTCATCGGATAGAGTAAGAGAGCACGGCAGCCTGGCAACGACGCGGTGGTCGGGCGATCCTGAGCTTCTTGGACCAGTTGGCCGATAATTGGCATCAAAAAGCTCTCGGTCTTGCCCGAACCGGTGCCTGTGGCGACGATGAGGTCGAAGCCGTCGAAATACCTCTCTAAAGATTGAGCCTGATGTACATAGGGCTGGGGAAACAAGCCGACCTTTGCTGCCGCAAGATCTCCCAACGCAGTCGCCACGACCGGTGGAAGGTCAAGTTCGTCATAAGGAGCTCCGAGCTCATAAACGGGGGTGGACTCGACAAAGGGCAGTTGGGCAACGGCACCTGCCTCGTCTAACAAAAACCGCCTTTCATGAATTAAGGCCGGGTTGCGTACGTGATACTGCGCCTCGATATAGGCTCTCAGGCTTTCGCCAAGCCGCCCCACAGTTGCGTGCACGCCATGCTCTTGTGGTTCCTGCCCGTTGCTCATGACACCGCCCCTTTGAGTTTTATTCCTAGCCGCCGGAGTGCATGCGCTACAAAAGGTACCGCTTGGACCGGAAAACCCATGCGATAAACTGACGGAGGGCTAGCACCGCCAAGCTCCCAACCAAGCGCAAGAACACGCGCTTCCTCAATTGGCAGATCCTTGGCCAGTGTGATCTGCGCCAGATCGTCTGCCTGCTTGAATTCCAGCCTCCGCGAGGCGCCCAAGGCTTCGTCATACGCAAAGCGGAACCGCCGTGCATGTTCATGCTTGACCATGACGGCCCGCCGCAACGATAACCCGCTACCCGAGTGCTCGAACTCCCCAAGGTAATATGGACGGTCGTAAAGCGATGTTGGCTTGGCCTGAACCCGGCATAGTCGCAATGCGACGCCACTAAGTTCTAACTCTTGGGGATTTATCCAGCGCGACCGCGATTGCCGCAAAGCTTGGTCCGGAGCGTATATTTCCAGGTGATCGGCTGAGATTCCCGCCGGTCGAAGACCCGGGCGATATTTCTTGAGCGCCTTGGCCATCCAAGCCCCAAGGGGTTCAGCGTAACCAAGCCAATCGTCGAATCTTTGCTCGATTATTCCGTTTGCCCGACCCGCCAAGTAGCGAAGGGCTCCTGCAGCGACGGTGCCGCTATTCGGTACTACGCCAAGCAGAAAAGACGGACCATCTGAAAGAGACACAGCGCGTGGAGGTGTCGAATGCCAGTAGCCTCCTGGAGAACGCCAAAGATCGCCGGCTCTCTCAAGCGCCTCTAGAACTTGCTTGGTCAGCGGACGCGCATCAGCAGATCCCAACAGACCTCCAAGATCGCCGTCAATCATATCGGTGAGGCGCCCAGTGAACACACCGTGACCATTCCGCGTTCCCTCTCCCTCGCAAGCCGCGCGCAGGTGCGAAGCAATCAACGCGCGCCGAATAGACTCTGAGGATCCCTGGATCGAAAGGCTGGCTATCACGTCAGCCAGCACTTCAGGCGAGGACAGGACGCGGAGTGAAAGGGTCATCTCAGCGCTACTTTGCCTTGATACCGGCTAGGCCCATGAGAAGCTGCAGCCGCGTGTCGACGTAGTTTTCACTGTCAACCCGCCCGCCATCCAACTGCTCTTCGATATCCTCGGGCGCGAGGCAAGTCATTTTCCATAGCGGCCACAACCAGCCGTAGGCGGCGGATTGGAGTGAACTGGGTGCATCGGCAGTACGAAATCTCTCAAGAGCGTTCATAAATGCTACTGCCGTTCGTTCGATGTGCGGATTCCGAAACGATGGCCCAATTCGTAGCATGCGCACTAGTTCTTCGCTTTGCGCGTCGCTGTTTGTCGGCTTAGTCGAAAGAGCGCTCGCATCAAGCGACGTCAAGGACCCTCTGGCGAGCGCAGCCTTTTTGGGGAAAAGACTCCAATCGAGGACGTCAGTGTCAAACACAGGCCCGAGTTGGAGACAGAGTACTTGCTCTGGGAACGTTGTAATTCCGTCGGCTAGGCTTGCCAATACCACGACGTTCCCATGCCGAACTAGGTCCGCGGTTGCGTCAACCAGCAATTCGAACGGCACATTGTTCACTCGCTCTAGAACCAATGCGCCGACTGCGCCATTCCGATCGCCAAGTGCTTCCGCGACATCAGCATCCATTGTCGTCGCATCAACAAAACCCACCGGTACTTGGGCGCGGACGACGTGCTTTGCAGCAAGGGTCATTGCTGTCACGCGCGCCAGCTCTGTAGCGAATGACCCTTTGAAAAACAGCACTTTACAGGCAACAATAGCAGTGAGCACCTCTTCGGCAAAGGTCGCGGCACCTGACGACCTCAGCCCAAGCGCCGCATAATTGGATGTCAGCATGCCTGCGGCTTCCAAGGCGGTACCTAACGCTTTGACCGAGCCCGTTTGTTCCGTCAGGGGCACCATCCTTAGAGACGGAGTAGCGGGAACCACCGCTATATCGGCTTGGGGTCTCACCGGACTTGTAGCCTGGCCCAATTGCGCGACCCGCTGAACAATATCGGCAAGTTGATGGTGAAGCTCCGCAGCCTGCTTGCCAGTTCGGTCGTCGAGATCGCTCCATAGTGCCTCGAGATCGGTAACGCTGTGTTCGGCCCTCTTAAGGCGGGCATCAGTTTCGGCACTGACACGCGTTGCATGCTGGCCATGGGCTTCCATGCCCTTGCGCAACGCTGATAATTCATCATGTATATTTTCCAGGGCGTTTGCCAACGCGCTGTCGTCAGCCACCGGCGCTGGCCGGGATACGATGCTGGCGACTGTTTCCGCTAGACGCGCGACGTCCCCCGATAAACCCTTGATCTCACTCTGCAAGCCTCGCAGCCGGTCTTCATGCTCCTGAATGCGGCCTGGCAACACCGACAACTCTCGGTCCTTCTGTACCGCCACCAACGGTTTTGCGCTGCTTGCCAAAAGTTGAAGGGTATCAGTGGTCTCAAACGGACTAAACTGAAGCAGCCGCGCGATAGTCTCTGCGTCACAATGATTGAGGAAAGACTGCTCATGCAGGCTGCGGAACAGAGTCTCGATCTCCGCTTGCGGTTGATCCGCTGCCACCTGGGGATGTTCTTTTGTCGTGGCCCTTTCGATCCCGTCCAACAGTGTGGCAAGGCCCTCAACTTGCGCCAAATGCTGCTGTGCCCATGCTCGCCAAAGGTAGTAGTAAGCATCCTCGGCGCGCGCCTTGCTGGCCTTGGCACCACCCTTCTTGAACAGTTGGTGGAGGAGAGCCTGCTTCCGCTTTGGCAGGCTGGCGACGCTATCCTTGCGAAACCCGTCAACACTGGGCAGCACATTCAGCAAAGCCCGATTGGTCTTCGTAGTCACCTCGTTGAAGAAGGAGAGCAACCGGCGATCACCGAGCGTGCGTAGCCGCTCGAGTGCCTGAGGGGTCGGCGCCGGCTGTGTCATCGTGCCTCCGCGCTGCTACGCGCTATGCGGCTCAGGGCCAGCCGGCGGTGAGACTCAAGCCAACGCGGAGCATTCAAGACACGCAATGCGGCTGATAGTTCGTCGTCTGACTCAGACCTGATAGCCATTCCTGCGCCTGCGAGAACCCAACGGGCATGCGCGCGAGCAGCGGCAGACAGGCGTCGGACGGATGTGTTCGCCACCGGATGCCCAGCAAACCACCATTCGCCGAAAGGGCCGAGGTCGAGGTGAATGTCAGATGCAATGTTTCGCAGGTGATTTTGTAGCAGCGCCAGGGCTTCGGCCGTTACTGTTGCATTTGCCGAAATGGTCTCGGCGCCTGCGACCGCCAAGGGCTGCTCATCCCAATCAATTTGGTCTGTTGCACGTGATCGCACCAAGGGAGAAAGGCCACTCGGAACCTGCAGACTCGTGAGGGCGAGCAATCCGGCGCGGACTTGTTCCAGTGACGATCCTGCCTCTACCGAATTCGCCGAAATAGACCGGGTGCCGAATGTCAGTAGGGCTGTCCGCGCGGTCCTCGCCACGGGCCTGGTAATGATTTCTGGCAAAAGCCGTCCATCAATGTCGAGCAAGGGCGGATGGGTCGCCGAAAAGCCGCCAACCCGTATGAACTGCCATTCATCCCGTGTCAGTTCCACGGTGGCAACGTCCTCGCCACTGCGCGCGGTCAGAACCGCCTTGTCTTGACCGTCTCCGGCGTACATTGCGAGCGTCAGCTCGCTCTTCGCGTCCAGCACCACTCGAGCGGAAGCATCAACAAAAAGCATCGCTGGCGTCACAATGCCCCACCGGCGCTTTGCAGGCTGTAGTTGTAGCCCGGTCGCCCGGCCGATCCACTCAGCTATCTCATTGTCCACCACCTGCGGGAGGGTAACGAGAAGACAACTCCACCGCTTAAGGTTAGCGAGACGCGTAACGGCGAGTTGGGGCGGCACACGCGCGATCAAATCGGCCTGCTGGACAAAATAGTAGGTGGAACCCCAGTCAAGCGTGGCTACCACCGATTGGCGACTACCTCTTCCCGCTGAAAAGACCGTAGTTCGCCCAGCGTCCAAACCCGGTACGCGCTCCTGCACAGCCTGGCCGTAAGCTGTATCCACATCCGGGCTGACCCAAGCCACACGGAACGTCGCAGCGTCAGGATTGACAACGTAGGTCAGCGGTCCGGCGTGCAGTCGAGCGCATGCCACCTGGACGCGGAACCCGTCGCCGCCGCCATCAAAGGTCAGCGTCCCCTTCACGGTAGGCGCACGTGGAATCTCTACTTCGAGACCCCAGAACGTAGGTACCTTGCCGGCCGGTTGTTGAACATGGAGATTCAGCGAAAGCGGTGCCGGCAAAATGGCAGGCTGCGGTCGTGGCTGCGCAACTGGCTCCGCCACCGGCCCCTTCCATCCGTCGGACGAGTGATAAAGGTAGCATTCAGGTCGCGCAGCACCCGAAATATGAGCGAAATGCGCATCGCGAAATGCGCCTTGCCGGGGGCTTACACGCGCTTCACACACCGGGCAGGCATAGCGCCGGTACCGCTGTGCCTCCGATGCGGCAATCCGCTGTCCGCTCGCAAGGTCAATGGCGAAATACATCCCGGTGCCTTTCAGACGGCAGCTTACGCTGCCTGTCTCCTCAACTCGTCAAGGCTTCCAGCGACGTCGCCGCGCACAAGTAGTGGGACGCTGTCCCTGCGCCATCTTCGAAAAGCTGGCTCACGGCTGCCACGGGGGGCCATCCATCGCCTTACGGCCAGCGCGGACACCTCGGCCACACTTAGCAGGTCCTGGTAGTCAGGCTCAGCCCCACCTCCACGCAGAATGTCGGCCGTATTTCTTGCCAGGGGACAGAGAAACACCTGCCTTTGGATGCCGTGTTTGAGCAAGGAATTCTTGAAGCCGAGCCGAGTAAGCGCAGCCTTGATGGTTCGTAACCGCCAGTTCGGTCCTTTGCCGTACGCATGGTGATCCGCGTACTCATGCTTGAGTTGCCGGAGATACGACCGCAATTTCACAAACAACGCGTCCGTGATATGGAAGTGGCCCCACCCCGTCGTGTAGCCCACCGGCTCGAAGTATCGAGTGCCGTTTAGCGTCAATCGGTTATAGACCGACGACCGTCCCATCGACGATGTTGTGGTCACCATCAGGAGACTAGCGTGCTTGGCTGCTCCTGAAATGATACCAACTGACTCTCCATAGGTGTCCCTAAAGTCCTGCACTACCTCCTGCGTACGGACCAGTGCAGCCACGGCCTTGCCGCCGAGTAGGAATGAGTACGGTGGCACAGCTCCCAACACATAAGCGTCAAGCAGATGGACCAACCTCAGTGATCGGTCAGTTGAATTCCAGCCCACCAACTTATCCCGAACCGAGAGATTAAATACCGGATCACCCAACGCGATGATGCCGGCCAAACGGTCATGCCCCTCATCCCACACCAAATAACGGAGGCGCCGGCCAAACCCAGCCGAGACGGGGACGGACCAAGTCAGCGTAGCCAGCCGAAATAGGTTCGCATCCTTCGTGTCGCTTCGCACTCGCCGAAGTACCAACCTAATGTTCGCAGGTTCGATCTCATCGCCATCCGCAAAACAGGGCAACAGTTCCGATTCGTATCGGGCAAGGAAGGCTGCATTCGCTTTGAGTTTCTCGCTACGCTGTTCCGCATGAAGCAATCGTACCGCCTGCTTGTCCTGTCCAGGGGACAACAGTTGGCCGGTCTTATCCTTTTTGAAGCCGATACGCTTCAGATCCTGGCGAACCGCTCGCTTTAGCTGCGCTTCCGGCGGCGGAAAATTGATTAGAGTTTTCTCCCCCAAGACACCTTCTCCACAATACATTCCGGTTGTTCCGGACTTTTGCAACACCATACAACCAAACAATAGTCTAAGTTCAAGGCAGTAGCCGAGGCACAACCCTTCTCGAACCGACACCCAACTCGTCGAGATTCGCTGGCGAAGTCGATGCTCCAGCCTCTTGTGACAAAAACGGTCCGCGAACTAATGTGATGGTCATGACTTTACCCCTGCATCTTTATCATCTCAGACCGGACATCCTTCATATACAGTCAGTCGCAGATTAGCTGCTCGATGAAATTTCACCAGTTTCGGTTATCCACCGATGATCGGCACGCGCAGCGTCGCGCCTATCTAGCGGGGCCCGGTGGCTTCAGTTCGGCAACAGTGAAGACAGGCTCAACCGATACACTGTCAGGAATCAGGCGCTCTTGACGAATATAAGCAGGGCGCCAGCATCGTCCCGCCGGCCACCCTTGCCGCCTACAAGATCACGCTTTCCGAGATCGCCGATCTTTCTCGGGGGTTCGACCGAATTTTGGGATAGTGCCTGGAAGGAATGGGATTGTGCCTGGCGCCAGATCGCTCGCCTCGACAGGAGGGGTTCCGCCTTCGTGGAAGCTTGCGAACCTGGTCATTACGACTGGGCTTCGCGGTGTCCTGTTTCCGTCGCTGCGCCATGCTGGCCAACCTTGTCGAGGGCGATAAGGCCGCAGTCCCTGATCCCGATCACCGGCTGCCGTACGATCAGTCATCATGGCCCTGAGTTGCAAGCTGTCGCAAGCAACCCTTTTCGATCAGTTCAGAGCACCTCATCCTCAATCACGCCTCTCGTTGGCTCGCCCTCTTCGCCGTCGCCCTCCCCCCGGGCAAGACCGGTCGGTATATCGCCGGCCAGCAGCTTTTCCTTCGACAGCAGCCCGGCGTCTTCGAGCGCCTCGAAATCTGGCAGTTGGCGCAGCGTGTCGAGCCCAAACTGCGACAGGAACGTTTTCGTCGTCACATAGGTGTAGGGCGCCCCCGGCTGCGGGCTGCGCGGCCCCGAGGCGATGAGGTCCTGCCCGCGCAGAACGGCGATCAGGTCGCGCGACACCTCCTTGCCGAAGAAGGACGACAGCTCGCCACGGGTGATCGGCTGGAAATAGGCGATACACATGAGGACAAGAGCCTCCGACTGCGACAGTTCTTTTTCGCCCTGGCCGCCTTGCTGGCCGAAGGCGGCGTGGATGACGTCGCCAAAGGCCTTTTTGGTCCGGTGCTGCCAGCCGCCGGCGACCGCGACCAGTTCATAGGGGCGGTCGGTGAGTTCGGCGCGGATGTCGTCGATGATCAGCTCGAGATTGCAATTCCTTCCCACCACCCGCGCGAGGACACTACGTGTCACCGGTTCATTTGCCGCAAAGATCACCGCTTCGACGCGGCCCATCCATTCGCGCCAGCGCAGCTCCGGCGGCAGGTGGTCCAATTCCGGGTCGAGCAGCACAGGCTGTTCGTTCGGCTTGCGGCGGGCGGACGCTTCGCTCATCGCTACAGCCCAAACAGCCGAAAAGCGGTGCGGCCGGAGAGCTCGCGCACGGCATCCAATTGTAGTAGCCGGTCGAACAAGCGCCGCGCCGCAAAACGCGACAGGTTTTTGGTCGTCAGCGAGCCCGAAACGGCGTCTTCATTGAGGAGTCTTTGGATCACATCGTCCGCCCCCTTTGCCCTGAGCTTCGGTGCGACGGCGATGAGCCGCTCCGCGCGACGCGACAGCTCGGCGGCCAACCGGCAGGCGTCGGCCGCTGATCGAAGCAGCGCCAGGCACACCGCCCGCTCAAACCCTTTTTCGCCCGGTCGAATGCGCTTGCCGCTGGCCTCATCGCGAAAAGCCGGACCAAAGCCCTGAGCCATCAGGAGCGGCAGCGGCCGCGGCCAGCGCAGGCTTTTTGCCAGCACCAGGTCGGCGAGCCACCAGGCAAAAAGCTCGGAGTCAGGGCGTACGGCGACGACGTGAGCGGCAATCGCCGCGGCGGCGAATGGCGCCGGCCGCTGCAACCCAGCCAGTTTTTCGATCTCTGTGCAGAGGTCGGCGAGCGCGGCACTATCCCAATGGAGCCCGAGCTGGTCGACGATCTTTTCGAACCGATCGGCGCTGGCGACAGGCAGTTGCCCGGCCAACTGCCGCCAGGCCCCAAAGATGGTGCCGGCGGGTCCGGGGTCGGTCCCGACCTGGCGCAGATACCAAGCGTCGCGCAGGGCGGCCGCGTCCTCGGCGCGGCCAACAAGCCGCATGCTGGCGGCGGCGCAGCTAAGCGCCAGGCGCTGCCGCCAGGCCCCGGCCCCGGCAGGCTGCGCGCGGGTGAGCGTATCGAGGGCACCCAGGGCGGCGCCTGCCCGGAAGGCCGCGTCGCCGTCACTCGGCGCGCCGGCGCTTGTGATCGCCCAAGCCGGAACGGAGGGCGGCGCAGAGAAGCTGGCGATCGCGGGATCGAGGCGAATCATGATTTGGAGAGTAAAGTGCCGGTGCGCTTTTTGCCATGATTTTTGCGCCAAAACGCACAGCCTGTCGATAGACTTTTATGTCCGATAAGCTTGCCTTATCGGACGTATTCTGATAGGCTGCCAAACCATGCAAAATCCCCCGGAAAACCCGCCCGAAATCGACGACACGGCCGATGGCCCCCAGGACGGCGATCTGCCGGACCTCATCGATCTGGTGATGGATATGGGCTCCTCGCCCCCCACCTCGCCGCCGCTGGCGCGCCTGGAAGCCCTGGTCGCGACTGCGACGGCCTACGCGAAGGCGGCCAACTCCGACAATACGCGAGACGCCTACGCCAAGGATTTTGCGCACTATTCGTCCTGGTGCCGGCGCAACGGTTTCGAGCCGCTGCCGCCGGAAGTGCAAAAAATCGGGCTCTATATCAGCGCCTGCGCCTCAGGCACCGCCGCCGGCGATCCGAAACGCGGCCTGCCATCACTCTCCGTCGCAACGATCGAGCGGCGGCTGTCCGGCCTCGCCTGGAACTTTACCCAGCGCGGCCAGCCGATGGATCGCGCCGATCGGCATATTGCCACCGTGCTCGCCGGCATCCGTCGCAAGCACGCAAAGCCGCCACGGCAGAAGGAAGCCGTGCTCGGCGAGGATCTGTTGGCCATGGTCGCAACGCTGGATCATGGTTTGAGAGGCCTCCGGGACCGCGCCATCCTGCTCCTGGGTTTTTCGGGCGGGTTGCGCCGTTCGGAAATCGTCGGCCTCGACGTCGCCCGCGACGACAAGAGCGACGGCGCCGGCTGGATCGAGATTTTTTCCGACAAGGGGGTTCTGGTGACGCTGCGGGGAAAAACCGGCTGGCGCGAGGTCGAGGTCGGCCGCGGCTCCAGCGACCTCTCCTGCCCCGTCGTGGCACTCGAAACCTGGATCAGGCTCGGGCGCATCGCGAGAGGCCCCCTCTTCCGCCGGATCTTCAAGGACAACAAGACCGTCGATGTCGAGCGGCTCTCCGACAAGCATGTCGCCCGCCTGGTCAAGCAGACCGCGCTCGCCGCCGGCGTTCGCTCCGATCTTCCGGAAGGGGAACGCGCGCTGCTGTTTGCCGGGCATTCCCTTCGCGCCGGACTCGCCTCCTCGGCGGAGATCGAGGAGCGTTACGTGCAGAAGCAGCTCGGCCACGCCTCGGCCGAGATGACCCGCAAGTATCAGCGCCGACGCGATCGGTTCCGGACCAACCTCACCAAGGCGTCCGGGCTCTGAACAAGCCCCTCGCCCCACGTGAGGGAGGCCCATTTTGCGGGTTGTCAGCCATTTGCAGGCTTGCCGATTGATGATGACAACGTATATGCTTCATGAGTATCTAGCCCGAGGAGGCCGACCATGCCGAAAGAGGCGGTTTTCACGATGAAGCTCGAGCCAGAGCTGCGCGACGCCTTCATTGCCGAAACCGAAGCCGACCACCGGCCGGCGTCGCAGGTGGTTCGCGAGCTGATGCGTGGCTACATTCAGCGCCGGCGCGAAGAACGGGAGTATGACGAGTTCCTGCGCCGCAAGGTCGAAGTCGCGCGATCCTCGATGCGCGCCGGCCGAGGCCGGACGAATGACGAGATCGAGGCTGAGTTCGCCGCCCGGCGTGCCAAGTCGGCAAGCCAGGCGTGAGGGTCGTTTGGACACCAGAGGCCGAACAGGACCGTGCCGACATATGGGACTACATTGCGGCCGACAACCAGTCGGCGGCCGCTCGGATGGACCAGCTTTTCAGCGACGCGGCGGCGAAGCTGGCCGATTTTCCCAGGCTCGGCCGCACCGGAAAAATCTCCGGCACGCGCGAGCTGATTCCACATGAGAGCTACCGTCTGGTTTACGAAGTCGAAGGCGAAGACTTGTGGGTGCTGGCCCTGGTGCATACAGCTCGCCGGTGGCCGCCGACAAAAGAGTAAGGCAGGGCTAATGCCAAGGCGGGATTTCGCGCCATTTCCGTAAACGACCCCACGCAAGGACCGAAATTTGGTTGGAAATTTCAGCTTACCGCTTCAATTGAAATCGGAAACTAAAAGCCACACCGAGGCTCTCCTGCGGGGTCTCGGCTTCTCCAATGTCGGCATTCGTGTCGGGGACGGGTCTCGCGGCTGGCCTGAGCACGCCCCATTCGACAAGATCCTGGTCACCGTGGCGGCGGGGCAGGCGCCGCCCGCTTTACTGAAGCAACTCAAGCCGGGGGGACGCCTCGTTCTGCCTGTGGGACCTGAAGAAGTGCAGTTGCTGACGGTCATCGACAAGGATTCGGCAGGGCAACTGAAGACTCGGCAGCTTATCCCAGTTCGGTTCAGCCGGCTCGAAACCGTCTGATGAGCTCCGCTACTCGAACCGATCCGGCAGGTGATGCTCCTCGGCGAGGTCGGAGAAGCGGGTGAACTCGCCCTGGAAGGCGAGGCTGACCGAGCCGGTCGGCCCATGGCGCTGCTTGGCGACGATGACCTCGGCCTTGCCGCGCATCTCGTTCATCTCGTTTTCCCATTTGATGTATTCGTCGGTGCCGGGCTTCGGCTCGGTTCTTCAGATAGTATTCCTCGCGGTAGACGAACATCACCACGTCGGCGTCCTGTTCGATCGAGCCCGATTCGCGCAGATCCGAGAGCTGCGGGCGCTTGTCGTCACGACTTTCGACCTGGCGCGACAGCTGCGACAGCGCGATGATCGGCACGGCAAGTTCTTTGGCCAGCGCCTTCAGGCCGGTGGTGATCTCGGTGATTTCCTGCACGCGGTTCTGCGAGGATTTGGCGCTCGATCCCTGCATCAGCTGGATATAGTCGATGACGATGACGTCGAGGCCACGCTGGCGCTTCAGCCGTCGCGCGCGCCGACAGCTGCGCGATCGAGATGCCGCCGGTCTGGTCGATGAACAGCGGGATCTTCTGCATGGTGCGAGCAGGCGACCAGTTTTTCGGGCTTTGTCGCAAACTTGCCCTTGGACGACCAAGCTGATCAGGTACGGCGTTCAGGCAGCGAGGATTTCAAACTGGCTCGGCGAGCGATGGTGCCGGATTGTAGGCGTACTTCGCCTGTTGTTTGCGCATCATGTGAACCATTTCGATACCAGACAGGATCGTCGCAGCACTGGCGCTTGATTTGAATCCGAGCATGGAATGTGTTTCGGCCCTTTAATTGCGGCTATTGGTCAAGCATTTCTTTCGTTCCATTGCCGGCATCATGTGTCCTGGCTTGAGGTGCCTCAACGTGTGCAACGACGTTTGGACGAGGCCAACGTCAGCCGATTCAACGAGATCACCGCACCACGCCCCGATGGGGCATTGTGTTTCGCCCATTCGAATAGTCATCAATTCTGTTCTGCCATCGCCGGGGTCATGGTCCTTTCCGAGGTCGAATGCCTCATGATGATGTTCGGGTCGGGTGCCTCAACGTGTGGAACGAGGTACGGAAGAGTCGTCCTCAGCCGAAACAACGAGGTCACCGCAACCGCCGTCCCGGCGGGGACATCACGAGCTTCGCGAAGGAAGGCTCGAGAACTGGTTTGCGGTCGAACTGCTACGCCATCTTTTCGTTTCCCCACTCAAAGCTGGTGCCATCTACCCAGAGGCAGTGAAGGAGAACGGCGATCTTGCGAGCGACTGCCACCTTCGCCTTTTTCATGCCGACCCGCTTCGACAGACGAACGCCCCACGCCTTCAGCGTCGACCACTTCTTCGTCCGGTGCATGAGCACGCTGGCCGCTTCGTATAGATAGGTCCGCAACAGGCGATCTCCCCAGCGTGAGACGCGGCCGTTTATGTCAGTTTCGCCGGACTGCTTTCGTCGCGGTGTCAGGCCAAGATAGGCGCCTACGTTGGCGGCCGAGCGGAAGCGCGACGGATCGTCGATCGTGTGTCGGAAGGTGAGCGCGGTCACCACACCGACGCCTGGAACGGTCATCAGCCGGCGGGTGGTTTCATCGCCATGGGCAAGACGCCGGACTTGCCGATCGAGCTTCTCCTGCTCACGACAGACCTGCTCGTGAATGGTCAATAGAGGCTGGATAACCGGCAGAAGCTCATGCCCGTCAGCAACCAGCTCCAGGGCTTTTCGCCTGAACTGCGAACCGATGGACCGTCCGAACAGCAGACCGTATTCCTTCAGCATCGCGCGGACCTGGTTTTCGAGATCGCGGCGGATCCCGACCAGTCGTGACCGGGTGACCAGCATGGATCGGGTGGCCTGACTTCCAGCGCTTTTCACCTTCACTTCACGATACCAGCCGACGCGAACCAACTCGGCGAGGCCGCGGGCATCATTCTCGTCGCTTTTGTTCATCCGCACCGAAAGCGCCGCCTTCGCATGCCGAGCATCGATGCAAACGACCGGCAATCCGACCCGCTTAAGCTCGTGCCAGAGCCAACTGGACATGGCGCCCGTCTCGAAGCCGATCCGCTCGGCGCCAGGCGCGCTTGCGCAGCAGTTCCGTCAATGCTCCCGGATCGGACTTGGCTTTCCCCTGGAACACGATCTTTCCAGCATCATCAACCACGCAAACGCTGGTCTCCCGCTGCGAGACATCCAGCCCGACATATTGCTTCACTGCGACCTCCTTATCCAAGTCGGCGGCTTCTGCCGTCGGCGAAGTCTTCCTTCAAAGGAGCACCGACAGCAATTACGTCATCGTGTGGAATAAGAATAAGGACCCCGTTTCAGGGGTGATCGGCGTCCAAAAGGGCTCTGACGCACTCTCGCTGCGGCCACAGCCTAAGTTGCACCGATGAGGCGCGCCTGGAGCAGATCAATCTTGGCGCGGCCGTACATTTGGCGCTTGATGAGTTTGAGCTTGGTGATCTGGCCTTCGGTCTGGCCATTCGACCATGGAGAGATAATGGCGTTGCGGACTGCGGCGATGTCCTTTTGGACCCCGTTTGCAAAGGACCCGACGAGGCTTGCCTTCGCGCCCTCGAGCCAAGCGTCCAGTTTTGCGACCGCCTTTGATCGGATCATCTGCTGAAAGTCGTCGATCAGCGTTCGCGCGATGGTCAGGTCAGGCACATTGCTCTCGATTGCCGCGACCAGCAGGGCGTCGGATTTGGACAGGTCTGCGTATTCCAATGATTCCGGACAGTGATTCCGAGACGAAACCGGACACCTATTCCGATAGAATACCGGACGCGATTCCGAGGCGAAGCCGGACGGGTTAGAGCGCCTCTGGGTCTCTTTCGATATTTGTCGACGAACTCGTTTTCGCTCAAGCGGGAGTTGCGTCTGGGACTGGCAGGACCTTGTGTTTGCGCATGCTTTCGCCGGAAAGTTCGATGCGATAGGCGTTATGAACAAGGCGGTCGAGAACGGCATTGGCGATGGTCGGATTGCTGATCATGTCATACCAGTGATCCACGGGAATTTGACTTGTGAGGATGGTGGAACGCTTCTCGTAGCGATCCTCGACGATTTCCAGGAGATCGCGGCGTTGTTCGTCGTTGAGCTTCTCCGGCCCCCAATCGTCTAAAATAAGCAAGTCCGTTTTGGCCAGGCTCTTGAGCAGCTTCGCGTAACGGCCGTCTCCGCGGGCAAGGGCGAGCGAGGCGAAGAGGCGCGGCACACGGTGGTACGCGACCGAGAGATCCTCGCGGCATGCCTTGTGGCCGAGCGCGCAGGCCAGCCAGCTCTTCCCGACGCCGGCTGGTCCGATCAGGAGCAGGCTATGGCGCTGTCTGATCCAGTCGCATGTCGCCAGCCTCATGAAGAGATTGCGATCAAGACCGCGGGTTGCCCGGAAATCAGCGTTCTCGATCTGGGCGTCATGACGTAATCTGGCGGCACGGGCTCTGGCCTCGAAGCGCTTCTGACGGCGCGTTGTCGCCTCCCGTTCGAGCAGGAGGGCAAGCCATTCGCCGTGCTGGAGGGCTCTTGCCTCCGGCTGCGTCTCCAGTTCCTGGAACGCGTTTGCCATGCCGGAAAGGCCGAGTTCGCGCAGCATGTCGATGGTGGGGTTGATAAGCATCGTTGATTGTCTCCTTAATGAAAGTAGCCTGGGCCGCGAAGATTGGCGTGCTCGCCGACGGCGGCAGGTTCGGCGGTGTGCCTGGAGGCTTTGTGGGATTTGATGAGGGCGCTGATGCTTTTGCAGTTCAGGCCACCGATCTCGAGCGCGCGGGCTGACACGGCTTCGGCCTGCGCCGTGTCGATCGCCTGGTAGAGCTTGAGAATGCCGAGGCATGTTCTAAAGCCCTGTTCCGGATGCGGCCGGCTGGCAAGGATGGCGATGACGAGCCCCTCGGTCTGTGGACCGATCGAACGAGCCCAGCGCCGGAAGCGCTCCGGCGACCATTCCGCGTAGCGGCGGTGCGAACTGGGCATGTGGTCCGGGTCGGTTCCGAAACGGGCCCCACCATAGCGGCGCTGATGGGCCGCGACGCGTTTACCCTTGAAGAAGATCTCGATCGTTCGGCTCGTTGCCCGGACATCCACCTGCTCTCGGATGAGGCCGTGTGGCACGGAGTAGAAATAGCGCTCGAACTCGACATGATAGTCGGTCGATACACGAGCCAGCCGCCACTCGGCGAACTCGTATTCCTCGGCCGGCAGCGTGGCGAGCGCTGGTCGTTCCATCGTCTCGAACAGGTCGCCGGCATTGGCCCAGTTGGCGCATGACGTGGGTGTTGATCCGCTCGACAGCCTCCCGGATAGCGGCATTGGCTTCGTCCAGGGAAAAAAACGTGTGGTTACGCAGCCGGCCGAGAATGCAGCTCTGCGCGAAACGGACGCCGCTTCGGTCGCGCCGGCAGAACGCCGACACCGTAGTGCGAAGCCATCATGCCGAAGCTGCGGTTGATCTCGGGGTCGTAGAAGCTCGACCGATTCACGCCAGACTTCAGATTGTCGGGAACAATTAGGCGCGGGACGCCGCCAAAAAAGCGTAACATGCGCACATGCGAGCCAATCCAGTCCGGCAGGGTCTGGCTCCAGGTCGCCTCGGCGAAGGTGTAGCTCGACGCGCCGAGCACCCCGAGAAAGATCTCGGCCTGGCGGATCTCCCCGGTCTTGCGGTCCGCGATCGGCAGCTTCTTGCCGGAGTAGTCGACGAACACTTTGTCACCGGCGACATGCTCCTGGCGCATCGTTGGCGACAGCCGCCGCTCGAAGCCTCTAAAGAGATCACAAAAACGGCTGTACGCGTAGCCTTCAGGATGAACCGCCCGATACTCCTCCCACAGGATCGACAGCGTCACGCCCGGCTTCTTCAGTTCGACGGCCAGCGCCCCCCAGTCAGGCTCGGTGCGTCGGCGTATCCCTTGTTTGACGCCCTGACGGGAGAAGAGCCGATGTTCGAGAACATCGTCCGTCAGCTCCGCCGGCAACGGCCAGGAAAGGCCGGCGGCAGTCGCTCGCTCTATGTTGTCCTGCACCGTACTGCGGGCAATCCCAAGCATGGCGCCAATGTCGCGAACGCTTATGCCGTCCGCGTTTAGGCGAAGCAGTTGTCTCAATTGTCTCATGGTCAGCCTTCTTCTCTTCGGCATGCGTCTCTCCTCTACGTCGAGGAAATGCATGCCCAGGTTGCTGACCCAAAGGCACTATCCAGGCTTCAAAACTGTCCGGTATTTAATCGGAATCGCGTCCGGTTAATTCTCGGAATCGCGTCCGGTTTTTGATCGGAATGCCGTCCGGTAAATCGTTGGAATCCGCACAGGTCGTCGCGCGCCAGCGTCATGAGCCTGGCGATGCTTCGTGCCGAAGGCGTGCGGGCAAGTGCGCTTTGATCGGCCTTTCCGGCCAGCCGTCGGCGCCGCGCCCATTCAGAGACGACGCCGATCTGGCCGCAGAAGCCCTTCTCGCGCATTTCGCGCCAGAGCGCCGATGCATTGCGCGCGCCTTGCCCCCAACGGCTGTCCAGCCAGGGGAGCCATTCCTCGAGCGAGCTTTGTCGGACGCGGAACACATCGCAGCGCTGGCCGCGCAGGACGCTACGGACGAGCTTGCGGCTGTGCCCGGTCCGCTTGACGATCTGCTTGATCGGAATGCCCTGCTTCGACAATTCCAGAATGGCCTCGTTGGTTTCCTGCCGGCGCTGATATCCCTCATACTGTAGTCGTTCGGCATAGGTGAGAAGCCTCGGATCTATGATGGTGCTGCCGACTATAGCGCGACAATCTGGGGTTCTTCCGCATATTTGGTGCAGGTCCCCTTCGGCCCTCCATGGGCGGGCTATTGCACGGGTCAGGCAGCTGCCAGGAGCCTGTTTCTCAGCAGTGGATATCCCGAGCGGCCATACATCTGGCGCTTGATGGTTTTGAGACGGTTGATCTGTCCCTCGACGGGGCTGGTGCTCCAGGGCTGGGTGATTGCCGCCCGGACAGCCTCGATGTCACGGCCGATGCCTGCTGCAAGGGAAGCCAGTTCGCTGTCCGCGGTATCGGCGATCCATTGCTCGAGGCCGGCATCATCGTCGCCGCGTATCAATGCAGCAAAACGGCGGGCAAGTTCGCCCGCGATAGCAAGCTGTGGCGCGTGTTCATAGAGATGGCACAAGAACCGCTCGGTCTGTTCGTCGAGAGATGTCGGGTCCTCGCTGAGGAGGCATGCACAGTTCAGACGCGATGGCGGCCGCCATCGCGAATTTGGCGGAGCGGTCGATGACCGCTCCTTGCGGGCGGCGGTCCACCTGTAGACGGTCGCCCTGCTGCCTTCAAAGCCGCGACGCTTGATTTCGGTCCACAGTTGCAACCCGTTGTGCTGGCCTACCTGCCAGCGCTTTTCGAGATAGTCTCGAAAAGGATCCATGAGGACGGAGCGCGCGGGCGGCCGTCGGTGTTCGGGCTCCCCGCCCGCTGCAAGCCAGCGTTCGACCGTTCTCACGTTCATGCCAATCCGAGGCGCGATCTGGCGCGGCGACAGGCCGGCCTCCCGCAAGTCAAGGATTTCAGCATAGAGTTCACTGCGCTGGTCGCGTCGCGACCGGCGCAGGCCATCAAGCTTCGTGGAAGTCTCTTCCGGTGGTTCCGGCTCGGCTTCAGCGTTTCCGGCCATCTCGGACGCCATGGCCTTTCCGGCGGCGCTGACCGCCTTGCGATGGCGACCGACGGCCAGACGCAACGCTTCGCCCAGGTTCTGGAGAAGATGCCAGCGGTCGGCGACCTGCGTTGCATCGGGAGCACCGCGACGGGCGCCCTCGGCATAAACGCCGGCACGATCGCGCGCGATGACCTCGATGCCAGGATGGCGCTCCAGCCAGGATGCGACTGTGTCGGCATTTCGATCCGGCAACAGATCGAGGACGCGGTTGCGCTCCAGATCGCAGATGATCGTCCCCTAGCGCTGCCCCTTGCGCCAAGCCCAGTCGTCGATGCCGACCACCCGCGGCCCTTGCGACGGCTCGAACCCGGCCGCGCGGATCATCCGCAACAGTGTGTCGCCGCTCACCGGCATGGCGAGCCTGTCCGACAGGCGTGAGCCCGGCTCACCACCCGCCGCGAAGCCCATCGCTAGCTGGCTTTCGCCGAGCCGAACCGTGCGTCGAGCTTTCGGTTGAACCGTCTCAGGAAGTCTCTCGGTGAAGATCCGGCGCGGGCATTGGGGATCGGCACATCGAAACCGTCGTGCGTGAAGCTGGATTTCGACAACCCGTCCCTGCCACGGCAGATCGGCCAACCGGCGCATGTAGTGACTGTGGACGCGGCGGGTTCGGCGACCGCAACATGGACAGCAGGAGTCCATCGCCTTCGGCCGAGCCACAAGCACCACCCTCTCGGCCTGCGGCAGAATTTGGACAATCGAAAGCTCGGGTGAAATCAGCAAGCGGAAGGCATGGAGCACGGGCAAATCACGGCGTCGACTGCGATTCCGACTCTATGAACTTATTCGCACCGGCCGTGAATCCCGCAACCTGCACCAAATATGCGGAAGAACCCCTGATTGACGCTGCGCTCTCACGTTGATTGCCGCGCCGCAGCCGACGGCCTTTCGGATCTGCCGCATGGATTTGCTAACCGCGTCGAGAAAGGCTCGGCTGGCGTTTTCCATCAGGTGCCAGCGGTCGGCCACCTGATCGGCATGTGGCAACGCCTTGGCGATCGCCTCGCCATATCCACCACCTCGGTCACGCGCGACGGTCGTGATGGACGCATGGCCCATGAGCCATGCCTGCGATGTCGCCTGCTCGCGATCAGGCAGCAATGTCACCGGCCTGCGGCGTTCGAGATCGCAGACAATCGTCCCGTATCGCTGACCGCGCCGAAATGCAAAGTCGTCAATGCCGATGATGGCGAGCTCATCACGTGGCTGTTCAGTCCTGCGGCGCACGACACGCAACAGGGTATCGTTGCTCACCGGCATCATGAGGCGATCGGCAAAGGCCGCAGCCGGCCTGCCGCCAAGCGCGAGCCCCAAGTGATGAACGATCGTCTCAAGACGTCCGGTCCTTCGCGATAACGGAGCCAGAATATCGGCGCCAAACCGCTCGGCAAAAATGCGGCGGCGGCAAAGAACGGCGTCGCACCAGAAACGGCGAACCGTTACCCGCAGGAAAACCCGCCGACCGGCGATCGGCAAATCGGCGGCTTGTCGCTGATATCGGCTCTGGGTCCGGAGTGAACTGGTCCCGCAGCACGGGCACGTTGCCGAAAGCGCCGTAGCGCGAACGTCAAGAAATACGCAATCCGTGTCGATCTCCGCATGCTCGACGACGAAGCCCGCCGGCGCCAGTTTCGTCGACCCAGATCTCCGTTCCATCGCGCTGACCCCCTCGGAAAAATCGCGACTTCAGCCTTCACATGCAGCGAGATTGAGTCTGACCCCAAAAAGGACCCCTGTAACGCAGGGTTGTCACACTGCCTTCGGTTTCATCGGAGGCATTTGTTTTGGATGTTGGTTGTGGAGACGATTGCGAAGATACGTCGGCTTTCGCTGGTCCAGGGGAAGTCGATCAAGGAGATCTGCCGCGAATTGAGGATATCGCGGAAGGTTGTCCGGAAGGTGCTGCGGTCGGACGCGACATCGTTCTCCTACGAGCGTGAGCATCAGCCGATGCCGAAGATCGGCCCCTGGCAGGATCAGCTCGACGGGCTTTTAAGTGGCAACCACGCCAAGGCGGCGCGCGAGCGGCTGACTCTGATCCGGATTTACGAGGAGCTTCGCGGGCTCGGATATGAAGGCAGCTACGATGCGGTCCGTCGATACGCCAAGGGCTGGGCGAAGGCGCAAGGATCGGCAACGGCGGAAGCCTATGTGCCGCTGTTCTTCGCGCCGGGAGAGGCCTACCAGTTCGACTGGAGCCACGAGATCGTTCTGATCAACGGCGTGACGGTGACCGTGAAGGTCGCCCATGTTCGGCTCTGCCACAGCCGCATGATGTTCGTCAGGGCCTATCCGCGCGAGACGCAGGAGATGGTGTTCGACGCCCATGACAGGGCCTTTGCCTTCTTCGGCGGCGCCTGCACGCGCGGCATCTACGACAACATGAAGACGGCGGTGGAAACGATCTTTGTTGGCAAGGACCGCCAATACAATCGCCGCCTCCTGCAGATGTGTAGCCATTATCTGGTGCAGCCGGTCGCCTGCACGCCAGCGTCGGGCTGGGAAGGGTCAGGTCGAGAACCAGGTCGGGCTGGTGCGTGAGCGCTTCTTCACGCCCAGGCTGCGCTTCAAGACCTATGAGGAGCTGAACGCCTGGCTGCAGGACAAGTGCGTCGCCTACGCCAAGGGTAAGCGCGAATTTCCCCGCACCTTTTGCTGTTGAGTGCTCTGATGCATGAGGTGTCCACCAAAATAGGTGGACACCTTGTGATG
>NZ_JAMYUM010000039.1:0-28300 GCF_040322975.1 Mesorhizobium sp. M0074
TCTCATAGAGCAGGCCACGAATGGCGTTGGCCAACTGCGTGCGCTGGCGCACCAGAAGGTTACGCGTGCGATGCAGCCCCCTGGCTCATTGCTGTTCGACCGTCTTGATCGGCACAAAGCGCATCTTCGGCCGGCTCACCGCTTCGCAACAGCCTTCCGCGTCGCGGGCATCGTTCTTGTTGCGCGGGACATAGGGCTTCACATAGGCCGGCGGCATCAGCTTGACCTCATGACCAAGCGCGCTGAACGTGCGGCCCCAATGATGGGCCGAGCCGCAAGCCTCCATGCCGATCAGCGCCGGCGGCTGAGCCGTGAAGAACTTCACCATCTGCGCACGGCGCAGCTGACGCTGCACCACCACCTGCCCGGTCGCATCCACGCCGTGCACCTGAAACACGTTCTTGGCCAAATCGATACCAAATCTGATAGCTTGCATGACGGACGGTCTCCTCCGCTGGGTTTCAACACGGCCAGCTTGGCACATTCGATGCCGCAAGGGGCCGTCCACCCATCATCCCAGATCATACACGCGGCGGCGAGGATCCAGCAGGATCAGCTGCTTCGCCGCAGGCTGATCACCGCCGCCGCATTGGGGCGCGCCGAGTTCGAAACCTCACCGTACGTCGAAGAGCAGATCTATGCCAGCTTCATTCCCAACGGGGACAAGTCGCGGATGAACGCCTTCCACAGCGCTCCCTGGCAAGACCGCGTCTCGATCGTCGCCGCGCTCGAGGATGCGCGCCTGCGCTATCATGGGTATCGGTTGATCTACGAGCGCCACCCCGAACTGCTCGATGAGCGCCTTCGCGACTTCTTTTATCAACATGACCGCACGAAGCTGCTGGACACGTCCGACAAGCTGAAATGGAACAGCCTCCCGATGGCCTACGCCGCGATCGACGCGGTGCGGGCAGGTTGTACCGATCAGCAATCGTCCATTGTTGATGAGTACCGTCACTATCTCGAAAGGCGGATCGCGGCTGAGGGCTAGATGTTTAGTCCCGGCACTTGCTGGATCGGGTTTGCGGTGAAGCGTTCGGGCTGGGAGGTCCATGTCTTGCACACGAACTCATAGGGTGTGAGACCTTTGAGGGTCTTGAGTCTTCGTGCGAAGTTGTATGCGGCGACGAAGTCGGCGAGATGGCTGCGAAGCTGCCGTCGGACGCGCGCTGATCGGCGACACCTGATTGGGCAAACAAGGCGCTGACCGGACGAACTCCCACCCCATACGGTCCATCTCTTCTGAAATCCTTGGACTGATCCCGATTTGATCGTCGCGGAACAGGCGGCGGGCTGTAATGGCCGTTCGGTGAATGCTGGAGGCATTTCGGTCACCATACCGCCTGAGCGGCATGGAGTAGCGTTCTCGGCAGCACACGCTTCCGGCGCTAGAAAGCGTCGTCCGCTTTCGGGCGATCGACGAAAGGGCCGGAATGACTGGGATTGGGCGCATTGCTGCCATTCCTGATCATTGTGTGACGAGTGCGTCGCAAACCTACCCCTGCGGTAGGACCCTAGGTCGGCCCTTGTTCAGCGCTCGTAGTCGTTATCGTTTGAGCGCTGGGTCTTCCGGTCCTGCTCTTCCGACTGCCGCGCCTTCTGTTTGTTCGCGTCCTTCTGCTTGGCTCTCACCTTCTCTTGCTCGGCGCCTGTACGCGGCTTAATCGGCTCGCGGGGATCTTCCCGAGTTGGGAGGTCTTGCCCTCGCGCCTCGCGCTCGGGGATTGGCTCCTCACCGCCACCACCACGACGCTGCTGCTGCCGCTCGAATTGCAGCCGCGCCAGACGGTCGTGCATCTTATCGTTCACCTCTTCACGATATTGTTCGAACTGTCCTTGATGCGCCGGCGGCAGCGTCCCGCGCATATTGTCCAGAGCCTGATTGACGCGGGCCATCTGACGCCGCATTTCCAAGGGGGTTTGCGCCATATCCAAATCTCCTATCAATGCATTCAATTCTCTCACACCGGGATGGGACAGGAAAGGCTTCTGCCCCGATTGATCAGCACCGCGATCCGCGGCAGGAGCTGGTTGCCCTTCCTCTGTCCGATCGCCACGAAACCGCAGAAAATTGTTGCCGATCGATTCCGCTGCCGAGAGAGCCTGACCGACTATGCCTGCGGTCCGCATCGTCGTCACAGTCTTTTGCCACGCGGCAACGATTGCATCGCCGTTCACGACGAGGAATTGCCCGTCCAAACGGCGTTGCCGCTTGGCCTCCACCCGCTCCATTGTCCTAGCGCTGACCTGGTAGCGCGGATCGCTTTGGGCGCGGCTGTAGGCTCCGGCATGCTCCTTTGTGAATGGCCGCGTCATCGCATGATCCATGCGCCGCGTCGCCACCATGGCAATGCCGTTGTCGCGTGCTTTTTCCGCAAATGCCTCGCGCCAGGCGGCGAGATCAGGCTTGTAGAATTTCAGGCGCTCGCCGTCGGCTGACCGTGCCTGCACCATCGCATGGATATGGACGTGCTTGGTGTCCTTGTGATGCGCCAGGACGAACTTGTATCCTGGCGCGCGCTCCTCGAGCACGGCGCGCGCCGCGGCCATGACGGCGTTGGCATCGGTGCCGGCTCTCGCCGAGAAAAGCAGGTGATAGGCATTGCGGCGCTCACGCCCCGAAAACTGCGGGCGCCATTGATCATAGACCGAAGCCGCCGCCTTGGCGGGGTTCCTCGCGCCCCGAATTGGCTCGCCGTTCGCAGTGCGTACGTCTTTGTTTGTACGGATGAACTTTTGCAAAAAGTATTTCGCTTTGGGTTCACGGCTGACGGCCGCAGTCACCTCTGCCTTGGCGACCACCCCAGCCGCGTCCATCGCCTCAGATAAGCGCGCCTCGATCTTGTCGAGCGCCTTGCTGCGCGAATTCTCCCGACCGCCGGCCAGGACTCTCGCAAGCGGTCCGGCCCGCTTATCGGTGTGCGCGTAAACCTGCACCGTCTGTCCATCCTGTGCATAGATGAACGGTTTTGCGCCGAATGCCTTCTTCAGCGCCACGCTCAAGGCGGCATCGGTGACGTGGCCAGCGAGCTCGAAACGAACCTCCAGAAAATTGGTGTTTTCCAGGGGTGGTTCGAACGTCTCGCAAAACTTTTCAAGGAACGCCTTTCTTGCGCCGCCTGTCGCAAGGACCTGCCCATCCTCGTCGAAAATCTCGATGTCGTGCTTCTCGCCTTTTTCGTCCTCACGCCTCCCAAGATAATTGAGCAGCCGTGCGGCTGCGTCCTTGGTCGATGGCGGATTGGGCATGACCTTGAACACGGCAGGCTGCGCGCCGGCGGCATAGCCGGCTCGTGCCGCCACTGCCCGCGCCTGATAGCCCGCCCGCGCTGCTCGCCCTGTACCGCTCGGACGAACAGCACCACGGCCACGGCCTCCGCCGCCGCGCCGCTTCCAGTCTTCCTCCTCCTCTTCCGGCCGGAAACCGGCGAGCGTGGCGCCATAGACCATGATCGGCGCGCTAGGGGCCCTGGGCGAACTCGCAGCAGCAGTGGGCTTCGGTGCCCCGCTGGAGACGGAGCTCCCCGCCGCGCCCGATCCTCCCGGCGACGAACGAGGGGCGTTCCTGCCGCCAACTGCCGTCGAGCCGGCTTGTCCTCGCCCGAGGCGTCCGCCGCCACCGGTCCGCTCATAACTCTTCATCGCCTGGAATTCGGCAGCCCCGCGTCGGGCGCCCGTCACGGACTTGTCGTCGTCCAGCTCCTCACGCTTTATGCCGGCCCCACCCCGCAGATAGCGTTCGATTTCGGCCGCGTAGCCAGCAAGACGACCGCTCATGGCCTCGCCTCCCTCGCCTTGCGGGATCCGCCAGTCATCGTTTTCAGTTCATCGCGAAACTGCCGCACAAGGTCGCCCACCGCGATCAGCGCCTGCTCAAGGTCCCCATCATGGGCAACACGGCCGTCGTTTATGGCACGCACGGCTTGGTTGAAATTGATGCCGACCCGCCGCAGCTGATCGGTCATGTCCACGATCGCCGGCCGCAACGCCTCGGACGCGATAGGCAGATGCCCAGCCTCGGCGCGCACAAGACGCCGCACGGCCTCGCTGACGGTCACGCCGTCCCGCTCCGCAATGGCTTTGAGGCTGGCCAGCTCGTCAGCCGAAAACCGGATGTGCGTCACCTCGCCATAGCGTCGTGACGCGCTCTTGATCGCTGCTTTCTGGGCGTCTGCATCCATCTCTCAAGCCCGCTTGCGGGCGCTAAGGCCCCCCAGGGCCGCGCCGCCTATTTTTGTGTGTATCACAAAATAGGCTATCCTGCCAGTGGCCAGTGCGGGCGGGCGATCGCGATTTGCTTTGATGTCTCCATGATGCGTTGAGGACTTGTTGCCATCTTAACATGGAAACAAGTCAGAGCGCGGTCCGCATCTGGAACTCGGCCATCGGGATCGGGCGGCGCTTATCCTGCCAGTGCATTATTCTTACGGCCTCTCGGTCCTGAACTCTCATTTAGTGGCAGGTGCCAGCATCTATTCCCGGGTGCCTCCCACGCCGCCTTGCTCAAGAGATGCGCGAAGCAGCCCAGCCTGCAGGTCCTTTCCGCTGACCGGCAATCTCGCGAGGTCCATCTTGCAAAAATGACGATCAGGCGCGGAAGCGCCTGGACGAGCGGCGGCCGAAACCGCTTCCGCGCGAGGCAATGCTCGAGGGATTGCGCGACTTGTGGGTCGAGAAGGGCCGCTTATCGCGAAACATCGTAGATCGGTCCCGTTCGGTTCCGCGCGTGAGGACCTACTACTTTCACTTTGGCAGCCTCCGGCAAGCCTTGAATGAGATTGGTCACGCTGCGCCCGCCGAAAGTTTTCGAGTGGCGCCTAGCCGCCTTGATGCACCGCGGTGAGTTTTTGGCGGCCTGAAGCGGCGATGTGGTTGCCCTTGCGTGCTTTTTCAACAAGCCTCACGGGCGCCGGCGATCATCCGTTGTGATGGAAGGCGGGGTTTGCGGATTGAGAGGTCAGCGGGTTCGTTTTCGGGGCGTCCGACGCCCCGTCGGCTATGTTGGGGATGCGATCGAGAACGATGCGCAGGATGCCTTGGTCGGGGCAGGATGTCGACAGGTGCAGGCGGATTTGCGTCTTGATCTCGACCACCCATTATCACGGCAGGCCAGGTTTGGGCGAGATCCTCACCCGCATCCGCACGGAGCGGGCCAATTGACGATTCGCAACCCAAAAGGTCGGCAAGTTGACAATGCGTACTGTCAGACAACGCGCAAAGTCAGAATTTTGAGGTTGGTACAGCGCTTGCTTGTTCACGGAACCATCATCCGATCGCTTGTGAGAGCGAAATGGATAGTTTGGCAACATTGAGCAAAGGCACGAATTCGTTATGCGGAAAACTGACTTAGAGCGATTCGTCAACGATTTAGGAAAAAAAGGCAGTCCGCTTGAAAACCTTAAACGACGCGTTGGAGGGCTTGCATCGATCGTAGCGATTGGAAAGAGCCTCAACTACAACATCACGCTTGACGAGGTTAAAAGTTACATCCGATCGAACAGCCGGCAGAAGTCCAGTACGAAGAAGCTCGGCGCGATTGCAGGCCGCAAGCGTGGTTCGAGCGTTCCGGCCTTGACCAGCTTTGTACAGACCACTGCGTTGGCTAATTCCGCTATGGATGTATCCATGAGCCCTGCGCAAGTCGGGGGAAGAACTAGCGTCGCTGCGGTCGTATTAGTTGTCGTAGTTGTTGTTGTGGTCGCAACCTAACCGCATTGGCTCGGACGAGCCGGTCTGATGTAACATCAGAGCAAACCGCGTCGAGGATGCGATCATGCTATCAGGCGTACAACGGGCCGCTTCAAGGGCTCACCCGTACCCTCGCGAACACTGGCAACAAATCTTTGACCAGCGCACGCCGGAGGAACGGCGAACGTTGCCACACGTCAAGCGCTTCATGGAGCGGCTGGCCGGTGACAGGAAGTTCCGCACGGCCCTTTCGGAGAACCTCGACGCCCCTCGATCGGTAACAGAGCGCTACGGCATCGAAGTTGACCCAATGGAGATGCTGCCGCTCTGGTGCGGGGACTACGTGAAGCACCGCTTCAAGCCGGAGTCTGCCCCGTGGCCGCTGGCTATGATGTGGGACGAGTATATGCGCGAGATGTTGCGCTATCGCGACATGCTGCGCGCCGATGGCGAAATGTCGACAGTCAACCCTCGCTTCCATGCCTGGCGCGAGCGCCAAAGCCGGCGCTGTAACGACGAATTGGGCGAATTGGCGCCGTCGATCACGCACCCCATCATCGCTTTCGAGCTGAGTGAAGGCTGTACCGTCGGTTGCTGGTTCTGCGGCTTGTCGGCCGACCGCTTCAAGGGCTATTATGAGTATAGCGAGGAGCATGCCGAGGTTTGGCGCGGTGTGGTCGGTGTCGCGAGCGAGATGTTTGGTTCGGCAGCCCGCACTGGCTTCTGCTACTGGGCCACAGAATCCGATCGATAACCCGGACTACGACCGCTTTCTGTTCGACTACCATCAAATCACGGGCGCATTGCCACAAACGACGACGGCCGCCCCGCTCAAGGATCAGGCGCTCACCAGGCGCGTGCTCGAACTGTTCAAACGCTACGGTGGCGTGACGAATCGTTTCTCCGTGCTGAGCACGAACCATCTCAATCAGATTCACGCGGCGTTTTCGCCCGTGGACCTGATGGGGGTCGAACTCATCCTGCAGGGCAAAGAGGCGCCGACCGCAAAGGCTTTCACCGGGCGCGCGCGTGCGCGCCCGGCAGGAGAAACTCCAGGCAGCCAACAAAGATGATGCAATAGCCTTGGCGGAGGGCTATCCCACGACGATCGCCTGTGTTTCCGGCTTCCTCGTAAATATGCGGCAAGGACGTTTACAACTGGTGACGCCGGTACCGGGGAGCGAACGCTGGCCTCTCGGGTACCGCATCGTGGACGAACGTTTCTTCAGCACACCCGACGAGTTCCGGGAAGGGCTGCAGTGCATCATCGACGAGCATATGTTCGAAAGCCCACCTCCGAACCTGCCGATCCGCTTCCACGGAGATCTGCAATACGAGGCAGGGAACCGGTACTTCCATCTCCGCTCACGCAACATTGAACACCGGGTGCTCGACGAGGTTGTTCCGATTTCCGTTGGCCATCTAATCGCGTGCGGCAATTGCAGTCGCGACGGACGGAGCGAGCGCCCTTGCAGTCGCCGACCTGCTCGATCAGTTATACGCGGCCGGGGTGATCGAAGAGGACCTCGACGCCGTTTCGCTTGGCCGAACAGCGGTGGGATGACGGGCCGCATGGCGCTGGCTTATCTATCCGCGAGGACGCGAATGCCTTCCGGCGACAGCGGCATGGGCAAGACGATGATCACGAAGCGCTTCCGGGACCAGCATCCAATATCTTCTCCCGGCTCTCGTCGGGGGCCTCTTCTTGGCTCGACGGGCGCCGGGAGAGTCTGGGGCACGATGACTGGCGTCATCATCCTTGCGATTGGCATTTCCGGCATCCAGCAGTTTGGCGGCTCGTTCTTTATCGACCCCTGTTCAACAGGGTGACGCTGCTCGTCGCCATCGGCATCGCTGGCTACGCCCAGCGCAAGCGCGGCGCCGCCCACAAGGCCATGCCCAAGACTGCTGCGCAACCTTCAAAGTGAGCAACAGAACACATCCTGGCTCATGATATGAGCGACTACGAGATTCTGGACGATCGGTTCCGAAAGCTGACGAGCGGGCATGCCAAGCTCGAACCGCTGTGGACCGGCAACCGCTGGGCGGAAGGACCGGTCTATGTCCCGGCCGCACGGCTTTTGTTGTGGTCGGACATCCCCGATGACCGTCTGCTGCGCTACGACGCAGGCGATGGCTCCGTTTGCGTCTTCGAGACACAGTGCAACAACCAGAACGGACATACGCTCGATGGTGAAGGCCGCATCGTCGCTTGCGAGCATCGCGGCCGGCGCATCTCCCGGCTCGAGCACGATGGCAATTGGCGCCCCCTGGTCGAAACCGTCAACGGCAAGCGGCTCAATTCGCCGAACGATGTGGTGGTCAAATCCGGCGGAACGATCTGGTTAACCGACCCGGTCTACGGCATTGATAGCCACTACGAAGGCATGATTGCCCGGCCAGAGATCGGCGGCTCCCATGTCTACCGGTTCGACGAGTCCTCCGGCGCGGTGACCGCCGTCATCACCGATCTGATTCAGCCCGACGGTCTGGCTTTCTCGCCAGACGAGAGCATCCTCTAGTGTCGGATACCGGCGCAAGCCATGTTCAAGGGCTGCCGCGTGCGATCAAGACCTATGGTGTCGCCGAGGACGGTCGCTCCCTGCGGTCGCGCGGCACCCTGGCCGAATGTGAGGCAGGATTCTTCGACGGGTTGCGCGTCGATCGCGGCGGCAGCATCTGGGCTTCCAGCGCCGATGCGGTCCGTGTCCACGCTCCGGACGGGACGCGGATCGGTCGCTTCCTGGTTCCCGAAATCGTCTCCAACCTGTGCTTCGGCGGTCCGAAGCACAACCGCCTCTACATCACTGCTCAGACCTCGCTCTATTCCATCTATGTCAACGCGCACCCAGCCGGTTTGCTGGACAGATCAGCCGGTGACTTGGCGCCCTGCAAACCCTGCGGAAGTCGAGTTCCGGAAGGCCAGACCATTTTTCTGAACCCAAGGGAGGTACCAAGATGCAACGCAGAACATTCCTGAAATCTTCCGTCGCCCTGACGATCGCAATCACTGTACCGGCTCTGTTCTCCGTCCGGGCCAAAGGGACTCTGTTTTGCACGTCAAGCACTTCACAACGCAGGCTCGGTCTAGGAATGAGCGGGACCTTGGGCCGTTCGACTTCGTGAACCTTCGGCAGCGCAGCATTCATTTCCGGACGTGGTGGGCACTTGGAGGTGGGGTCCATTCGCATCTTGCAATAAAATCGCCGGCTTTTCCGTGGCACAAGCGTTGCAGAGCTGTTTGCGACGGCATTTCGCCAAATGGGAGAAACACATGAATCGCTGGAACAAGCTGGTCGACGTGAGAGGACGGGGAGTTCCTACGTGAAATATCTGTTCGTCGGTGCCACAATGGTTTTGGCGTTACTGCCTCCGGTCGCCCGGGCCCAGGATATCGAGGGAGGCAAGGCGGTCTTCAAAAAGTGCGCCGCCTGCCACAGCGCTGCTACCGAAGCAAACAGAGTCGGGCCATCCTTGAAGGGCGTCGTGGGCCGGACAGCGGGGACCGTCCTTGGCTATTCTTATTCGAAAGCCATGAAGGATGTGGGCGGTGCGGGCCTCGTATGGGATGAGCCGAACCTGATGGAATATCTGGCAGATCCCAAGGCGAAAGTGCCGGCGAACAAAATGGGGTTCCCTGGCCTCAAGAATCCCGACGACGTCAAAAACGTCATCGCCTATCTCAAGAGTGTGTCAGGTTAGAAACCTTTGGTCTTTGCGTTTCGAGAACAACGTAAAGGAGGGAGCGATCGTGTGTCACGCGGTGAAACCTGTTTTGAAAGCCGACTGTTCTGCCGGGCAGAGTGGCGAAGCTATCCCGTTCGAGACGGCGGTAGCCAAAGCCATCGCGCTCGCCAAACCTGTTCGATATAGGGAAACAGTCTCGCTCGTCGGTGCATTAGGGAGGGTTTGCGCCGCCGATATATGCTCGCCTATTTCGCTGCCTCCGTTCGATAATTCCGCCATGGACGGGTTTGCCGTTCGAACGGCGGATTTCGACGGGGAAGGGCCTTGGACATTTCGTCTGGCTGAACGGGTGGTCGCCGGCGATGTGCGCGCTCTTGAGAACCTCGACCCACGAACTGCACTCAGGATATTCACGGGAGCACCCGTCCCGTGGGGCTTCGATGCCGTGGTCATGCAAGAGCGCTGTGAGCGAATTGGCGACACCGTCACGATGGACGAGCGGCCCCGTCGTGGTCGTCACATCCGTTTTGCTGGCGAGGACGTCAGCGCCGGCACGGAACTGGTACGGCGGGGCAAGGGCCTGTCCGCCAGGGATCTAACCTTGTTGGCAGCGGTGGGGATCGTTGACGTCCAGGTGCTTCGAAAGATCCGGATAGGACTGCTCTCCACCGGAACCGAGTTGAAAGAACCGGGCGAGCCCCTCGAACACGGTCAGATTTACAATTCCAATCAGACCATGCTGAGCTCGTTGCTGGCGGGTTGTCCTTGGGCGGAGATCGTCGACTTCGGCATGGTCCCTGACAGCCTGGGTCTCCTCACAGACGTTGTCGCTCGCGCCGTCACGTCCTGTGATGCCCTGGTTACCACAGGCGGGGTCTCGGCAGGCGAGGAAGACCATGCGGTGGTGGCTGTTCAGGCCCATGGTGCCGACCTTGGCGTCCTCAACGTCGCGATGCGGCCGGGCAAGCCGCTGAAGGTCGGAAGGATCAGGAAAACAGTCTTTGCAGGGTTGCCAGGCAATCCCAACGCGGCGCTGATAGCGTTCCGGCAGATTGTCCTGCCTGCCTTGCGAAGGCTGGCTGGCCTCGCGGAGACCCAGCCGCAATGGTTCCCGGCGGTGGCTGGCTTCAACTGCAAAAAGCGGCAAGGCCGAACTGAGTTTGTGCCCGTCCGCATATCCGGCCGCACCGAAATGGGTGAACCTGTGCTGGAGATGCCTGAACGTGGAACCTCGGCCAATTTGACGGCCGTTGCGTTGGCCGACGGCATCGCACTCCTGCCGCCTGAGGCCGCCGAAATCACAAACAGCATGCCGCTACGCTACGAACCGTTTGGGACCTAGTGGATGGAATCCAACACTTGGTGCCCGCGTTTGACGGCGGCGATGATCTTGTCGGAATCGGCGGCCTCAGGTGAAGGGCTTTGGCTGCTGGTTGTGCTCGGCGAGGAAACGGTTGATGTCGGCCTGAAGGTCTACGACGGAGTGGGAGACGCCGTGTTTTAGGCGCCGCTTCGACAGCTTGGCGAAGAAGCCCTCTACCGCGTTGAGCCAGGAGCACGAGGTCGGGGTGAAGTGGAAGGTGAAGCGCTCGTGGCGGTCGAGCCAGCGGCGCACCTTGGCATGCTTGTGGGGAGCATAGTTGTCGAGGACGACGTGCACGGCCTTGTCGGCGGGAACCTCGGCGTTGAGACCGGTAACTTCTGTGGGGTTGAGCACGGATTTTTAGGCCTGAATGGTCCATAACCACCGCTTTGAGGAGGTGGCGATGGCGGTGGAATGAACGGTTACGATCGAGGGCCGGAACGAATTTGGCGACACATGCCGGAAGGAGGTCCGCATAGACAAGAGCTGGGAGAGCCTGTTCCACGGCGACATCGGCTTGTCGATCGGCGATAGCAAGAAGATCATGGCAGCGCTGCAGAACGCGGTCGTGAATCATGAGGCGGAGACGTATGCCCTTCTTCGCCCGGTTTGCCCGGATTGCCATACGTTCCGACCGGTCAAGGACTACACGACAAGCCGGATCCGAACCGTCTTCGGCACCGTTGAGGTTCGCAATCCCCGATGGATGCTGTGCAGGGAATGCCATCCAGGGATGGTCGGTGCCTTCGCGCCGCTCACCTTGTCATCGAGCAACGCCGAGGCTACCTGGCCGTAGTCGAGTGGATGGACCTCGAGCCCGGTCCGGTCAAATTCGTCAAGTGTGAAAGGCTGGCCTGAATAGACGTTCCATTTGATCTTGGCCTTGCCTGTAAAATGCCGCATAGCGTCGACTGCGGTCCCGATCGCAGAGCCTGTATCGTTTGAGCATGGCGGAATGAAAACGTCGGAAAAGAGATTCGTTTCGAGCCAACGGCGGTTCCACTCGCAGTTCAATCCACACCCCCCGGAAATCAGCAGCGGGTAACCCTTTGTCAGGTTCTTCTTCGCAAAAGTGTGGAACGAATCGAAGATGGCGTCTGAAACGCGCCTGGCGAGGTTGGTGAACTTTCGATTGGTTACGCCAATGTTGTAGTAGGGCGAATTCCGCCGTGATATTATTCCATGTGTCCATGATGACTTGTTGCCTTGTTAACAAGGAGCAACGAAACATGGAGCCTACGCCGGAAGGAGGCCCCCAATGATCATCTCCGCTGCGATCCCCAAGGGCGGCACTGGCAAATCGACGATGCTGCGCGCCCTTGCATCCGTCGCGCTGCATCGGGGCTATTCGGTCACTCTTGTCGACGGCGACCGGCGGCAGAACATGAACCGCTGGTTCCAGATGCTGGGTGAAGCTGGCAATCGTCCTGACAGACTGCAGCTGGTGAGCGCGATGACACCGCAGGAAATCCTTGACGCCGCAGCCATTCACAACGGTGAGCGCTCCGTCGTCTTGATCGATACGGAAGGCACCACAAATGACAACCTCATGGCCGGGCTCTTCGCAGCCGATATTGTTGTCGTGCCGGTCTATTTTGCCCTCGACGATGTGACCGCCGCCATCCAGATCACCGACCACTACATCCCGCTGGCGGTCGAGAGCCGGGGTAAACCGCTGCCTGCGATATTCGTGCTGACCAAGCAGACCATCATCGACGGCAGGGCGCGAGCCCTGACCGAACTGCGCGCCATCATCCAGGCCAACGGCACGCCGATTGCAGAACACGTCCTGCACAATCGCGTTGCCTACCGCGACCTTCAGACCGGGCAGACCCTTTACAGCCCCACGGTGCCTGACGCGAAGGCGGTTGCCGAGAGCGAAGGGGTCTTCGACAACCTTCTGCAAACCTTCATCGAAGCCACAAGGAACGCGGCATGAGCGAAGAAACCGCACCGAAACCCGGTGACGACAAGAAAGCCCGCATGATGAAGGCGATTTCCACGCAGCCGCCGGCACTGCCGAGCATGTTCATTTCATCAGCGAAAAACGAGGGGCGGAAGCTGGAGCCGCATGCCGGATCGGCCATGTCGCAGACGCCCGACCCGGCATCGGGTGCAACGCCTGACTTTCGCAAGCTGCTGCGGCAGGGTCAGAAAAAGGATCCGATCGCCGGCAAGAAGATTCGCGAGGAGGAGATGATCCGCTGCGGGTATTACCTGACGGCTGCGGAGCAGCGCCATTTCAAGCTGCTGGCGATCAGCAACGGCCACAGCATGACCGAACTGCTGCGAAAGGCTGTGCAGGATTATATCCGCATTCATAAGCACAAACTGCCGAAGGAATGACCGGCGGTATGGAGCCGCTATCGCCTGTTGCGACAGGTGATGTTCGTGGCTCTTTGCTACGTGCGAAAAAAAGGGCCCGCGACGATACTTCGTCGCGGGCCCTGAGATGTTTGCCTACTTGGATTGGTTGAGGTGTTTCAGCAGTTGGCCGAGGATGCCGTCCCGCTCCGGACGCCCGCTGGCTGCCGCTTTGTCATCGACCAGCTTTGCGGCCATCTCGGGCGACAGCGGCATAAAGTCGTAGCCGTGTGAGATGGCTGCATGGCGAAGATCCTCAAGCGTTTCGAACGCGCGATCGCGGGTGCCAAGCCAGAGCGCGGGCTCGTCGGTTTCTTCGTGCGGGAACGCTTGCAGGAAGTAGGTCCGAAGCGGTGGGTCGTAGCCGATGACAGCGTCTGGATCCGAGCGGCCCTGTCTGGTGACAGTGATGGTGTAGCGGCTCATTGCAACCTCCCTTTGCCGGTGGGGAGCCGGCCCCTTGCGAGGCCGGCCGCCGATGCCTCACTGGGGGTTGTTCCAGAGGATGACCTTCTTGTTTTCCTCGCCGCCTGGCGCGGGAGCGAGATTGCCGAAGATGACGCCGATCTCGGGGGCTTCCAGCTTGACCGAGAGGTACTCTTCACCCGAACGCTGGGAGGTGCGGTGCCACCCGGCTCCGATCTCGAAGCCCGTGCGCTTGTTGACGATCCGGTAGTCGGGCGCGTCCTCGCGCGACTTGTTGGTGTTCGGGATCAGGGTGATCGGCGCGTTGACCCGGAGCGTGGCAAAGACGCCTTCCATCGAGCCGTCGGCCTTGGTGGTGAGGTTTGCGATCGTGGTGGCCATGGTAGTTCTCCTTCGGTTGCATCGGGACCATTCCCGATGGCGCCAAAGGAGAGGACCGTCCTGCTGCGGTCATCTCGGCGAAAATTCTGGAAAATTCTATTTGCCGAAAAACAGCGGGCAGGCCCTTCGCCTGTCCGCAGACAAAAACACAAATCGAATTTTCCTGAATATTCGCCGAGTGTACCCCCAACGGGGGTTGACCGCATAAAGCAGGCGGTCGTCTACAAAGGCGACATGAAACGGGAATGGTCCCGGATGCGGCAGATGGACAAGAACTCAGGCCGCCATCGCTTGACCGCCGACGCAACGCTGCCGGATCGCAGGAACAGGCTGCAGCCTCTCGGGTCATGTCGCTTGAGCCAATACCTCGAACAGCAGCATGGCGTGTGAACTGCCTTGCGTGTTCGGTATGGCGCCACAGCGGTTTCGAGATCGGAGTCGACTGGCAGCGAACTTCGCGCCCCTTGGGGGGAATGCCTCGCAACCAAGTTGGATGACCGGGCAAGCCAGCATGTTCGGCACGCTTGCACCCGCTCAGATGCGAGACAGGTCAAGAAGACATCCTGCACAACGCCCCGCGGCTCTGCGCGTGGGCGGTTTCGAAAGGAGCCGGCTCCGGCCGTCCATAAAAGTGGAGTTGGCAGCGCGGGGCCGGATCCAGCCTATCGGATCGGACCCGGCGGGCTGTCGGCGGATCCACGCGTCCATCATCCTGGCAACGCCAGACGTTCGTCCGGCATCATGCGGGCTTCGGCTTGGCGGCGAATGTCCGGACCGGCATGGCGGAGCATGGCGCACCAGTCTTGCACATTGTAGGTAGTCGCCATGCTGCCCTTGGCCAGATCGTAAATGACGCACGGCTTGTTCGCGATGGCGAGCCGAAGCACGTTGGCGGCCGTCCCGGGTGATGCGCCGTCCCAGACCATCATCCCAAAGTCGGCGCGCCGCGTCATCTCCCGGTCCTTGGCGGCGTGGAACCAATACCCGTGAGCGCCTTCAGGAGACGGGACCTGGTAGGCAGCCCAGTCGCCCAGATTGTTGCGAGGTTCCTTGCCGGCATGGAAGACGCCGACATGGTCGTAGCCATAGCCGGCGAGCAGGGCCTGCGCCTCGGCATCGGCTCCAGATGCGTCGCCAATCAGCACGCCGTGCTCGGCAGCAACGATTGCGCCGATGCGAGCGATGGCAGGTTCCGGCAGCTCGAATGTCTCGCGTGAACCACCTATGAATATCATCGCCATCGTGACTTTCCCTTCTCTCCAGCGTCCCCCGCCCCGCGCCGGCCGCCGTCTCCCTCTGGCCCTGCGTGAGGGATCGTCATCCGGCTGCAGGCCGGCGCGCCCGGACGCTGCCGCTGCCGGAGGCGCTACGCGCGTGGAGCTAGTGGCCTTTGTCGGCCAGCCAGAGGCCCACGTCCTGGATCGAGCGCATGAGCACCGACGGATTGTCCCGCGCGGGAATGAAGCCCCAGCTCTGCCAGTAGCGCTCGGCCTCGGCGTCGGTCGCCCGCACCACCACCGCGCGGCCGCCGATGATGTCGGCGCCGGCGACGCAGCGATGCAGCGCGTCCTTGACCAGGCCGCTGCCGATGCCTTGTCCGGCATAGCGGTGGTCGACGGCGAGTTGTCCGATCAGCAGCCCGGGAATCGGATCGGCCGGCCGGCCGGTGCGTCGTCGAGGAGTTCGATCCCTGAAAGCGCCAGCTAGCGGTCCCAGGGCGGGGACCGACGCAGCCGCTCGGCCGCCTTCAGCGGAGGCGCACCGGCCGGGGCCGAGATCGCCTGCATGAAGGCGTCATAGGCTTCCGGGAACACGCGGATGACGGTTTCGTTGAGGATGGCCGCCTGCGCCTCGTGGAGTGCTGCACGCCGCATGAACTCCGTGCGCGACAGGCCGAGCAGCTGCGCGCCGCGGTCGATGATGGTGAGATCATTGTCGCGAAACCGCATCGATACGCATATCTTCCTATTTGCGGCGGCGGCCATGGTGCGTTCCTGTGCTGGAATGGACATACGTCGGTGGAATGCAGCATGACACCGGATTTGCGTGACGAAGCCATTCTGTTCCTGGGCCCGGCGTACAGGCATGCGGAAACGGCGGACTGATCCGATCCGAGGTATGCTGCCTGGCGCGAAAAGAGAACGTCAATCCAGACGGCTGACGCGGCGGCCCTCGCTGCGCGCTTCGATAAAGGCGCCTGCGATCTTCACCATGAATGCCTTGCTGAAACGACCGAGGGGCTTACCGTCGGATTCGATGTACCAGGAGCGTTCGGCAATATCGTAGTTGTATTCGTCAACCACGATCCAGCAGCGTTTGAGATCGGTCAGACCGGCGCGGCGGCACTCGATAGTGGAGACTTCCAAACCGACCCGATCGCTGGTTGGTGGTTGGGTGGTTATCGCCAGGAGCGCGAGATGGGTCAGGCCATCTCTTGCGCCGCGGACAGCGATGACCACGCAAGTGGGCCGGCTCTTGCGGCCTTCCGTTTCGCCGCGCTCGTGTTGCCATGCCCAAAGATACGGGTAGGAGATCACCTGACCAGGCAGGAATCTACCGCTCATCATCGTATCCTTCCCCGCGCGCCAATCGGTCGATCTCGGCGGCGAAGAGTTCCGTGTGTTCCTCCGGCATCTCGGAGACACGGTATGCGCGGCGGGGATCGCCGCCGATGCGCATCCGTTCGTAGTGCTCGTAACTCATCAGCACGAACCGGGGTTTGCGGTGCTTGGTAAGAATAACGGGTTCGCGGCTGGCAACGTCGGTGACGTCGCCAACCTGCTTGTTGAGATCCCCCGTCGTGAACTGGCGCATGGCTGGACTCCTTATCGATCTCCATATTATCTAGATTTTCTGAATTTGCAAGAAAACGGCGCTCACGCGCCGTCCTCCGCGAACCGCCACACGGGGATGCCGAGCCGACGCGCCTTGTCGGCAAGGTTCTCGGTGATGCCGGAACCGGGAAAGACGATCAGGCCGTAGGGCACCACCGAGAGAAGCTGGTCGTTGCGGCGGAACGGAGCCGCCTTGGCGTGTCGGGTCCAGTCCGGCTTGAAGGCGATCTGGGTGACCTTGCGGTTCTCGGCCCAGCAGGCGGCGATGCGTTCGGCGCCACGCGGGCTGCCGCCGTGGAGCAGGACCATGTCGGGATGCTTCTCGCGGGCCTTGTCGAGCGCGTTCCAGATCCGGTCGTGATCGTTGCAGTCGAGACCACCGGCGAAGGCAATCTTGGTGCCGGCAGGAACGAGCACCTCGGTTTCGGCGTGGCGGCGGGCGGCGAGGAAGTCTCTGGAGTCGATCACCGAAGCGGTCATCGCCTGGTGGGAGACCTTGGAGCCGGTGCGCGGCCGCCATGCCGATCCGGTTTGTGCCTCGTAGAGGTCGGCAGCCTCATCGCGCATGATTTCGAGCACGTTGCGGCGCTCGATATAGGTGATGCCCTCGGCCGTGAGCCGTTCCAGCTCGACCGACTTCACCTCGGAACCGTCCTGCTCCTGTTGGCTCGAACGCTGCGCCTCCTCGTTGCGGTCGAGGCTGCGGGCGACGCGCTCGGCGGCACGGTGGAAGACGTTTGCGAAGGACCAGAGCAGGTCGTCGAGATCGGGTTCGAGCCTGGTGTCGCCGAGCATGCCGGCGAAGGTCTCGACGATGCCGGCGAGGCCAGCCCGGATCGCCTCGTCATCGGGCAGCGGGCGGGGATCAGGTTCGTCCTGCTGCGGGCGATGGCCGTACATCTGTAGTTCGAGGATGACGCGGTCGGTCGGCGAAGAGGCGTGGTAGGGCTCGTAGGCGTCGTCGAAAGGAAGCTCGTAAGTCATGGCGGTGTCTCCGTCGGTTTCGGCCGCGCCCATCGCGGCCTGACAGCGCATCCCGGCCGCGCCCCCGGCGCGGCCGCACCCAAGGCCGAAGCGCGAGCGGACGACGGCGCCGCCGTTGCGGTCGTGACCGGGGGGTGGCAGGGGTCGCCTCTCGGGCAGGCCGCGGGCGCAGCCTCTCCGGCGGACCGCCGCCATAGCTGCAAGGCTTCCGGTGACGCCACCCTGCCGTCTGCCGGCCCGACCCGTTCATCCAGCTGGCAGGAAGAGACGGACATCCTCCGGGACGAGCTGATCGCTGAGCCATGCCGCGAGATGGGCCGGGCCGAGATGGCGCAGATCGTCGTTGAAGTCGCCGAGCTGCGGCTGCAACACCAGGGCGAGGATCCCGGCCTCGCCGGCGCGTTGGCTGAGACGCTCGATGCCGTGCCGGCCGGCGGAGTCGGCATCGGCTGCGATGTAGAGGCGGCGGCAGCCGGGCGGGAACGTCAGGCCGGCGAGGTGATTGGCCGAGGTGGCTGCGGCCACCGGCAGCACCGGCACCACGGTCCGGAGCGAGGCCATCGTCTCGAACCCTTCGCCCGCGGCCATGACCGGGACGGTCGCACCGGGCTGGTGGCCTAGCCAAATGCCGTTGCCCAGGAGATCCCCCAGCGAGCGGCGGGGATCGGCGAGCTGCGCCTTGCCCTGACCCGAAGGATCAAGCCAGGTGCGCTGCAGGCCGGTGATCTGCCCGTCGAGGCTGGTGACAGCGGCAATCAGCGCAGGAAGCGTCCGCGTCTCGCCGGTCACGAGATCCCTGTAGTAGCAGCCGGGATGGAAGCGCAGGGCACGCTCATGTGTGGAGAGCAGAATGCCGCGGCCGGCAAGATAGCGTTCCGCCAGCGTGCCCGCGATCGGCTGGGACATGCCGAACAGGCGCCGCGCGGCCTCAGGGGAGCCGGGTGCCGCGGCAGGTTGCCGCTGCGCGCCAGGAGCTTGGGGCGGTGGCAGCGGCACGGAGAGGAAGCGACGTGCTTCATCCGCAACCGCGCGGAAGTTGACCAGACCACAGCTTTCGCGAATTACATCGAGCAGATCGCCAAATTCAGACGTCGCCTCGTCGACCCACCTACCCGCCGGGCCCTTGGCGTTTGCCCTCAGCCGCACATGCATGGAACGGCCGCGCGTGTTGCGGACATCGCCGACGATCCAGTAATTGCCGGAGCGATGGCCATTGGAAAGATATTCGCGGCACACCGCCTCGGCATGTTCGCCAAGGCGGCGTGCCAGCTCGGAGGCCGAGCCCGTCATGATCGCCTCCCCTCAAGCCGCCGGGGTACGGTCGGTGACGCCAACCAGCGTATGGCGGTCGAGGAGCGCGGCGAGGATGGCGGTCCCTTGCGCGGTCGTCGGGATGAACAGCCGGAGCTTCCAGGAGATGATCTCGGAGATCAGCCCCAGCGCCTTCAGCCGGGCGACCATCGCGTCGGTGAAGCCGATCAATTCGACACGGTAGTCATTCATGACGCGGCTGCGGCGCAGAATCAGGCCATCGGCGAGTTGTAGTCCGATCCGTCCGTCGACAAGCCCGGTCCAGGCATCTTCCGGCGCGAGCTTGGGTACATCGTCGAGCCCCAGATTGCGGAACATGGTCGCGACAAGGGTCGGCGCGATGTGACGCCCGATGATGCGTTCGCCGGCATCGGTCTGCATGCGATAGACTCGACAGTCGTCGTCCGGCAGCCGACGCCAGATCGGCAGCAGCAGACCCGTCACGGTGTGGAAAGTGCTGGTGGTGAATTCGGGGACGGCGTCGATTTCTGCCTGCCAGAATTCACAGAAGAGTTTTCGGTCGGCGGGCTGCCAGTGTGTTTCGGCAAGGGCGTCGAGACCGAAGCGCAGCTCGTCCGTCGGCCGCAGCAGGCGCACGCGGTGTTCAACTGTGCCGTCGTCGAGCATCAGGCTCGCCGTCGGCAGCCGGATCGCCGCACGGCTGGAGCGGGCGTTCACCAGCAGAACCGATTGCGGTTCCGCCCGGACGATGGCCAGCGCGTCGACGAGGCCGAGCGGTTGGATACGGTCCTTCCGCGCGACCGTCAGGACATGCGACTGCGCGCCCGAGACCGGGTGCGCGTAGACGGTGCGGCGATCGGTGACGACGATGCTCTCCGCCGTGATGGTCTCCAGGCCCTTGTCGTAGGTGCCGGCGGAAATGGCGCCTTCTATTCTTCCCGCCATCAACTGCTCGAACACCTCGAACAGCAGGTTCTGGGTCTCGATGCGCAGCGCCAGCAGGCGATTGAGCCAGGTCGTGATCGGCGGTAGTTCGTCGCGCAGCCCGCCTTCATCAGTCGTCAGCGACAGGCCGGTTACCGTCTCGAAGGTCGTGAGCGAGCAGCCGTCGATCTTGCCCTGGTGCAACAGAAGATAGAACTGGCGAAGGGCCGCACGGGCATAGGGGCTTTCGAGATTGTCCTCGGACCGGAACAGCCCTGCCCCGCCGGTCTGGCGCTGGCCGCGCGTGATCGCGCCAAGCGTGTCGAGCCGTCGCGCGATCGTCGACAGGAATCGCTTGCCAGCCTTCACGTTGGCGGCCATCGGCCGGAACAGCGGCGGTTGCTGCTGATTTGTGCGGTGGGTCCTTCCGAGACCCTGGATGGCGTTGTCGGCGCGCCAGCCGGCCTCGAGCAGATAGTGCTTGCGCAGCCTCTGGTTCTTCACCCCAAGATCGGCGTGATAGGAGCGGCCTGTACCGCCGGCGTCGGAGAAGATCAGAACGCTCTTGTCGTCATCCATAAAACTCTGGGTCTCGGCCAGATTGGCCGAGCCAGGGCGGTTTTCCACGGCCAGCCGGTCGATGCCGTCGCGGCCGGTCTTCTTGACGATGCGGCGCGAGCGGCCGGTCACCTCGGCGACGGTGTCTGTGCCAAAATGATGGATGATCTGGTCGAGGGCGCTGCCGACCGGCGGCAGCGATGCGAGTTTTTCGATCATCTCGTCGCGCCGGCGAACAGCCTCCCGGCATTGAACCGGGTTGCCATCTTCGTCGTGGACAGGCCGCGAACAGACATAGCCTTCGGCGTCCGAATATTCCTCGAACAACTGGGTGGGGAAGGAGTGCATCAAGTACCCGCCGACATACTCGCGCGGCGTGACGTCGACATGCAGGTCCGACCATTCCTCGGTCGGGATCTCGGCAAGGCGTCGTTCCATCAGCGCTTCGCCCGTCGAGACAATCTGCACGACTGCCGAATGGCCATCGGCAAGATCCTGTCCGATCGCGCCGATCAGGGTCGGCGTCATCATCGAGGTAATCAAATGCGAGAAAAAGCGCTGCTTGGTGCTCTCGAAGGCCGAGCGCGCCGCCGATTTTGCGTTGCGGTTCAGCGTGCCGGACTCACTGGTGATGTTGGTCGCCTCGAGTGCGGCGGTCAAGTTGTTGTGAATGACCTGGAACGCATCGGCATAGGCGTTGTAGATGCGGATCTGTTCGTGGGTCAGCTCGTGCTCGAGGAGGTCGTATTCGACGCCGTCATAGGAAAGCGAACGCGCCGCATAGAGGCCGAGCGATTTGAGATCGCGGGCGAGCACTTCCATCGCCGCGACACCGCCTTCCTCGATCGCAGCGACGAACTCGGCGCGGTTGGCGAATGGAAAATCCTCGCTGCCCCAAATGCCGAGACGCTGCGCATAGGCGAGGTTCTCGACCGCGGTCGCACCGGTCGCGGAAACGTAGACGACGCGCGCGTCGGGAAGGGCGTGCTGCAGCCGCAGCCCCGCCCTGCCCTGCTGCGAGGGCGCGACGTCGCCACGCTCGCTTTTGCCGCCAGCGGCATTGGCCATGGCGTGCGCCTCGTCAAAGATGATAACGCCATCGAAAGATTTTTTGGCCCCCGACTGGTTTTCTCCAAGCCCTGTCTGGCTTTCTTTAATCCCCGTCGGGCCTTCGGTCCTTCCCGCAGAGTTTTCTCTGTTCCCCGTCGGGCCTTCGTCCCTCCTCGCCGGCTTCTCTCCAGTCCCTGTCGGGCCTTCGGCCCTCCCCGCCTCTTGGCCAACCCAGTCGAGGATCTGAGCGATCCGGGATTTCTTGCCCTCCCGTTCCTGCGAGCGCAGGGTTGCGTAGGTCGTGAACAGGATGCCCTCGGCAAGGCGGATCGGTGTGTCCTGCCGATAGCGCGAGAGCGGCTGGACGAGGAGTTTTTCCTGGCCGAGTGCTGCCCAATCGCGCTGGGCGTCTTCAAGCAATTTGTCCGACTTGGAAATCCAGATCGCACGGCGGCGGCCCTGCAGCCAATTGTCGAGGATGATGCCGGCGACTTGCCGGCCCTTGCCGCAACCGGTTCCGTCACCCAAAAACCATCCACGGCGGAAGCGGACAGCGTTCGCAGCACCTTCTGGTGCGGCCGAGACGACGTCGCAGGTCTCGTCGACCGTCCAGGTCCCGGCGAGATGGCCGGAATGGGCTTCGCCGGCGTAGATGACGCTTTCGAGCTGGGCGTCCGACAGCAGGGCCCCGTCGATGATCGCATCAGGAAGAAGCGGCCGATAGGAAGGCTTCGGCGGCGCTACGGCGGCCATGGCGGCCGACTGCACGAGCGGCGTCGGATGCGGCTTTGCCCGTGGAATGTGGATCGACTGGAGCGCATAGGGTTCGTAGATCCTGTCGGTAAGCCGGCCGCCTTTCTCCGGCATCCAGTCGCGCAGCTCGTAGGCAAGGGGGACAGCCGGCGTGCTGTTTGCCATGACCTGGCGGGCGGGCTTCGCCCGCGCAGTCGGGCGGACCGATTGGATGGCCTTCGGAGCACCCGTTGAGACACCGAGGGGTGCGGCTCTCGCCCCCGATCGGGCACCCATGTGCATGGCGGCATTGCGCAGGATGCCGCTGGACAATGCACCGATCGAGTCTGGAAAGCCGCCCGGTGTCCGGGGCGGCAGCGCGGAGATCCAGGAGAGCAGCGTCCCGACATCCGTGGCCTTGCCCGGCGAGCCGGAGAAGCTGGTTGGGTCGGTAGCAGGAACTTTGTCGATGATGGTCAAGCGGGTCTCGGCCGTCGTCCCATGGCGGGCGTAGACATGGCCGTCGATCGCTGCGGTGAAGATGACGGTGCCCTGCTGCTGCAGGCGTTCGAAGGCGGGCCGCCATTTGGGGTTTTCGGGAGACAGCCCGGTGCCTGTGACGGCAACGAGGCGCCCGCCGGCGCGCAGGCGGGCGAATGCGGAAGAGAGGTGCCGCCATGCCGCATCGGGAACATGTCCGTCGACATAGGCCCCAACGGTGAAGGGCGGATTCATCAAGACGACGGACGGCTCGATCGCTGCATCGAGATGGTCGTCGATATGAGCGGCATCGTGCCGGAAGACGGTAACACGTGGAAACAGCAGGCCGAGGAGATCGGCCCGCGTCGCGGCAAGCTCGTTGAGGGCGATCGAGGCGCGCGCCATCTCGGCATGGACGGCGAGCAGACCGGTGCCGGCCGAGGGTTCGAGAACGAGGTCGCAAGATGCGATCGCCGCGGCGTGCGCTGTGACGAAGGCCAGCGGCAAGGGCGTGGAGAGCTGCTGCATGGCCTGGCTCTCGTCGGAGCGTCGCGTATGGGTGGGAAGAAGTTCGGCGATGCGCTTGATCATCGCCAGCGTTGCCTGCGGCGTGGTGGACCGGGACAGGATCGCAGGGCCGAACCGGCGCAGAAACAGAACCTGGGCGGTTTCGAGCGCCTCATAGGCGTCCTTCCAGACCCAGAACCCTTGCGCATCGCTGCCGCCGAAGCTGTCCGTCATGGTGGTGCGCAGTGCGGCGGTGGTGACAGGCTCGCCCTGTTCGAGGAAAGGCAAAAGCAGCATTCCCGCCTGATGGATCGCTTGGGCGGTGTCGATGGCGTCTTGTGCCGGCACGCCGAGGGGAGCGGCCGTCCGGGCGACGGCAGATGTGGTCGAAACGATGTTCATGGCGATGTCCTTCGCGAGAGGGGGAGTGGCGCCCGCGGCGGCACTCTCTGCGCGCCAGCCGGGCCGCACTCCTCCCGGCTCCCCTCTCCCTCTGGCGCCGATGCACCAAACGGGTTGCGCTCTGCGCAAAGCCATGACTTGAATGCGCGGACAGGGATGCGGCGGCGACCTGGAGCTGCGGAGGTGATGCGACGGTTCAGAATTGGCAGTGAGGTCTACGAGGAGGGAGCTCCAGACCTGCAGGCGGCGCTGGCGAACGCCTATGCCCGCACCGAGCGTCCGCTATGCCTGTGCCGCGAGCCGGGCTGCCCGATGTACATCGCCCGCATCGGCGACCTTCATCTGATCAAGCGCATGCCGCTGAGCGGCGGCGGCCATGATCCGTCCTGCGATTCATATGAATCACCTTACGAACTGTCCGGGCTAGGCGCCTTGATGGGCAGCGCGATTCAGCTCGATCCGCAAAGCGGCATGGCGGCCCTCAAACTGGACTTCAGCCTGTCGAAGACAGGGAGCCGGGCAGCATCCGTGCCTGCGGGGCAAAGTTCCGCCAGCGTAACCGGTGATCCCAGGAGGTTGTCGCTGCGTGGCCTCCTTCATTATCTCTGGCACGAGGCCGAATTGACGGTCTGGACATCCCGATGGGCCGGCAAGCGACATTGGTGGAATGTCCGCTGGCATCTGCTCGAGGCTGCCGGGCAAATGACGGTGAGGGCCGGACCGCTCGCGGATACCCTGTTCGTGCCCGAGCCGTTTCGCGCCGAGAACAAGGAAGCGATCGAGCAGCGTCGCAACGCGGTTCTCGGCACGGCGCTTCCGCCGAAATCCGGCCCACGAAAGCTGCTGGTTCTGGTCGGCGAGGTGAAGGAGATTGTTCTTGCCCGCTCCGGTCAGAAACTTGTCATCAGGCATTTGCCCGGTTTTCCCTTTATCATCGACGATGCATTGCACCGCCGCTTGCAGGTACGTTTCGAGAAAGAATTGTCGCTGTGGGGAGCGGATTCGACTTCACATCTGATAGTGATCGCGACCTTCGGACTGAACCCGGCCGGACTCGCCATCGTCGAGGAGATCGCGTTGATGGTGGTGTCCGAGAACTGGATCCCTTACGAGACGGTCCCTGAGAAGAGGCTCGTCGACGCGCTCGCCCGCCTTCACGAGAAGAGCGTGAAGGGATTGCGCTACGACCTGCAAACCGACCAGCCGATCGCCACCGCTTTGCTTCAGAACAGGCAGCAGCCGATCGCGCTCTTTGTCGTCCCGGCCGGTGCGGACGAAACGTTCGAGGCTTCGCTCGACGAAATGATCGCCGCGCGTCCGGAGATCGGCTCCTGGGTGTGGCGGGTCGGCGAAGCCGATATGCCGCCGCTACCGCTCTGAGCGTCGGCGGAATTTCGAACGAGGGCTCAGTATGTCTTACGCAAGGCCCAGCTTCTTCTTGAGCTCGGCATTTTCCTTGCTCAGACGGTCAGCAAGCAGGTTCTTAAGGCGCTTGTTTTCTTCTTCGAGCGCGACAAGATCACGGAGATCGCCGCTATCTGAAGAAGGCGCCACAGCCCTCTTCCACTGATAGTAGGTCTGCTCCGAAATGCCGGCTTGGCCGACCGCACTCTTGCTGGTCGCACCCCCAGCGATCGACTTCTCGATCTGGGCAAGCTTCTGGGCGCGTTCCTTCTCAGAATAGGTCTTCCGGGCGGTCCGCACTGCCACCGCAGGTTCAGCCGCCTGGGGCCTTGGTCTCGCCCGGTTCTTGCGGGTCGGCTTGGCGAGCTCTGCCTTGGCTTTCTTTGCTCGTGGAACTTTCTTCTTCGCTTCAGGGGCTTCCACTTTGGCTGGTGCCACTGTTGTCTCAACAGTTTGAGCTTCCTGAGAATCGGCCACGATATGCTCCGCTTGTGGATTGTCACTTTCTTCAGCATCGATGGGTCTTATACTGGAGTCAATGAGCTCAGAATTTGGCAACTGCGCACCATCAGACAGCTGCGTCATTCCCGTGACAATTTTGGACAGGGCGAGACCACCCCAGATCGAATGGCTTGGCTTTTGCTTGCCGCGCTTCTGTTTCACTTCCACGATAAATGGCCGGACCTGGTCCTTCCTTGATGTGAGGACGACTTGCAAGCCAAGTCGCTGTTTCGCGTCAGCGAGTATCCTACGCCCAGGCATCTTATCGCTCTTGCCGAGCTTTATCGGAGAAGGCCAGCGACGAGCAAGCGAGGTTTCACTGATCTCGGGGACTGGCTAGATCACCGGGACGCAAACCGTCTATTGCGAGCCGAGGTTTCATTTGACGCGACCTTCGGAGCGTATCCATGCCTGCCATCCACAGGGGCCACTTCGCTCGATCCACCGGCAGCTGACAAATTTCGACATGCTGACGAGGCTTTCGGTAAAGCCCCTCGCTGCATCGAGCGCCGCCCACGCCGTCATTCGTTGCCGCGGGGCAAAACGCACAAGGGACTAACAGCCGTCGGCATCCGAGGTGCACAACCGACTGCATCGATTGCAATCCTGATTTTCTTGGGAGCAAATCTTCTCATGGCGGCGGATGAGCTGGACGCGATTATTTTCGGGATGGCGGTCGAAAGCGTTCGTGCGCTTCCTCTTGGATTTGCGGAAAAAGTCGCAGAAATCGCCAACAGAAGCCACGGCGTCCTGCTTTTTGATTTGCGCATCGATGGCGACTTGGAGATGCAGCGGATCGCCGCCGTCCGAAATCCAAGCAACCAGACAGGCATTCTGGCGCTGGACAAGCAGGGCTCGGCGATCAGCCATTGCATGGTCAATGGCAGTTTCTCCAGCTCTATCGCTCCCTTGGAGGACTGGAACACTCTGCCGCTGCCGATGCAGGCCAGGACGAGTATCGCCGGCCCGGCCAGCATCGACGCCTTACGCAATGCCGGATACATCCCGCGCGGCAGGTCCTGATCCGAAGTTTTGTTCGGCGACTGATCGATCATATCGTCGAGCCAGTCGGCCACACGGCCTCGCTATGGGCGATTGCCACGGTGATCAGCTGACCAGGATCATCCGAGTTGAAGTCTAACCCTGATACGTGGCTCGCTTGACTACGAGCATCTCGCCGGTGCTGGCTTCAAATACCGTGAAAATGCGCAGGCCGGCGGCGAAGCACTGATTGAACAATGTCGGTCGCCGTCACGGTATCTTTGAAAGCGATAGGGCCGCGTGCAAGCGATCGTTATGTGCGAGAGCGTCTCGCCCGTCGGCGTCCGATAGAACGCCTCCTCGATAGGCGATCGCGCCGAATGGCCTATCCGACGCGCCCATTTCAGCGGAGTAGGCGGACCATGCTAATAGGGGCGTTTCGCTTCCGAGCGGCAGCTCTCAGGGACAACCTCTATCGTCGCCTCCCTTCTTTGAACTCTGGCTTAATCGGGCGGAGGACAGGAGTTCGTCAATCTCGAGATCCGACAGATCGAGCAGCTTGAAGACAGCATCATGCCTTCCGGCGTTAATGAGAATCGTGCGTTTGCCGCGATGTTCGGCCCACCCGGTCTCCGGATCAGCATGCGGGCAATGCCCCTGAGTTCGACAGGCGTCATGTTCCAGATCGCCTCGAGCTTGTCCTCGCGCATCGTGCTGTCGACCGCACCAGTCTCATAGGCGGCGATGGTGGCCCGCATAGCATCCGGACTGCATTTATCTGAAAGGCCGCAGAGAACCAGCGTTCGCGGCCATGGATGCGGATCGAGAAGAAGACACTGGTCACATATCCGGCCTTATACTCGGACAGCCCGAACATGCCGGTGCGCTGGAAGAGCGGCGGCAGCAGCGCGAGCATGAAGCGATACTCACTTTCAAGATCTCGAACCATTCCCCAGCGTAAATCGAGCCGCAAAGGGATCGACGCCGGCATCATCGCGATGCCGGTTGAACAGCGAAAACATCTCTCCGCGGGTTGCGACGCCGTCGAGCACCTTCCTCAAGGATGGATGTGCGGTCATGGGCTTCTCCTGAACGCAGGTCGGCCACGCGCGGCATGAACCGCGTCGGCGCAACTGCTTGGTGGTGTTGTGGCTGTCGACTGGCCGAGCCTGCGGCCGGCGCGTGCACCGGCGATGATGGGGTTTGCAGGGTTCAGGCGGCGGCGCTCGGAGCGACGCGAAGCGTCTCGACCAACCCCGGTGACGGCACGCACGGCAGCCGCGAGCGCCGGGATGTCGTCGAGCATGCCGAGTGCAACGAAGTGGTTGGCCCAGCCGGTATAGTCCTTTCGGCCCTTGCAGGTGCGGATCAGGATGCCATGACCTGAGGACAATCCGAACTGGCCGACCTGGATGTAGGCGCGGTCATGGTGGAGGGTAATTTCACCGGAAACGGCGATGCCCGCCTTGTTCGAGCGCAAGTCAAAGCTTCCCGGCGGCAGGGCAAGCTCGGCGGCGAGTTTCTTCAGCCGTGAACGGGCTGTCGTGTGGAAACGTCTCTTCTGTTGCTCGTTATAGGAGCAGGTTCTGTTCCAGTCGAACATTTCGATCTCCATGAAATGGAACAGGCCCGGGGGGGGGGGGGGGCGGCCCGGGGCCGGCGGGGGGGGGGGGTATTGGGGGGGGGGGGCGGCGGGCCGCGCGCCGCCGGGGTGAAAAGGCCCGCCCAGCACCGCGGGGGCCCGGTTGGGAGAGGGGTGGGT
>NZ_JAMYUM010000040.1:0-27707 GCF_040322975.1 Mesorhizobium sp. M0074
GAGCAGGATCGTGTGGGCCAGCATCGGCAGGCCGCTCGGCCAGCCTGTTCGTCTGCACCCGCACGAGGAAGCTCGTACCAAGGTCCTGGGCGGTGCAATAGAGCTCGTAGATGTCGCTCTACCCGCGTGCCCGGGCGAAACATGTCATGATCATCCCTCGCTTCGACGGACATCTTTGATACGCTCCTTCGGAAATTTTTCCCGGCACTCACTTCCGCGCAGCACGCGACCGAGGTTCGGGCAGACCACGCACCGCAAGACGCGCGGAGCCCAAGGTGCCGACGCTATCTGGCCGTCGCGCGGCCACGACAAATCGCGGCGGCCCTAAGACGCCTCCTCCCCACCGGGAGGGTGCTTTCCGTAAGCCGCTGGATAAGGTTTGTTGGGTCCGCGAATGAATCGCAGTCGCCCGTAGATGCGGCTATCTCTTAATGACGCCCGCGGTTTTGCTGCGGAGGCGGGTGACACCCCGAGAATCACGGCGGGATGTGCCGATTTCGCCATCTAACTGGACACCTCGAAAAACCTGGCAATCGAGACCGCATTTGATTCACTTCGCCTGGTGATTCGCACGGAGGCGTTGGACGCGAGGCCAGGCTGGGTTCTGGGACATTGACGAGCGTTATGTCCGGCTGAGCGCGGCCGGCGATCCACTGGAGAAGCTGAACGCGGTGGTGCCTTGGGAGGTTTTCCGGAAACCGCTGGCCAAGGCGCTGAAGCGCTCCGATGGCGCCAAGGGCGGCCGGCCGCCCTTTGATGCGGTGATGATGTTCAAGGTCCTGGTTCTGCAGGCGCTTTACAGTCTCTCGGACGATCAGAGCGAGTTTCAGATCCAAGACCGGCTTTCATGCGTTTCCTCGGGTTGGGGCTCGGCGACAAGGTGCCCGACGCCAAGACGATTTGGCTCACGCAGGCCCGGGCGGTGAACAACCTGTTCGCCCGTTTTGACAAGCACCTCACCAAAGCCGGTTATCTGGCGATGGGTGGCCAGATCGTGGATGCCACGATCGTGGATGCCACGATCGTGGCGGCGCCGAAGCAACGCAATTCCGATGCTGAAAAGGCTGACATCAAGGCAGGAAAGGTGCCGGAACGAGTGGCAGAAGAAACCAGCCAAGCTGCGCCAGAAGGACCGGGACGCCGCGCTGGACCGTGAAGTTCTCGAAAGCCAAGGCCGATGAGGAGGGAAAGACGAAGCAGCGCAATATCGCCGTTCCCGCCTTCGGCTACAAAAACCATGCCTCGATCGATCGCCGCCACGGCTTCATCCGCGGCTGGAACGTCACCGGCGCCTCGGCTTGGGACGGGGCGCAGCTTCGCAACGTGCTGGACAAGAACAACACCGGCTCGACGGTATGGGCCGACACCGCCTATCGCTCGAAGAAGAATAAGGCGTGGCTGGACAAGAACGGCTACGTCTCCGACATTCATCACAAGAAGCCGAAAGGCCGGGCGATGAGCGAGGCGATGGCACGGGCCAATGGCCGGCGCTCAAAGATCCGCGCTTTCGTCGAGCACGTCTTCGCGCAGCAGAAATCCCGCATGGGCCTGTTTGTCCGCACGATCGGCATCGCTCGCGCCTGCACCAAGATCGGCATGGCCAACCTCGCCTACAATCTCACCCGCTTCGTCTGGCACCAAGGGCGAACTGCGTTCGCCTGACGGCGAGAGCGGCGGAAAACGCCGCCGCGATGCCGAAATCGGTAACAGCCCCAACGACCGAAATCAGCCCCCGCCGCGCGTCAGGCTGTTCGCAACCTCATTGTCGCACCACCCACTCTGGAAATGCCGGTAGTTCGAGGTGTCCAGATGGATGATGCCGCTGATCACGCGTCGATCATCGACGCGCGGCTTGCCTCGGGTGTCGGTCGGCAGATGCCGTTCAAACAGCCCAAACTGCTCATCGCTGACTAGAAATATTCGCGATTCATGACTGGTCCCCCTCAGAGACCCTGAATCGCAATCCCGCCGTCAGAGGAACCCCTTTTATGGGTCCGGACCCTAATTGAAAGCGACCCTAATCTTGAACTTCAGGTTCTGGACAAGGCCGGCTGGGACGCGCTCGTGCTTATGAATTTCCTGCAGCCGCCATTCGACCAATGTCAAGGCGCGCCAAGCGATCCTTCATCTGATCAATCAAGAGGCGTTTATGCGCGTTATGGCCCCTGACCCGAAATATTCCGGTACCCTCACCCTCTGTCTTTGGAGACACTACGTCGGCTTCCAGCCACGAAAATACGGGATGGTTCAAAAAGGGCGGCGACCCGGAAACGGCCAAGCAGCTTTTCAAGGAAGCCGGATACGCCGGCGAGAAAGTCGTCATTCTAGATCCGACGGACTGGCACGAGTGCGACAGTGCCTCGCAGTTATTGGCGGTGGCGCTGCAGCAGATTGGGGTCAACGCCGAGCTCGCGCCGATGGATTGGGGTGCACTCTCCACGCGTCGGGCAAACAAGGCCCGTTGAGAACGGCGGCTGGAACATGTTCATCACGGCGGAAATGGATTACTCCCTTGGCAATCCGCTCACCGATCCCCTCCTAACCTCGAATGGCGACCAAGCTTGGTACGGCTGGCCGAAGAACGAAGAATATGAGGCTCTGCGGGAGAAATGGGCAAATGGGGCAACTCTCGAAAAGCGCAAGGCGCTGGCCCGCAAGATGCAAAGGATCTGGTGGGGCTTCGTCGGCGATGTGAGGTTGGGAAAATACATCGCGCCGATCGCGCGCCGCAAGACCCTCACCGGTCTCATCGGCGTGCCGGCGATCGTCCCTATGTGGAACATGCCTGAGCCCAAATGGCAGTCTACATCCTTCGATTGGTTTCGACCATCGCCGTCATGGCGGATGGTCGGGACCTTCGTTTTCTGCTGATCACGCTGGCGCCGGGCGGCCCATCATCGCCGCCAAGTCGGCCACGGCGGAAGATGCCGCGCACCCCGCTGGTTGCCTTCCAAGGCTATGTATCGACTGCGAGGGGGCTGGCTTGGTTTAGTTGCGCAGCAGCGGGCCCTCCAGGAGGCGAGGTTGCGCCAGGCGATTCGAAAGCAAATACCGTGCACACACCCGACATCTGTATGGACCAAAGGTTCAGTTTCTGGGCGAATCCCCGCGCCTGCGGCTGACTCCGATGGCGGTGCGGATGACGGCAGGCATTGTGTGATTGCTTGCGCGTCTTTCCCTAAGCCCGAAGGCACTGCACAAGTTACCGGACCATCAAATCCTTGCACGTTGCGTGGCTAGGAGGACAATCCGGACACGATTGCCGTCATCGCCAACCATTTCAGACAATGCCGCTTTGTGCAGCCCGCATTTCAGCAGTCGAAACATTTTGACGCGAGCCCTCCACACGTGGGTGATAGGATTTCAACGCCATTCAATCAGGCGGCTACAAGAATGGACAAATTAAGTCCTTCAACCCTGGTTTAACGAGGCGCAAACGCTGGTTGATCGCACCAGGCGGCGCACAAAAAAGGGGAACTAAAACATGACGATTTCTCGACGCAGCTTCTTTAAGGCGGGTATCGCGACCGGTGCGGCTTTTTCGATGCCTTCCGTCCTGCGGGCGCAAACGACAGCAACTGACGCGAGGATAGTCCGCATGGTGAAGGGCGGTGTACCCAGCGTATTCGATCCTGTTGTTACAACGTCTCAAGGCACCACCGACCATGCCGCGGCGATCTACGACACGCTGTTCTCGCTCGATTCGAAATTTGTGCCGCAGCCGCAGATGGTGGGTAAGTGGGGTGTCTCCGATGACAGGAAGACTTACACTTTTGAGCTCCGCGATGGCTTAGACTGGCACGATGGCAATCCTGTTACCGCAGCGGATTGTGTGGCCTCAATTCGCCGTTGGTCCCAAATACGACCTGAGGGCCAATTTATAATGACGCGGGTCCAGGATATCTCGAAGAAGGACGACAAGACTTTCACCATTGCGCTCAAGGACCCACTGGGGCTTCTTCCCACTTTCTTGGCTCACCCGCTCTACGTCATGCGGGAGAAGGACGCCAATAAGCCGGCAACGGAAGCAGTGACAACCAACATCGGATCGGGACCATTCAAGTTTAATGAAGCTCTAGCTAAGCCAGGAGCAAGCTATACGTATGATCGGAATGAAAAATATATGCCGCGCAAGGAGCCGTCCGATGGATTGGCCGGTGGAAAAATTGTCAAGGTCGACCGCGTGATCTGGGAAAATATTGGTGATGCACAAACTGCTGTCGCAGCCCTTCAGGCGGGTGAGATTGATTATTATGAGGGGCCGCCCGCGGATCTTTTCCCAGCCATTGAAACTGATCCAAACCTTGAACTCCAGGTTCTCTATAAGTATGGTCTGGATTATTTCCTGCGTATTAATTGCTTGCAAAAACCGTTCGACAATATGAAGGCGCGCCAAGCAGTATTGCATCTAGTCGATCAAGATTCGTTTTTGCAAGTTATTTCCTCAAACCAAAGATACACGAATACTGTCACCTCATTTTTTGGTAGTGGCAATCAAATATCGAATGATGAAAATATCGGATGGTTTAAAAAGGGAGGCGACCCAGAGAGAGCGAGGCAGCTCTTCAATGAAGCAGGATATGCTGGCGAAAAAGTCGTCATTCTGCAGCCGACAGACTGGACAGAGGTCAGCAACACTTCGCAACTGCTAGCAAATGCTCTACACAAGATCGGGGTTAATGCTGAGCTTGCGCCGAGCGACTGGGGTGGACTTGTCGCACGCCGATCAAATAAGGGCCTCATCGAGGATGGAGGCTGGAGCATCTTTATAACAGGCGACAGCGACTTCAACCGCGGTCAGCCGCTGACTGCAAACCATTTGGTGATGAATGGTGAGAAGGGATGGTACGGTTGGCCACAGAGTGAAGAGTATGAGGCCCTTCGTGCCAAATTGGCCGATGTTGAAACAGTGGATGAGCGCAAGGCTCTGGCCCGCAAAATGCAGGCAATTGCTTGGGATTATGTGCCCGAGGTTCTCCTGGGCCAATTTACGGCGCCTATCGCACGCCGAAAGAATCTCACCGGCCTCATCGGTATGCCTGATATCGTTCCCATGTGGAACATGCAGAAGGCCTGAGCGATGGCTGGTTACTTCCTACGCAGATTGGTTTCGACCATCGCCGTCATGGCGATGGTCGGAATCTTCGTTTTCCTGCTTCTGAGGCTGGCACCGGGCGATCCGGCGGCGATCATTGCCGGCAAGTCGGCCACGGCGGAGATGATCGCCGGAATTCGCGAAAAGCTGGGCCTCAACGATCCAATGTCGGTTCAGTTCATGCGTTGGGTGCGCGACATGCTTGGCGGCGATTTCGGCACCTCGATCTTTGCCGGACGACCCGTTCTCGACCTTATCTCGCAGCGGCTTGAGCCGACTCTTTCGCTGTCAATTCTCACGATGATATTTTCAGTGTCAGTTGGGGTGTCTTTCGGCATCCTTGCCGCGTGGCGAATTGGCGGGGTAATCGATCGCCTCCTGGCGGCATTTTCGGCGCTTGGCTATTCCGTCCCGGTCTTTGTCATCGGCTATTTTTTCATATACTTCTTCGCGATCAGGGCGCACTGGCTACCGGTCCAGGGATATGTACCGATTGCTGGCGGGCTCTGGCTTTGGTTCGTGCATCTGATCCTTCCCACCTTGGCTTTAGGCCTTGGCTACATTGCATTTATCGCCCGGGTCACGCGGGCGAGTATGCTCGAAGTCCTGTCGGAAGACTACATGCGCACGGCCGATGCCAAGGGCGCCTCCTCCTATGCCATGCTTTTCCACCATGCCTTGAAAAATGCCGGAGCGCCGATTCTAACCGCTATCGGCATCAGCTTCGCATATCTGATCGGCGGGGTCGTCCTTACTGAAACAGTGTTCAACATACCCGGTATTGGTCGCCTGATCGTGGATGCAATCAACAACCGCGACTACCCAATCATTCAGAGCGTACTCATACTGACTTCGGGTCTGTACGTCCTTATCAATCTCACGGTCGATCTTGCGTATACGCTCATCGATCCACGCATCAGGTATTGAGATGGCCCTCCTTTCCGCACCAATAGACGCCGTCCCGATGGGGCGGCTACAGTTATCCGATTTTCCCCGTCTGGCAAGGCGACACCCGCTGGCCTTGCTAGGTGGTGGGCTCCTGGCACTCCTGATTATTCTGGCGCTCGTTGCACCGCTTTACGCCGGAGATCCGGTGAACATGGACCCGTTCAAGCGCCTCCAGCCACCATCAACAGAGATGTGGTTCGGGAGCGACAATCTGGGCCGCGACGTGTTTGCCCGAACGATCTTCGGCGCACGCATCTCCCTCATGGTCGGATTGCTCTCGGCGGCATGCGCGGCTCTTGCCGGGCTTCCGATCGGTGTCATCGCTGGCTACAGCCGCAGCTTCGACAACATCGCCATGCGAGTCATGGATGGCCTGATGTCGATACCGACGATTCTGCTGGCCATTGCGCTGATTTCTCTGACAGGCCCCGGAATCGGCATCCTCATTGTCGCCATCGCGATCCCAGAGACGCCAGCCGTCGCGCGATTGGTTCGTTCGGTTGTTCTGGGTGTTCGCGAGCGTCCTTATGTAGAGGCTGCGGTCTGCGGCGGTGCACGCCTGCCCAAGGTGCTGTGGCGTCATATCCTGCCGAGCACCGTTCCGGCGCTGATGGTCCAAAGCGCCACAGTCTGCGCCAGCGCGATCCTGACGGAGGCGGGGCTGAGCTTCCTCGGCGTAGGCGCGCCGCCCGAGATTCCGAGTTGGGGCAACATGATCGCCAGTTCGCGGCTATACCTCGCCATCGCCCCATTGACGATCTTTGCCCCAGGTATCTGCCTTGCGGTCACTGTCCTTGCCGTCAACCTGCTCGGGGATGGTTTGCGCGACCTGTTCGATCCCCGCGCCAAGCGGAGGCGTTGATATGCAAATGCATACGACGGTGGGCAATGACGTGCTCCTCGATGTCCAAGGCCTCGAAACCCATTTTTATGGCGAGGAAAGCGTCACGCGGGCATTGGGTGGGATCAGCTTCCAGGTGATGAAGGGCGAGACGCTCGGCGTGGTCGGCGAATCCGGATGCGGCAAGAGCGTCACCGCTCTTTCGATTCTCCGCCTGCTGCCGAAGCTCACCGCTAGGACCGTCGCCGGGAAAATCCGGTTTGGCGGACGCAACTTGCTCGAACTCTCCGATCGGGAGATGCGGAGGGTCCGTGGCGACCGGATTGCTATGATCTTCCAGGAGCCGATGACGAGTCTGAACCCGGTTTATACCGTCGGTCACCAGATCGCCGAAGCGTTGCTGATCCACACCAAGGCGTCCCGGTCAGAAGCGGTAGCCAAGGCGCAAGAGATGCTTCGTCTGGTTCGCATCGCGGATCCCGAGCGGCGCGTTAACAACTATCCTCACGAAATGTCGGGCGGCATGCGCCAGCGGGTCATGATCGCCATGGCTCTTGCCTGCTCACCGGAACTTTTAATTGCTGACGAACCGACGACGGCGCTTGACGTCACCATCCAGGCACAGATTTTGCGGCTCATCGTTGATTTGAAAGAGCGCACGGGAACGGCCGTCATGTTCATCACCCATGATCTGGGCGTCGTGGCCGAAACATGCCAACGCGTGATCGTAATGTATGCTGGCCGGATCGTAGAACAAGCCAACGTGACGGATCTGTTCGCGCGCCCTGCGCATCCCTACACGAAGGGCCTCATGTGCTCGGTTCCTGATCGGCGGCGCGGTCGACAGCATCGCCTGCCGGAGATTCCCGGTATCGTGCCAAGTCTGCGCGAGCCGATTGTGGGATGCAGCTTCGCGCCTCGCTGCCCGTTCGCGATAGACATATGCCGCGAGGAGACGCCCATGCTGCGAGATGTAATGCCTGGCCATGCCAGCGCGTGCTGGCGCGCCAAAGAGGTGATGGGCGCATGAACACTCCCTTGCTGAAAGTCGAGAACCTGACCAAGCATTTTCCGCTCAGTGCAGGCATTCTAAACAAAAACATTCCGGTGGTTCGGGCCGTGGATGATGTTTCTTTCTCGGTTTTGGCTGGCGAGACGCTCTGTATCGTTGGCGAATCCGGCTGCGGCAAATCAACCGTAGCGCGTCTGCTCATGCGGCTTGCGGAGCCGACGAGCGGACGCGTACTGATCGAGGGCACCGACATTGCTGGTCTGAAGAAGGGGTCGCTTCGCGCCTGGCGCCGACGGATGCAGATGGTGTTCCAGGACCCTTACTCCTCGCTAAATCCACGCCTTAGCGCCGAAAAGATTATCACCGAACCCGTGGAGAATTTTGAGCGCCTCAGCCGCGAGCAACGTCGAGCGCTTGCCGCGGACCTGCTTCAGAATGTCGGCATGTCACCTCAGATGATGGACAGGCTTCCGTCAGAGTTGTCGGGCGGCCAACGGCAGCGGCTCGGCATTGCACGGGCGCTTGCCCTCCAGCCCTCGCTCATCGTCGCGGACGAAGCGGTCTCAGCTCTTGACGTCTCCGTGCAGGCACAGATCTTGAATCTGCTTCTGGATCTCCAGCAGCAGATGGGCATCGCCATCGTCTTCATCTCGCATGATCTCGGCGTCGTAGAGCATGTCGGCCACCGCGTCGCGGTCATGTATCTGGGGCGGATCGTCGAGCTCGCCCCATGCGAGGCGCTTTTCGCCAAGCCGATCCACCCATACACAGAAGCGTTGATTGCAGCAGCTCCGGTGCCAGATCCGACGCGAGTCCGGCTGGAGGCACCGGTGGAGGGTGAGGTGCCAAGTCCGATCAACCCGCCGAGCGGGTGCACGTTCCATCCGCGCTGTCCGCTCGCGGTTGAGCGTTGCCGCATCGACGTGCCGCCTTTGGTTCCACTAGCGGACGGACGCGTCGTCGCCTGTCATGTGCGCGCGCCAGCCGCCGGCACCTCGGCAATACCAATGGCAGGGGCGGGTTATCCGCCTGCTCATTTCAATCAGGCGCATGATGAGATCCTGATATATTAGAATCGCCGCTTTAGTTGAGCCGAATGCAACTTAGTAGCTTAAGGATATAAAATGAATTCTCGAGATGATTCTCAGCCTGCGATTCTATCGGACGGTGGTTTTGATGCGTTAGGTTCAATCGAAACGAACGTTGCAGACGGTTTCACCATGGCTGCAACCGGCGACCTTCTTTACGCGCGGCCCGTAACAAAGGGCTATTATCCGGGGTTTGCCGAGGTTCTCAAGCTCTTTGACGGAGCTGACGTGAAGTTCGGCAACTTGGAAACCAACATCTTGGATGTTCAGTCTAAGGGATGCCCGCAGGCCGAGTACGGCGGTGCGTATTTGATCGGTGCCCCGGAATTGGGGCCCGACCTAAAGGCCATGGGGTTCAACATGGTTAGTCGGGCGAACAACCATACGCTTGACTGGGGCGTCGAAGGTATGCGCGAGACGACTCGGGCGCTTGATGAGAACGGGATCATGCATGCAGGCGCGGGCGAAAATCTCGCACAAGCCCGCGCTGCGCGTTTTTTGGAGACCCCTCGCGGCCGGGTAGCTCTGGTGTCGTTTGCGACAACATTCGAGCCTATGGCCCGTGCCTGCGATCCGGCCGGCGAGGCGCCAGGTAGACCAGGACTTAACCCCCTTCGCTTAGCAAAAAGCATAGTAGCTCCGCCAGAGATACTTGAGAACCTGAGGCAGTTGCGCGAGATGCTCCCATGGTATGCGCCTCCTCCGGAAGATGTATTTCGTGTAGCAATCGGCGAGACAGTCTTCGAGGCAGGGGAAAGACCAGGATACAGCTTTAAACCCAATCCGCGCGACGTTGACGGTATTCTGTACAACGTACGTCGTGGGAAGCAGTTGTCTGATTTCTGTATCGCTACGAATCACGGGCATGAGCCCGAGGAATTCACCAACCAACCGCCTGACTATGAACAAGCATTTGCGCGGAAGACGATCGACGCCGGAGCAGATGCATATATAAATCACGGACCGCACCATGTCAGGGGCATCGAGATTTACAGAGATCGGCCTATCTTTTACGGCTTGGGAAATTTCTTCAACCAAGACCTGAGAACGCCGGTGGGAGCTGACATGTTCGACGCACACGGTAAGGATCCGCGGGTGGATACCGATGCGGACGTAACGGCCCATGAAATGGCGATAGGGTATCCATATCCAGAAGGATTTATACCACTCTCCGCCCCGGTCTATTATGAGAGCGTCATCGTCGTGGGCCGTTTCAAGCAGAACCGCCTCGCTGAATTAACGCTCCATCCTATCGAACTTCGCCGTTCGGAAAGGTTGGCAAATCGGGGAGTGCCGCGCTTGGCGCCCCCGCCCCAGGCAAAGGCCATTCTGGAGCGGTTGATAGAGCTTTCAAAGCCATTGGGCACCCAAATCGAGATTGAAAACGACGTTGGAGTGATCAGAATACGGGCCGACGCGGCGCAGACCCGCATGTAACGAACTCACCCGAGGCAACCGTATGCGGGCGAAATAGCGACCAGTACCAGACGGCGGGGGATCTGGCGATGAATGCTGATTCTATGTGGAGCGGAGTGGAATGATGGATTCCAAGAGCTTAGCGGACCTCAAATGGCGCTGCATTGGTCCCACTAGGGGCGGCCGCGTTGTGGCGGTCGCGGGAGACCCCAACGATTCTAGGGTGTTCTATTTTGGCGCCTGCGCAGGCGGGGTGTGGAAGACCATCGACGGTGGCGTTTATTGGCGCTGCATATCCGATGGTTACTTCGCGAGCGCAAGTGTCGGTGCGCTGGAGGTTGCCCGCTCCGACTCCAACGTCATCTATGCCGGCATGGGCGAAACGACGATCAGAGGCGACGTCTCTTACGGTGACGGTGTTTACAGGTCGAGTGATGCAGGCCGCAGTTGGACTCATCTTGGTCTGAAAGAGACCCGGCACATCGGCAAGATTTGCATTCATCCTCAGGACCCCGACGTCGTCTTTGTCGCGGCGCTTGGGGATGCGTTTGGGCCAAACGAAGAACGCGGCTTATTTCGCTCCAAGGACGGAGGCAAGACTTGGCAGAAGGTCCTTTATCGCGGTCCCGACGCCGGCGCAGTCGATATCTCGATGGATCCCAACAATCCGCGCATTCTTTTTGCCGCGACTTGGCAGACACGGCGTAACTTCTGGAGCCTGAACAGTGGCGGGCCGGGGAGCGGACTGTTCCGGTCGCTTGACGGGGGCGATAGCTGGGAGGAATTGTCCGGACGGAATGGCCTACCAGATGGTCTGCTCGGGAAGCTCGGTGTCTCAGCCTCGGAGGCGCAATCCGGGAAGGTCTACGCGCTCATTGAGGCAGAAGGCGAGAAGATTGGGCTATATCGCTCCGATGATTATGGCGACCACTGGATTCAGGCCTCGCAGAACCGCGATCTGATGCATCGCCCTTTTTATTACACCCATGTTTTCGCCGACCCTGGCCACGCCGAAACGGTTTATGTCAACAATTTACAAATGTGGAAGTCGACTGACGGTGGATTGAGCTTCATCGAAGTGACCACTCCCCATGAGGACAACCACGCTCTTTGGATCGACCCGGCTGATCCCAAGCGGATGATCCAGGGCAATGATGGCGGCGCCTGCGTAACGTTTAATGGTGGTAAGACTTGGTCGTCGATCTACAACCAACCGACGGCGCAGTTCTATCGCATTGACGTCGATGACCAATACCCATACCGCGTCTACGCCACCCAGCAGGACAATACCGCGATCTCGGTCCCAACCGCTTCTGAGTGGGGTATCATTCCATTGAGCGACTGCACCTATCCTGGCACGGGCGAGAGTGGGTTCATCGCTGTCGATCCCAAGGATCCTAATATCGTGTACTGCGGTGCGGTCGGCTCAAGTCCCGGCAGCACATCATCACTGCAACGTTATGACCATCGCACCCGTCAGATTCGCTTAGTCAACGTCTGGCCGGAATACACGGTCAGTATGGCGCCTAAGGACATGCGCTACCGCTTTGGCTGGACTTTCCCAATCGCTTTTTCTCCACATGATCCGAAGACGATTTATGCCGGGGGCAACCGCGTCTTCCGAAGCCGCGACGAAGGATCGAGTTGGACTGTGATCTCGCCGGATCTGAGCCTTAACGACCCGGCTCGACAGGAGTATTCAGGAGGCGCTTTGACCCGCGACAACTCCGGCGTGGAGGTGCATGCCACCTGCGCCTCGCTTGTGGAGTCTCGACACCGCAAGGGCGAGATCTGGACGTCCACCGATGACGGCCTCGTCCACGTGACAAGGGACGACGGAACTCATTGGAGCAACGTGACGCCCAAGGACATGCCCGAACTCGCCTATGTTGGGTGCCTCGAAATCTCCCCGCATGATGCAGACACAGTTTATGTTGCGGCCACGCGATACAAACTTTCCGACTACCGTCCCTACCTTTTCCGCACCAGGGACGGAGGCAAGAGCTGGCAATCGATCAACGGCGACTTCCCGGCTGGCGAAATCACCCGTGTGTTGCGCGCCGATCCGGTGCGTTCAGGATTGCTTTTGGTCGGAACTGAAACCGGAGTTTTCTTCAGCCTCGATGACGGTGCCCATTGGTCGCGGATGGTCGGCGGCTTGCCCGTGGTTCCGGTCTACGATCTGAAGATCAAAGGAGGCGATCTCGTTGCGGGCACCCATGGCCGGTCTTTCTGGATCCTTGATGACATTACCCCATTACGCGAACTGGACGCAGATCAGAAAGATGTGAAGCTGATTAGCCCACGCCCCACAGTCCGAACTAAGCACGCGTTGGCTGCTGGGCAAGGTTTTTCTAAAGTCGGCATCTCCAAGGTCGGGATATGGTACCAGACTTGGGGCATCGGCGCCGCCACAGAGGTCATGGAGTTGGACGGGCGGACGGGTCGCCGCTATCTCGATTGCGGAGAGAATCCGCCGGACGGAGCGATCGTTTATTACTGGTTGCGCAGCGATGCGGAACAGCCGATTAAACTTACTTTCCAGAACGCTGCGGGCGACCTCATCACCAGTTTCTCAAGCGATGACAGCGACTTGCCTTTTCACGCGAAGCCCGGCACGAAGGCTGGGCTCAACCGCTTCGTGTGGGATCTCAGATACCCGGGACCAGCCAAGCTGGACCGGTCGCTGGAAACCCGCAAGTACAAGCCTCTCGCTGCGGATAACGAGGACCCGAGCGGCCCTGCCGTCGTTCCAGGTAGCTACAAAGTCCGGCTTCAAATTGGCCGCGAGGACCAAACAGCCGGCTTCTGCGTGGTCAAGGATCCACGGGTAGTTACGACGGAGAAGGAGTTCATCGAGCAATTCGCACTCCTGCAAGAGCTGTTCAGCACGCTTTCGGCACTCAACCAGACTCTGAATCACATTCGGTTGATGAAACGACAGATGACGGATGTGCAGGAGCGGCTCGGTTGTAGCACGACATTTAGGGAACGTGCACATGCGCTGGCCGGACAGCTTGAGGCAATCGAAGGAGCACTGATCGACATCAAGCAGGAGACGCCGCGCGACCAAGAGCGGAACCTGCCTGGCTTAAAGGATAAACTGGTCGACATCATCAGTGTGGTTGCCGTCGCCGACGAGGCGCCGACACTCCCAGCCCGCCAGGTTGCTGACGAGATCATATCAAAGGTTGAAGAGGAGATTCAAAAGTTTGGCGTGGTTGTGGACAATAAGGCCGCGGCGTTCAACGTCGCCCTGAGGACTGCCGGCGTCGAGCCCATAGGGTTCAGCAGGGCCAGCGGTTAAGAAGTACCGATACCTATTCATCTGGAAGGTGAAACACATGGATTTTATTGAGCGGATTTTTGGCGTTTCTCCAGATGGGGGCGACGGCACGACCGAGATGTTCTACATCGCGGCCGCGTTCGCGGTCGTAGCGATGGTATACGGGCGTCGGTTGCTTCACCGACGCGCGAGCCGCCGGCGCCGTTAACTGTCCTCAGAAGGCGAGGGTCTCAGAGTTCGTTTTGATTCAGGGCGTTTCTGCGGATGAGATTGCCGCCCATACGATCCTTATCTTCGGCGGCATCGTCATTGGCCGCGACCGGCACCTCGCAGAGGTCGCTGAGATCGAGCGCGATCTGGGTCGGATCGAGAACGGCCAGCTTCTCCGATTTTGCCCCGAAGATCATCCCGGCGCGAGCGCGAGTAATGGACGGGGGCATGGCAACGACGGCGCTGGTGGCGCATGTGGTCGTCTCCAAGTTCGCCTAGCATCTTCCTCTGTAGCGTCGGTCGCAGATCTTCTCGGGTTACGGCATCCATCTCGACCGTGGCACGCTCGGCGGCTGGGTCGGACGGGTCGCCTGGTGGCTGAGGCCGCTATACGATCGCCTGCTTGCCTTCATCCCTCGCAGCCGCGGGTGCTTTGTGACGAAACGCCGCTGCCGCGACTTGATCCGGAACGCAAGCGGACGAAAGTCTGCCAGTTGTGGGCCCAGGCCGTCGATGATCGTCCCTGGCAGGGACCGGCTCCGCCGGGAGTTGGCTATGTGTTTGCAGAAAGCCGGGGAGCCGGAGAGGTCGAGGCACAGCTTTCAACATTCGACGGCATTCTCCAGGTTGATGGCTATGCGGCCTACACGAGCCTGGCGAAGCAGCGGCGCAAGAGTAATATCGCACCCTTGCAGCTTGCCTTTTGTCTGGCCCATGCTCGGTGCAAGTTCGTCGAAGTGGTCAAGACGACGGGCTCGAGCGAGGCGCTGGCGGTGATCGCCGGTATTGCCGAGATCTACCGGATCGAGGATAGCATCCGCGGCATGAGCCCCGAGCAGCGCCTGTCGGTGCGCAAGGCCAAGAGCTCTCCGCTCATGCCGGCACTGAGGGAGCGGCTGAAGATGCTGATCGATGAGGTCTCGGCCAAGTCGTCGCTCGGCAAGGCCATCGCCTACACGCTGGCGCATTGGCATGGGCTGATCGCCTTCCTCGAGGACGGACGGATCGAAGTCGATAGCAACGTTGTCGAGCGTTCGCTCAAACCAGTTTGCCTGACGAGGAAGAATAGCCTCTTTGCCGGATCCGCTCGCCGTGGCGAGACATGGGCGGTGCTGGCATCACTGGTCAACTCGGCACGGCTCAATGGTCTCGATCCCGAAACCTGGCTCGCCGACGTGCTCGAGCAGATCGTCTCGGGTTCCATTCCGGTCAATCGTCAATCGGCTCGACGAGCTCTTGCCGTGGAATTGGAATTGGAAGGCAGACCGGGAGGCACGGTGCCAACTGGAGCGTGTGGCGGCATGATCGCTCGTCGGTCAAGGGGGCCCGTCGCCGCTCGGCCCGCCGCAGCGTCCTCGGTTGCGCCTTCGCGCCCGATGCTGGACGATGCGGCCTTCCAGACGTTCCTGCATAAGCAGCGGCCGCACCCGCCGGTCTTCGGCATGGATGGGCTCGATGGCTATCTGACGGCGCTCATCATCGGGCCCCGCTTCATCGACCCGCGCCAATGGATTCCTCTGTTTGCAGGCGAGAAAGCGCTGATGGCGCTCGAAGGCACGACCGAGGCGCTCGCCGTTCAGACGCTCGTTGCCCACTAAACCGGATCTCGAGCGGGCTTGCCGAAACGCCGGAAACCTGGCGCCGCGCTTTGCGCGGCGCAATGACGGTTCCTTCGTTCCTTCGACCCCTTCCACTGGGTGACTGCCTTCCTGCTCGCTACCGGCTATGCCACAAGGCTCCGGCGCCCCTTTCTCCGCGGTCATGCCGCAACCGGCGACATCATCGTCCCGATCCGGGACACAACGGGGGTGAACTCCCGTCTCGACGACGCGGGCGTCGCCGCCGTTGCAAAGGCGATCGTCGCCATCCGCTCGTACTTCATGCCCAAGCGAGTCAAAGCGGCCCACATCTGAATCCTGCCTTTGGCAAGCAAGGACCGCCGTGCGGTGCTCGTGACGCTTACCCTCGTTCACAACCCCCGAATGCGGCGCAACGGATGATCGTGCCGCACCCGAGCCTCGAGATCAACATAACTGAACAGTTCGCCAGACCGTTCGTCTTCGCCGCGCATGCCTCCTTGTCCGAATCTCTCCGGCGACATTCAATTACGCACATAGCCTTACTGTGAGCCACTTTTTCACCAGCCTGCTAAATAACGTGCCAATTGTGTAGTCAGCGTTTGTATAACTTGTCTAGTCTGTACAAAACTACTGAAATTTTCTGACATAACCGCAACTTCTATTTCAAATCTAGCTAAATTACGTCGACTTTGCCTTGAATAGTGCAGTATGTTGGATAGCGTCTGGCTGCGAATGAGCGGCGCGAGGCGCGCTACATGGTCCAGATGCCACTCGCCATCTTGTTGGCCAGCGCAATGGCCACGAGCATGCGCGGCTTCGTCGCCAGATTTTTCCTAGTTGTTGCTTGCCGCCGGTCGATTTCTGCAACGGGACGAGGCCAAGCCGGGCGGCGAAGTCACGGCCACATTTGAACGCGTCTCCATCTGGGGCGCGAAAGTTTCGATCGCCGGTGCGGCGATGGGGCCAACGCCGGGCATTGTTTGCAAAGCGCATTCCGCCAAATGCTTCCCCATAATCTGCCACGGCTCTCCTCCTGTGATGAGGATCGGCTTGGCCCGCCCGAGCAACACATACGGCCACACTCACCTGCGCGAGTGTGGAGAATAAGTGCCGCAGACTATTGCTATTCGCCAAGGTTTGTCGGAAATGGAGTGATCACCCAATCGATCGACTCGACGGCGCGCTGAAGTATCATCTCGGTCTGAGCAAGGCTCGGTGAAGCGACGATGACATGTCCGATCCAGTCTCGGAAATCGCCTTTCCTGACGATCGGCGTCTTGGATTCAACATACAATTCGACTTCGGCGACACCTGCTACGGTAGCCGCCCGACTGCCGCCATCGATCCAATCGAGGGTGCCATCGCAATCAGGAACTAGGATCCGCGCAGCCGCAGTCTGCGAATGCCTCCTGCGCAAATCGCATTCCTCGCCTATGACAAGTTTGATGTGCGCGGTAATGAGATCAACACCGTAAGCCAGCTGAATCATTTGAGGACCGGGCGCGCCACCAAGACGCGGATTGACTTCAATGACGACTGGGCCAACCTCCGTCCAGCGGAATTCAATGCAGGTTGGCCCCCAGCCGAGACCAAGAGCTTTCAGGCAACTCAGCGAAACATCGGCGATACACTCCTGCTCGTCATCGCTCAGCCGGGCCGGAAGGGTGAATTCACGAAAGACGAAATGCGGGGGGGGGCCGCAATCACCGGCGCCGATCGCAACGACCTTATCTCCCATTAATTCAGCGCAATAGTATGGGCCTTGTGCGAAATCTTCGACCAAGATCCTCGGCGAGGACTGCCAAATGTGCTGCCCGCCCAACAGATAGTTCGTATGTTCCACTAACTCATCAACGTCGCGGCACAATCGTACGCCGCTGCTGCCGCTGCCTAAGGCTGGCTTAACAATCACCGGCAGTCCAATTGGCGCGGCAGAACTTTCGATGTCGGTCGCATTCGCCGCCAGGCGATAAGCCGGTACGGGAATCCCGGCCTGCGCGAGGAGCTCACGTTGGGTGAATTTGTCGCAGCACCGTTCAATAGATTCGGGGCTTGGTCCCGGTAGACCGAAATGCCGGCAGAGCTTGGCAGCCGTCACACAGGCCGACTCATCGGCGCGCGAAAACCCAGTAATGCCAGCAATGTCGTAGGTCTTGCGTAGCCGCAAGCATTCGTGGATCAGCGCACCGAGATTGTCTGTGTCGATGCGGATTGCCTCAAGCGTTTCCGCCGCAACATAGTCATACTGATTTGGATCAGTCGACAGGGTAATTGGATCAAGGCCAAGGCGCTGGGCTGCTTGGACGTATTGCAGGCCCATGCGGCCATGACCTTCAACGAGAATGAGTGCTCTTCTTGCCATTGGCTACCGACTCCGATGCTTCGTGCTGCGCGGCGGTCTGGGTGTGAATCTGGCATTAGCTCTTTATCCGTGCCTGACCTCACGCTTTGCGGTGAGGCTTACCATTATTAGCGGTCGGCAGTCGCAAAGACTTTGTAAAATATAGTTGAAGGATCTGTTGCGACGTCTTGATACTGACCGTGTGGCATGGAACCTTTCGACGAATATCGGAATGAACGCCACTTGCGGGCGAGCGCCACCGTCATTGGAGCGCCACAAACATCGGGAAGGAGCAGCCATGAAGTATTTTGCCGGACTTGACGTTTCTTTGGAAGAGACCTCGATCTGCGTGGTCGACGAAACCCGCAGGGCGGGGTCGCAAGCCCGCTGCTCTCGGTCATCTACATGAACCGCTTCCTGAAACATGGGGCGGCTCACCGGACGCGGCGAAGCGTTCCGTGCTCATGTCATCTCCTATGCCGACGACTTCGTCATCCTCAGCTGCGGTCATGCAGCCCAGGCGCTGGCGTGGACACGGACGGTGATGACGAAACTCGGGGTGACACTCAACGAGGCCAAGACCTCGATGAAGGATGCCGACACGAGCGCTTCGACTTCGTTGGCTACTCATGGGGACCACACTACCTCCCCGACGGTGGCCCGGTGGTATCTGGGCGCAAGCCCGTCCAAGTAGAGCGTGCAACGGGGTCAAGACGAAAGTCAGCAAACTCCTGAGGCGGGAAACAAAGGTGCGTGCCGGAGGTGCGAGGTGCGAGCTCAACTAAACCGGGTTCTGCTCGGTTGGTCGACGTACTTCTGCGACGGCACCCGAGCGCCGGCCTACGAAGCCGTTGACCGACATGTCCATGACCGCGTCAGCAACTTCCTGCGCAAACGGCACAAGCTGCAAAGACGTGGCACCAGCCAGGTCTCCCGAGAGAGCCTTTCCCGCCGGCGTCCAGTTGCGCCGCCGCCGCCGGCCGGTGATCACTCCATGCGCCTGCGCTCCTCGCAAATCAGGCGGCAAATCTCGCCAGCGCATAGCCCGCAAGATGGGGTGCTCGTGACGCTCACTGTCATTATGTATGCCATGCTGCGCGACGGCACTTTGTTCGAGGCTTGAGATGAGGTAGAAACAGTTTGCCAGTAGTGAAGCGCCAGCGCTGATCCGAGGGCGGTGTCCCGCGAGGAACGCAGGGGCGGACGATATGCGAAGGTAGTCAGATGGGCCTGACAGCCCGCTTCGAGTCAATGCAACGTCCGCCCTTGTGAGACCCGATACAGCACGACCAGCTCCGGCTCGGCCAGTGCGGACAGATCCTTAAAACCCTCAACGGATACACCGCCAAGCTCTGCAATTACAGGTCCGGACCCTCGTGATGCGTTCGCTGACGGCGGTCATGCGGAGCCGAAGTTGAAGGCACGCCCCAGCAGGTCGGAAGCCTGTTGTTGAGATCGTCATTCTCCCGGAATGCGCTGCGGCCTTTGGAGTCAGGCCGCCGAATAACTGAGCACTGAGCGAACAATCGCCTGGCCTCGCCGCGGGCGGCGCATGGCTAAAGCTTCGAGCGAACGTTCGCCTTCGCCGAAACGTGGCTTTTATTGCCGACATCTGGCTGTTCATGAGGCGGCTCGCATGGGCTTCAATTAACTGCCAAGTTTGTTTAAATTTTAGTTTAAAGAGAGACAGCTGTGCTCAAAGTAAGGCGCCAGCCATCTGAAAACGCGATGGTACCGCCCGGGACATTATATTGGCGGACTCAACGCCAAATGGCGATACTTGACGGACAGCGTACGAACTGCATCCCGCATCAACGCCGTCCGATAAATCGAGCGAACTGAAGTGCAGATCAAAGACGTAATCCTCGCGCCAGGCAACGGCGCGTTTTTCTACGACGATCAGGCAGCCATAAGAGCCGGCGCCTCGCAGGACGGTTTTGTCTATCTGGGAGAAGCCGTCACGCCCGACTTCGAATCCATTCGCGTTCCTGCATCTTCGCTGAGTGTCGGGCTTGTCCTTGCCGACGACACCGTCGTTTGGGGCGATATGATGAGCGTTCAGTATTCTGGTGCCGGTGGACGCGATTCTCTTTTCGACACTAATCAAATCTCAGATTTAGCGTCGCGCCTTGTCGTGCCGCAGCTTCTTGGTGTCGATGCGTCTCGCTACCTTGATGCCTGCGCCAAGGTTTTCGGGGCCTTCGAACACAAGCGGTTACCTCTGGCGATTGAGTACGGCGTGAGCCAGGCGCTGCTTCGAGCCGCGGCCCATCTTCACCGCAGGACGATGGCAGAGGTCGTATGTGCTGAATTTGATTTGCCGCTGCCGACGCGGAGGGTCCCGATTTACTGTCAAAGCGGCGATGCTCGCGAGATCAATGTGGATAAGATGATTCTGAAGGCCGTGGATGTCCTCCCCCACGGCCTGATCAACTCCAGGCAGAAATTCGGCGCGGGCGGCCAGACTTTCCAGGAATTCGTGAAGTGGGTTGCAACGCGCACGCGCGAACTCGGCCGCCCGGGGTACCATCCGGTGCTGCATTTCGACGTGTATGGCTGGATCGGCCAGGAAATCGGGATGGAGCCGCAACGGATCGCCGACTTTATTTGCATGGTAGCAGATACGGTTCCGGGTTTTACGATCAATATCGAGTCCCCGGCCGACTTTGGTTCTACACAAGCTCAAATTGAGAATTATGCCCGGATCGTATCGATCTTGGATGACCGGGATTCTGGCGCTCGCATTGTGGTGGACGAGAGGTGCAACACGCTCGAGGACATTCAGCTCTTTGCCGAAGCGAAGGCTGCGCATTTGGTCCAAATCAAGACGCCAGACGTCGGCTCAATCGCCGATACGGCGCGCGCAGTTCTCATCTGCAAGGCGAATAAGATTGGGGCATATGTCGGGGGCAGCTGTACTGAGACGGATCTCTCCGCCCAAGCTTCAGTCCACATTTCTGTAGCGACCCAGGCCGAAATGATGCTCGCAAAGCCAGGAATGGGCGTCGATGAGGCATTTTCCATCGTCGGGAACGAACAGAACCGACTACTCGCGATGCTGAACCGTCGTCGATCTCAAAACGAAAACGTTCAATGAAAAGCACGGTGTAACCATGCAGAATTGCCTTGAGGGGATCACCGTCGTTGCAGTGGAGCAGGCTGTGGCCGCGCCTTATGCGTCATCTCGCCTTGCGGACGCCGGCGCCCGGGTTATTAAGATCGAGAGGCCGGAAGGGGACTTTGCCCGAAGCTACGACAAGTTGGTGCGGGGGCAAAGCGCCTACTTTGTCTGGCTCAATCGGGGCAAGGAGTCGGTTTGTCTGGACCTGAGGTCAGAGGCAGACCGCGAGGTCCTGAACATGGTCATTGCCGCTGCTGACGTCTTTATCCAGAATCTGAAGCCGGGCAGCATCGAAAAACTGGGATTTGGGTCTGCCGACCTCCGCCGACGCTTTCCGCGGCTGATCACCTGCGACATCTCCGGTTTCGGGGAGGCGGGGCCGTTTTCCCACCTGAAGGCTTACGATCTCGTCATCCAAGCTGAAACAGGTCTATGCGCTATCACCGGCAACCAACAAGGGCCCGCGCGCGTAGGGGTCTCGGTTTGCGACATCTCGGCAGGCATGACCGCGCATAGCGCCATTCTTCAGGCCCTCTATCACCGCGAGGTCACCGGCGAAGGCTCCAGCATCCAGGTGTCACTGTTCGATGCCGTCGCCGACTGGATGAATGTTCCGGTTCTGCAAAACGACTACAGCGGCTATCACACGGTACGCGCCGGCGTGAAACACCCGTCGCTGGCGCCCTATGGCGCCTATCTTTGTGCTGATGGCAAAGAGGTCATCTTTTCGGTTCAAAATGACCGCGAATGGGTAAATTTCTGCAAGAAGTTCCTAAGGCAGCCGGAGCTCACACGCGCACCTGGTTTCGCTGATAATATGGAGCGCCTCCGTCACCGTGCGCAACTTGATGAGATCCTTGAACGGCGGTTTTCTGAACTGTCCTGCCACGAAGCCATGCAGGAGCTTGAGGCAGCCGGTCTGGCGTATGGGCGACTGAATGAAGTGGCCGATGTTTCAAAACATCCACACGTTCGGCGGGTTGAGGTTGGCACACCTGAAGGAGTTGTAGACACGATAGCGCCGGCGGCGATCTTCAACTCTGAGCACCCCTCGCTGCGCCCAGTTCCGGCTCTTGGTGCTCATACCAAGACTGTCCGCGAGGAGGTTCTGGGGCGTTTGCGCGAGAGAGCCGCGTCAGCGTGAGCGCGCGTCTGGTCGGTAAGGTGAGCGCGCTCGCGATAGAGAGCTCGCATACTTCGGGTCATCTCAGCGCATCGGCCGCCAGCGAGCTACTGCCACCGCCCTCGCTAAAATCGACCGCAGAGGCAACTCCATGATCAAGGACGCGTTTGCGGCCGTTGAAAGCGAGATGTCTGTACCACGCTGGAGATCCCTGCTCTTCGTTCCCGCTCACGTTCCAGGCTTTGTGGAGACGGCCCATGAGCGGGGTGCAGATGGCGTCATTCTCGACTTGGAGGATTCCGTTCCCCAGGATCAGAAGGGCGAGGCACGGCGGCAGCTTCCCGAATCCGTGACAAAGGTGGCGCGCAAGGGCGCATCTGTTTTGGTCCGCGTGAATCGTGGGTTGCGCGCCTTGGCGGCCGATCTCGATGCAGCCGTGATGGAAGGTGTTGGCGCACTGGTTCTTCCGAAGACGGATTCGGCAGAGTGGGTTTTAGAGATCGCGAATACGGTTTCAGACCTTGAACGAGAAAGAAATCTTCCACTGGGACGCATTCGGTTCCTCGCCCAGATCGAGACGCCGGGCGCCTTGCAAAGACTCGCGGCCATTGCGTCGGCGCATCCAAGAATGGTCGCAATGGCGCTTGGTCCTGAAGACTTCAGTGCTGCTGTTGGCGGCGCCCCGGAATTCGACCTTCTCTTGACACCGAACCTTTCTGTTCTATTTGCCGCCCGTGCGGCCGGGTTGCTCCCGCTAGGCTTCATAGGAAGCATCGGCGAGTTCTCGGACACTCATAGGCTTCGTGAAGCCGCGGCGCATGCGCGGCGGCTTGGCTTTGCGGGAGCTTTGGCGATCCATCCGACACAGGTCGCAGTATTCAATGAGGCTTTCTCGCCAAGCGCTCAGGAAGTCGAGTGGGCCCGCAATGTCGTCGCGGCGGAGAACAATGCCGCCTCCCGCGGACTGTCAGCATTCTCGTTAAATGGTAAGATGGTTGATCCGCCAGTGGTGCGGCGCGCCCAGGAGGTCCTGGCTCTCGCCAGCAATAACTGAGCCTCCACTCAGCTGCCGGACAGGCTTTTTTCGAACTGGTGCGACGGTTTTGTGACTTGCCTGCCATCTCGTTTCGAGATAGATATGAAAGCACTGGGGATCATGCTCCGGTTGGATTTGTTCATCGTGGACATAAGGCAATTAAGATACTTTGTGGGCGTCGTCGAAGCCGGCAGTTTCACGAAGGCAGCTGCGACCCTCAACGTTGCTCAAAGCGCTCTGAGCCTGCATGTGCGTCAACTGGAGGAAGGATTCGGCACCCAGCTGCTGGTTCGCGATCGGACCGGTGTCAGCGTCACGGCGTCGGGAGACAAGCTGCTTGAGCGCGCGCGGATCATCCTGAAGGAAATTCAGCTGACTGAGGCGGAACTTACCAACTCGGTGGCTGCTCCTTCGGGAGAGGTGACCATTGGCATTCCGTCCGGAGCCGCTCGCGTCCTTAGTGGTCCCCTACTTGAGTCAGTAAGAAGCGAATTGCCGAGGATTTCGCTTAAGATGATCGAGGGCATGACGGGACCGCTAGAGGAGTGGATGGCTGCTGGCCGTTTCAATCTGGCTGTCCTGTACCGCACTGCCGAGAGCGTCGGGCAAATGACGGTGCTGGCCCGCGAAGAGTTTTGCCTGGTGGTGCCGCCTGGTCAACCGCCTTTAGAAGATTCAATACGGCTGGCCGATCTGCACGCATTTCCGCTGGCGGTTCCCATGCGCAACAACAACGTCAGGCGTTCGGTGGCTGATGTCGTTGCCCAACACGGTTGTGTTCTGGACGTCAGATTCGAAGTCGACTCCCTTTCTACGATCATCAGTATGGTCATGGAAGGAAAGGCGTATTCCATCCTTACCCCGTCGGCCATTCAGAAAGAAGCCTCTCAGGGACAGGTCCGAACGGTCAAAATCATTGATCCAGTGATTACCCGTTCCGTTGTGGTTGCCGTCAACCCGAAAGATGAGCGCTCTCCAGCCGTCTCTGCGGTCCGCAAACTGATCCCCAAGGTCGTCCGGACATTGATCGAGAGCAGGCACTGGTCAGCCACGGCTCCGGACCGCGCTTAGGCACATCCTTCAAATCAAGTCCAGGTGTTACCGCTCCTCCGCGGCTGCATGAGCCGTGCCAATCTGGATGCCAGATGGTTTTGGGCGATATTCCATATTTGACCCACCGCGCGATCGCGATGAAATTGCAGAGAAGCGAGCCCATGGTCCGCATATCGGCCGTTCTCGCACTTGGCAAATTCACTCAAGTGGAGCATGCGATGTCCAACGCCATGAGCTATCAGCTTTTCATCAACGGCAGTTGGCGACACGGTAGTGACGGAACCACTCTGCCAGTAATCAATCCGGCGACAGAGAAGGTATGTGGCTCGGTGGCGGCGGCGACGGTGGCGGATCTGGATGAGGCGCTCGCTTCGGCAGAGCGCAGCCGCAAGGCTTGGTCCTCACGGCCTGCAAAAGAGCGCGGCGAGATCCTTGTGGCGGCCGCCAGGATCCTGACCACGAAGGTGGGAGACGCAGCGAAGGATTTGTCGACCGAACAGGGAAAGACGATTGCCGAAGCGACAGGCGAGTACGCGCGCGCTGTCGAAACACTGGAGTGGAACGGCACGCACGCCGAACAGCTGTCGGCCTCTATTCCGATGGGCCCGAACCGGATGATCGTCCCAGAGCCCCTTGGCGTCGTTGCTGCCTTTACGCCTTGGAACTATCCCGCCGTTCTCATCGCCCGCAAGCTCGCCCCAGCTTTGGCGGCAGGCTGCCCGGTGATCCTCAAAGGGGCTGAAGAGACACCAAGCGCGGCTGTCCATTTCGTCGAAGCCTTACGACAAGCGGGTATTCCGGACGGCGTGGTCAATCTCGTCTTTGGCGTTCCGGTGCAAATATCGCGGCATCTCCTCAACTCGCCGATCGTCAAGGTCCTAACTTTCACGGGCTCTACCGAGGTTGGAAAACAGCTCGCCAAGCTCGCCGCGAATAACTTGCAGCGATGCATCCTCGAGCTCGGTGGGCACTCCCCGGTCATTGTATGCAAGGATGCCGACCTGGCAAAAGCTATACCGGCAATTTCGGAATACAAGTTCGAGTGCGCGGGTCAAAGCTGCAATGCGCCCAGCAGGATCCTCGTCGCGCGGTCTCTCTATGAGGAATTCCTATCGCTGATGACGGAAGCCGCCCGCAAGATCAAGATCGGTCCGCCGGACGACCCTGCGACAGAGATGGGTCCAATGGCAAACGCGCGACGAATCGAGGCCATGCAGCGTCTGGTCAAGGACGCGGTCGATCGCGGCGCCACCATCGAAACCGGTGGCACCCGCCTCGACCAACCGGGTTTTTACTGGCCGCCAACCGTCCTGACAGGGGTGCCAAAGGATGCGAAAATGCTTCATGACGAGCCGTTCGGGCCGATCCTCACCGTAGCGCCATTCGACACGATCGAGGAGGCGATCGAAGAAGCCAACGCCACCGAGTATGGCTTGGCCGCCTACTTCTTCACCTGCGCCGCCGATACCAAACGGGCGCTGATCGGCGGTCTTTCGGCAGGCGCTCTCAGTGTAAACTACCTAAAAGGCGTTTCCGCAGATGCGCCATATGGGGGCGTCAAACAGAGCGGCTATGGATATGAAGGCGGCGAGCAAGGTTTTCGGAGCTTTCAGAACCTGAAACTGGTCAACGGGTTCGGGTCATTAGGATGAGATTTCGTGGATAGCAAAACACGGACCATTGCCGGCAAGGATATTATAGAGAGCGTCGCCGACGCCCTTCAGTACATCTCGTACTTCCATCCCCTTGACTACATCCGGTACCTTTCGCAGGCATACGCGCGCGAACAGAGCCCGGCGGCTAAGAACGCCATCGGGCAGATTTTGCTGAACTCCCGCATGGCGGCCTTCGGACGGCGCCCGATCTGCCAGGACACCGGTCTTGTGGTGGTCTTTGCAAAGGTCGGCATGGGCGTCCGCGTCAAATCAGCGGCCAGTTTCGCCGACCTCGTAAATGAGGGCGTCCGCCAAGCATATCTCGACCCCCACAATCCCCTTCGACCATCGATCGTCTCGGATCCGCTTGCCGGGCGGGTGAACACGCGCGACAACACGCCGGCAGTCGTCCACGTCGACCTCGTGCCCGGCAACCACATTGAGATCACCATCGCAGCAAAAGGGGGCGGGTCCGAAAACAAGGCGCGTTTCACCATCTTGACGCCTAGCGCGTCTGTTGCCGACTGGGTGGTCGACACCGTTTCGACCCTTGGCAGCGGATGGTGCCCGCCCGGCCTGATCTCGGTCGGCATCGGTGGCAGCGCTGAAAAGGCGATGTTGCTGGCCAAGGAGGCCATGAACGAGCCCATCGACATGTCGGAACTGATCGCCAGGGGGCCGTCAAACGCGGAGGAGGCACTGCGGGTTGAGCTTTATGAGCGGATTAACGCGCTGGGGATCGGCGCTCAAGGCCTTGGTGGGCTGACGACAGTCGTTGATGTCAAGGTTGCAACATATCCTACCCACGCCGCGTCGAAGCCTGTGGCGCTCATTCCGCAATGCGCCGCCAACCGGCACCTGAAGTTTATCTTGGACGGCACAGGACCGGTACAGCTCCAACCGCCCGACCTTTCCGAATGGCCCCAGATCGGTCATGAGGACTTGCACACAACCGGCGTCCGTCGGGTCAATCTCGATGCGCTCACGAAGCATGAGGCGGCATCGTGGCGCTGCGGGGAAACCCTTCTTTTGTCCGGAAAGATGCTGACAGGCCGTGACGCCGCCCACCGGCGAATGGTCGATCTGATCGATGCCGGCGAGCCGCTCCCGGTCGATCTACGGGGACGCGTGATCTACTACGTCGGACCAGTCCGCGCGGTGAGGGATGAGGTCGTCGGGCCGGCTGGCCCGACTACCTCCAGCCGCATGGACGGTTTTACTGAAAAGATGCTCGCCGAGACCGGGTTATATGCGATGGTCGGTAAAGCGGAGAGGGGACCGGCGACCATCGAGTCGATTGTCAGACACAAGGCGCCCTATCTCATCGCAGTGGGTGGCGCTGCGTACCTGATTTCAAAATCGATCAAGGCGGCGCGGCTCGTTGCCTTTGAAGACCTAGGCATGGAAGCCATCTATGAATTTGAGGTGCAGGACATGCCGGTCATCATGGCTGTCGATATTGAGGGAAACTCCATTCATAATTCCGGGCCGCTTGAGTGGCGTAAGCGCATGGCGGCCGACAGCATCGCCCGCAGCATCGGCGTTTGAGTTCGCTGGCTGCCCGAATCCGGCCAGACTCCCGCCTCGGATTTTGGGCCGTATCGGTGACACAGGCGGCCATTTGTGGTTTCAGCTCCTCGGCGAGCCAGACAAGAAAGGCTTTCAAGTCGCTCTCGATGCCAAACGCTCAGTGTAAAGACTGCATCGACCTGCCGTCCTTACGATCGACGCTTAGGGTGCTGTCTAGGGGTGCCAATCGGGGCAAGCACCGGAGATACCAAAAAGATTCGCCATTCATATTCGAGAAGGCCCGCCGCGATAGTGTGCTGGAGGTTCTGCAAAAAGTTTTGGAGAGAGAACGGCGCCTGCTCTGAGGGGCGAGCGGCCATGGCACGGTGGTGA
>NZ_JAMYUM010000041.1:0-24021 GCF_040322975.1 Mesorhizobium sp. M0074
AGCAGTTGCTGTAGCCGATCGGTACTCCGCCCCTCTCCGACATAGACGTCGAACAATCGGGCAGTCATCCAGGCCACGGTGACGCCTCGGTCCTGGATGATCTGGGCCAGCGTTGCGGTCGAGAGGTGACGTTCAGGATGGAGCACAACGCTGGCGCCATTCGCCAAGGCTCCCCAGATCTCGAACGTGGCCGCGTCGAATGTGGGCGAGGATGCATTGAGAAAGACGTCGTGCGGGGAGATCTCAACGAAATCGTTCCCAGCCACCAAACGCACCACTCCCCGATGCTCGACCATGACGCCCTTTGGGGTTCCGGTGGAGCCGGAGGTGTAGATGACATAGGCGAGATGGCGGGATGTCAGGCCAAGGGCGCCCGGGTCGGGGTCGCAAGCCGGCAGCCCGGCCCAGGCTGGGGTGGCCGTATCCAGTTCGACCACGCTCACATCGGCCAGCGCCTCGGTGCCCAGTGCTGCGCGGCCGGCCGCATCGCAAAGCAGCAGCCGCGGGGCGGCTTCCGCGAGAACCTGCCGCAGCCGCGCGCAGGGATAGGCCGGGTCCAGCGGCAGATAGGCGCCGCCCGCCTTCAGGATCGCCAGCAGCCCCACCACCATCGCCGGGCTGCGCTCGACGCAGATCGCCACCGGCTGGTCCGGCCTGACCCCGAGCCCGATCAGGTGATGCGCCAGCCGGTTGGCCCGGGCGTTGAGCTCGCCATAGCTCAGCTCTTCGTCCTCATGCACCAGCGCCACCGCCTCCGGCGCCTGGCGCACCTGCTGCTCGAACAGCTCCTGGATGCACCGCTCCGACGGATAGTCCGCCGCCGTCCGGTTCAGATCCTCCAGCAGATAGCTGCGCTCGGTGACCGGCAGGATGTCCAGCTCCCGCACCGGCTGCCCGGCATGGCCCAGCACACCGCACAACAAAGCTTGCAAATGCTGTGTCATGCGCTCGACCTGCTCCGGAGCCAATCGACTGGCATCATAGTGCCAGCGAAAGGTACCATCCAGAGCGCAAACCTCAAACGTCAGCAACTCGCCCGGCAGCGCTGCCTCGCACACCTTCGAGGCTGAGTGAACAACGGCACCATTGTTTTCTGCCGCAATCGCCATTCCAACCGGCCAGGGCCGTTGCGATCGTAGCGCCTCCATCCCCTTTAATGGCGGGCAGCGCCCGATAAGATCGCGCGCAAAGCTGTCGCGCTCCCTCAGCTGAGCACATTCGGCCGCCACCGCTTTGCGTATTTCTTTGAAGTCATCGGCAAGGTCGATGGTGACTTCCATGGGCACGGCAGAAGCGATAACGGCCTCCACTGTTTGCACGCCGGCTCGCGACGCTGTCGGCGCCGGCGTCCATCCCAGCTGGAGCTCTCCCTGGCCTGTGATGCGGGCCAGATAGATCAGCCAAGCCGTTACCAAGTATTCCACCCGATCAATGGCCGACAGCTCGGCCAAGGCCCCTGGACTTAGCCACGAACTCGACTGCCATCTCGCCAGCGCTTCGGCTGTGCCGGATGACAGGAAAGGCGGCTCCACTATTTTAAACTGCTCAAGCCGCTGCCGCCAGAAGTCCTCTGAAGGCGCTATCTCCTCATGGATAGCAGTTAGGCGCCGCACCTGACCGTCGCTCAAGACGGGAAGGGCCACGCCTTCATCCAGGTTGCAGCGGCTGGCGAGTGCTCCCGCCTCCAGAGCCTGGCCGTCCAAGCTGCCAAACCAGACGTCGACATCCTGCGTACCCGTCGCCACACGCCAATGGCTCGGATGTATTTCAAGCAGGCGACCTGCCGCAAAGCCCGAGCGACGAGGCAGCACCTCCAAGCGCCTGACGGCGACAACCTCTTCCCCTACGAGGGCCTTGCACAGACACAATGGATTGGGATGATACGGCCCAAAATCCAAGGCCCGCGTCATCGCCGACAGAGATTGCGCGGATCGATCCCAACGCAGAATACCTGCCGCATCGGGACGCCGATGTCTGGGAAAGTAGCTTCTGTCTTCCAATGCCTGCGGACGAGTACTGAGCTTGCCCCCCGCTAAACCAGTTAAAAGCTCGCGAAAGCCCTGGACAGCGGCTTCGTAACATTTGAGGTTCAGGGTCAGTGCCGTATCGGCGGGCGTCACCAACACTTGTCGCTGAACCGCCACGTCACCCGTGTCAACACCGTCAGCGATACGATGCCACGTGATGGCATGCTCGGTCTCTTGCGCCAGCAGAGCCCAAGACGTCGCGTGAGTTCCTGCATATCGCGGCAATGGACCGTCGTGGTAATTGAAAGCACCTCGACGCACTCGCCCAAACACATCCGGTGGCAATATGAACGGATTAGCAACAGAAAAAAGCCATTGCACCGGCTCGGTGTTTAGGAAAGTCGAGAGCTCTTCAACAGTTGCAACGCACAAGATGTTGGCGCCAGTCGCCCACGCTGCGAATATGGCGTCACAACACAGGGCCGCACCAATAACGTGGCCCATCTCCATCGCCAGCTGAACGCACCTGATAGCAAGTGTACCACTGCCAACAAAGACGCTGGAAGAGATCGATCGGGCTGCAGGTTGCCCATCCCTATTGCCTGGTTTGCAAGCGTCTGCGCGCTCCGCAAGAGACCAATGTGCCATCTTACCCCAACCCACGCCACAGATCCGGCAAGTCCCGCCCCATGCGCCGCGCCACATAGCGGCCCAAACCTGTCACACCGGTTCGGATTTGCTCGGGGGTAGCCGCGCTGAACGCTAACCGAATCCGGCAGTCTTGAGAGTTATCCGACGCAAAGAACGACAGCGGCATAACAATGTCATTGTCACGCATTGCACACTCGGTCGCGCTCTCCGAGCCGAATCTGAAAGGAAGAGCAAGAGTTAGAAAGAAGCCGCCAGCGGGTCGATTCCACTGAATCTGATCCGAGAAAGGCGAAAACATACTGTCCAGCCGATACAGCATGACGTCGCGATTTGCGCGATACCAATGAAGCGCCGGCCGAATCCAGTCGCGCAGGCTTGCCCCCTGCTCTATCAAGAGCCCCGCCACGATCGCTTGTGTAATCTGGCTTGTATTGAGGCTAACGAAACTCTTGCGCTGGACCAGCCCTGCGATCCTGGCTCTGTGCCTTGGCAAAGCACAAAGCACATCCCGTCGCGAACCACGTCCGCACGTCACTCCAGTCTTCTTACCTTTAATCCGCGAACGACGTCTGAGCGTAAATCCAAGGACATCTTGAAAAAAAGAGATGTCCAATTTATGAACCGCCAAAGCAATGTGATCAATGCTACGTGGAATAGCATGGCGACTAACCGCGACGGCGCCTTGCAGAACACCATTAATCGGTGGGTTCGCAGGATCATTCACTTGAGGCTCCTTCATTTTGGATGTCGCGATAAATCCAAAATCGCTTGCTTCCTAATGCATGAGTAACTTCGAGCATCCGCCGCCAATTCGTTTGGAGCGATCATCGGAGGATCTTCTGCTCAATCTGTTGGCGCAAATAATGCGCCAAAGAGAAAGTCAGTTCTAAAACAATATGATGGCACTACGGCTGCTATGTCGGATATCAGACGTTGTCGAATTTCAGACGACAACAGGCCAGCGGAGTTGCCACCCTTACTCACTCTGAAAAGGTTCTCGCCGGCTTGGGACGCCTGATCCACAGGCTGGACCTATGCCCTTCTCGCCGGGTCTGCCCCGATTGCCACACGTTTCGGCTGGTCAAGGACTACACCATGCGCCGAATTCGAACAGTCTTTGGTACTGTGGAGGTTCGCAATTCACGTTGGATGCTGTGCCAGCACTGTTACCCAGGAATGGTAGCCCGCGTTCGCGCCGCTGAAGGAAATCTGTCCGGATCGGGCAACGCCCGAGCTGATGGAACTGACGGCGCGACTGGGAGCATGATGCCGTACCGGCAGGCCGGCAGCGTGCTCGCCGAATTCCTGCCCATCGAACCGACCGAGACGCATGCGACCGTGCGAAAGCGGACCATCAAAGTCGGCGAGCGGCTCGACGACCAGATCACTGAGGAAACCTGGCGCGCGAGAATGCAGATGGAGGAACGACATCAGCTCGAAATGCAGCTTCCTGGCGATCGACGCAAAGAGTCCGTCATCAGCATCGATACGGCGCACGTTCGCAGCGCCGATCCCAATTCAGCGCGAAACTTCGAGCTCGTCGTGGCCAGATGCGGTCGCGGAGGTCGGGGCGAAGTCGGCGGTCGCTACTTTGTCACCGCCAACACTGACCAACCTGCGATACGTGATCGAGCGCTCCACGCTCTTGGGGAAGAAGGCGAGCTCTCAATATTGCGTCTCCACAGCCTCGGGTCTCAGCTCCTCACCTACGTTCGTTCGAACCGCAGTGCGATCGTGAATTACGGAAAGCGCTACCAAGCCGGACTTCGCGTGGCCACGACCCTTGCCGAGTCGGCGGTCAATTCCGTGATCGCCAAACGCATGGTCAAGATGCAGCAGATGCGCTGGTCTGTACACGGTGCTCACATGCTGATGCAGGTTCGGACAGCCGAGATAAATAGGGAACTTCGCGACCGACTGCGGGCACGATTTCGAGCACCAGAGCCGAGCGTGCCCTCACTATTCAAGCCCAAACCGCCCCTACTGTGCGCCGCGTAACCCCGGAGAAGTTACCGGTCTCCCTGCAATCCATGTGCCGTTGTTTCTTACGGTTATTGGCCTGAGGGAACAGTCTTCCCATCAGCTTAATGAACATCGTCACAGCATCGTCGGTGAGCTTCTGGCTAAGTTTGATGACCTGCGCCACGATCAGCGCGTGTCGACGACTGGCATTGAAGTCGTTAGCCAGCCAGGCCGGTGTAGCATTGCCTTCACGGGATCATCTGGTCCCACCGTCCGGGTGATATTCGCGCCTGCAGTTTCGGATCGATCTCCAGCGTCCGCACGTAGGCGACACGGTCGGCCAGCCCGACCAGGTTTGAGGCACCTGGCGCATCTGGCGCTGATCGCAGCAAATGAAAGCGCGTCCTGCCCGATCGTTTGGTCAACCTCCAGAAAACGGTCGAGGTCTTGCAGCCTATTAGATGAAAGGCCTTCGATCAGCGTCTGTTCCGCACGCGACGAGCGATAGCGCGAGCCGCGATCCCCATCCGCTCGATAATGTTGGCTCCCGCCAGCAGCGAATTTCGATTGCGGAACTCCGCCACAATGGCGCCAGCTATCGAAGCACCGGCGTCTGTTGTTGAGGACATCTCGATTGCCGTCAGCAATGCGGCACGCCGATCTTCGGCAGTTGCGTTTCGCTTCCGCAGATAACGTAGGAGATGAGCAATGTGATTGCTGCGGGTCTCCTCACGACGGGCATACAACCTGAATGCGGTCGAGCTTGCACCTATTTGCCCAGCAACATAGTCAAGCATAGCTTTTGGCGGAACCTCGTTAGCCAACAGTGGCCGGCCGGGATAACGCATAAGCAGAGTTGGATCGCAAAGCCGGGCTGATTGTGTTCGCGCCGCCATAGCTGGATTTCCAGCAAATCGGCCGGCGCAAGAGAATAGTGGCGGATTAGACTGTCTTCGTCGATCGGAATGTCGAGTAGCGTCTTTCGTTCGTGTTCTTTGAGAAGCGCACGTCGGGCCACTTTCCACTCCGCGCTAGAACGGTCGTCGCCAAGCCTCTGTCCAAAGCAGCCTAGCGGTACAGGAGGCAAATGGCGTATCCACAGCGAACATCCGGGTGTTCACTTTCCGTTCTGCCTTAGCGCAAGATTCGGAACAACTCTTGTTCCGGTCCCTCAATGCTGACGAGCTCATCGCGCTCCTCAAGCTGAGGTGAGCAACCGACCCGGAAATATTCAAGAGCGATGCAAACGGAGGCTGTCCCGGTTGATCTGCCCCACTCTTCATAAACGCGGCCAATCCCGCTGACCCCGCATCAGGCCACGCGGAACACTCCCTTGATACAGGCTGGGTTACGGATGCAGATCTGGATGTGGCTCTTTTTAGAGAACCCTGATCCATCAAAAAGCTCGCCACCCTCCTGATATAACCCGCGCAAGCTGTCAGCTGGCGGCAAGCCAATCTCCTCGATCATCCCAATGCAACGTCATGATCGCGGCGCAGTCCCTGCGGCGGAAGAGGGCATCCTTACCGCCTGCGTTGGTCGGCACGGCGCTGTTGCTTGCTTGAGACAGAGCGACGAGTTTGTCGTAGGCCTGGGCCAACGCTACGAGGCTTTGCTCATTCAAGGTGTCTATGCAGTTCCCTAGCGTGAGGGCGGCACCCACTACCATCGGATCCTTGACGCGCCCGTATGTGACCTGTTGAGCGGCGAAGCTGAGCGCCCGCGCCGGGTTTGCCTCCCAGAAGTAGATACCATGACCGAGCCAGTCGTAATCATTTTCGGAGGGCTTAAACTCTTGGCGGGCAAGAATCTTCTCGCCGACCGCCTTGTCGCAGCCGTGATAAGCGAGCAGGAGATTGGTGCTGAGTGCGTGATACATAAAGAAAGACGCCCTGTGGAGGGCGTCTCTAAGCGACCTTCGGCTTCGGTCGTGCCTTCACGTCTTTGGCGCGATAGGGCGATGCCAGTTTGCCCTTGGCGGTAAGGATTCCGATTTTTGTGAGCTTTTTTTGCGCAGCCTTCTTGGATTCGCCGGATGCCTCCTTAGCGTTCTTTTCGAGGCGGCGTAGTACGTCGGTTGTGAAATCCATGTTCACCTCACAAAACGCGAATTCAGCTGATTTTGCTGACCCCAAAGGTAGGAAGTTTTGCCCGAGTTCAACAAATTTTCAGATTTCGCGTTGGTGTCCAAACGGCTTCTTGTGACGCTTGGCGGTTCGTACATTCGTATGTACGAACCGCCGCTTATGCTGATGTCAGCGTCTGTCTGACCTGCGCGCGAGGGACGCCAACATGACCGCAGAACCGATCCGCATACCGGACGACGCTTCCGTTTGAGCCGTCCTGAAAAGGCTCGATCCGGTGTCGGCCGACGCCGAGCTCGCCCCCTGCCCTCGCCAACGCCTTTCCCGGCTTCGATTTCACCACAGCCGCGATCGACGATTTTTACTGATGCGGCGACGCCCGCACCGTTTTCTCCCCCAGTGGCACGTGCATCGGCGACCATCGCGCCTGGGATCGAGCGCGAGTTTGCCGACCTCGACGGCGACCTCACCGCCTTCTGGACGCGGCATCGCGAGAGCGGGTCTTGCTTTTCCGAATGGCGCGGCGCCAGTGACGTTGCCCCCAAGTTTTATCCAATCCTGAGTTCGCTCCGGCGATCAATGTTGCCCTGTTGGGCGGTTTGAGCGACGGGCACAGGCGCGGAGGGGCGCGACCGGCGCGAGATCGGCTCTATCCCGCGGCCGCTGAAAATGCCAACTGAGCGGGTGCTCTCCGACGAAGGCGTCTCGGTGCACCGGCTGATGGAACGCATCGAGGCGATCGATACGCAAAACGGCCTGCCCTTTGCCTGGTTCTTCCTGATGACGCACGGGCAGTGGGTTGATCCGGACGTCGGCCACGCGATCGCGGCTGGGTTGCGCGCGGGGCGCGTGCGGCTGCCCGACCCCGACGCCGCCGTGCTGCTCGCCTGGCCGGACAAGCCGTATCTGTTTTAAGCAAGCACTATGGACCTTCGGCTTCCAAAATCTCCATTTGACGCAAAACTGCGGCGCGCCGAGGCGCTCGACGCAATTGGATTCGGTGCTGCCCTTCGACCCCCGCGCGTTTCTGGCCGGGATCTTGTCCGACGACGACGTCGAGACGCTGCGCCATCTGCCAAACGAGGTATTGGCGAAAACTCGCTAAAGGCACTTGCGTAGACCTGGGGCTATCTTGAAACCTGGTGCCAGGCCGCCTTAGGGGAGCCCATGCCCCAGCCGGCGCCGCAAGCGCTGCTGATCAAGTTCGTCGCGCATCATCTGTGGGATCCCGCAAAGCGGGAAGCCGATCTTGCACACGACATGCGGGCCGACGTCTCGGCGACGCTGAAACCCGAGGGGGCTTTTACGCAGCGACGGGCCGCACGCGCCCTCGACGGTTCGCCGGCGGACGAACTGGTCGACGCTTACGATGTGGCGCGGCTTGGTGGCAAAGTTCAACGCGCCGGGGCCGTGGCACGACCTTTCTGCCGTCGACTATTTGCGCGGCGGACTCGCTACCTCGCATCAATAGACTGCCGTCTAAATGGCAAAAAACTTAGTGAAAACAATCGGACAGCTGACAGTGCCCTGTTGTACGCGAGGTCGAAAGGGCCCCAACAAGACCGGAAGCGTCTCAGTTCGAATATTCAGAGCGCTGCCGCAGGCCTGCTCCAGCGGACAACAGCGCATAGATCGCGTCGTCTGTCCACGCGCCTTTGAACCACTCAGATAGTCGGAAATGAGCCTCTTTCAGAAGCCGGATTCTTCGAGAACGCGGAGCGCCGGTCGATAGGACGCAATGATGCGGTGAATGGGGAATTGCAGAAGGCGCATTCGATCAAACCGCGGGCCGCTTCGATAGCGTAACTTTGATTCCAATATTGCTGACCCTATAGTGGACCCGATCTGCGCCAGCCAACCGTCTCGAATGTCTTGAGGCCGCAATCGCCGACAATCCTTCGATCTTCATTGCGCTCAAGAGCAAACTGGAACCATCCCGGATTGCCTGGATTGTGCATCGCGTCTATTCCAGGAATGCGCATCCGTCATCTTCGGTGAAGGTCTCCCAGCTTTGAAACCGGGCGACCTCGGGCTTGGCGCACATCGCGCCGAAGACATCAGGGATCGAGCGGGGTGAAAGCGGCGAGCGGGTAGGCGGTGCGATTCGAAGAAATGCGTCATCGAAAACATTTCGCATGCCCGGGATAGACGCGTGGACCGCGCCGAGGTTCAAACTGAGATAAACCAGTTCCGTATGACCTTCTGCCGCCAGTTAGCGTTAACCTTTTGTTAACTTAAAATTTCTTGTCGGGACAAACGAATCGGACATAATGACGGCATTCGAAAGAATTTCGGCGAAATGCCGTCACTTGAGGTTCCGGAAAGCATGAACGTTTTAGCGCCCGTGTCGAAACCCCTCTTCGACGACACGATTCTGGCACAAGGCCGCGAGATTTCCAGGAAGCTGAACCAGCTTCGTTTCGAGACCTTCCCACCGAACGCCAGGAAGACCTTGCGGCAATTTTCACTCGGGGAAGCGGCGTATTTTCTCGGGGTCTCGACTAGTAATCTCAAGAAGCTGCACCTTGAAGGCAAGGGTGTCGAGCCAACTATACATGCCGGAGGTCGCCGGACATATTCGGCAGAGCAGATCATGGAGCTGCGTCAATGGCTCGACCGTCACGGCCGAGCCGATGTGAAGAAATACGTTCCTCACCGGCGCAGGGACGAGAAGCTGCAGGTCGTTGCCGTTGTTAATTTCAAGGGGGGCAGCGGAAAGACAACGACGGCCGCACACCTTGCGCAACATCTGGCGCTAACGGGGCACCGTGTATTGGCCATCGACCTCGACCCACAGGCTTCGCTGTCGGCCCTGTACGGCATCCAACCCGAACTCGACAAGAATCCGTCGATCTACGAAGCGATCCGTTACGACGACGAGCGGAAGGCCATCACCGACGTGATCTTGCCGACAAACTTTCCAGGCTTGGAACTTATCCCTGCATCGCTAGAATTGCAGGAATATGAGTATGACACTCCACTGGCGATGCAGGACAAGAATTCCGTCGCCGGGAAGACGTTTTGGAATCGCATCGAAAAAGTCCTGCGGGAGGTCGATAACCGATACGACGTGGTCGTAATCGATTGTCCGCCCCAGCTCGGCTATTTGACGCTGACCGCTTTGTCGGCGGCGAGTTCGGTGCTGATCACTGTACATCCGCAAATGCTCGACCTGATGTCCATGTCGCAGTTCCTTCTGATGCTCGGGGACATCCTGAAGACAATTCGCCAGGCGGGCGGCGACGTAGATTTAGATTGGTTCAGATATTTGATCACTCGATACGAACCGACCGACGTCCCGCAAGCCCAGATGGTCGGATTCATGCAGTCAATGCTCGCGTCGCAAATGCTCAAGACGCCGATGTTGAAATCGACCGCGATTTCGGATGCTGGGCTAACGAAGCAGACGCTTTATGAGGTCGAGAAATCCGGGATGATTAGGGCAACGTACGACCGTGCCATGGAGTCGATGGAAGCGGTTAACGCGGAAATCAGAGAACTGATCCACGGGGCTTGGGGACGTACCAAATAGACGGCCGTCTAAGTCAGGTGTTATGCAATGAAATCAGATGAATGACCCAAATTTCGGGACGCTGAAATGGCAAGAAAGAACGTTTTCGACAATTTGATGCGGGAATCCGCGCTCGAAACGGCAGAAGATGGCGAGCCAGCTTCCGGGTTTCGCAAATTCGGAGCGGCGAGGTCCATCTCATCGTCGATCGATGAATTGGCCAGGCGGGCCTCCAAACTCGCCGAAGGCGAAACGGTTGTTGAAATTGATCCCGACCTTGTCGACAGGTCATTTGTGCCCGACCGCATGAGCGTTGATCAGGACGAAGCATACCGCGAACTGCTGGAGGCAGTCAGGGAGAGGGGACAGGATACCCCAATCCTTGTAAGACCCCATCCCAGCACCGAAGGCCGCTACATGGCCGTTTTCGGACACCGACGGGTGAGAGTTGCCAAACAACTCGGGAGGCCTGTCCGCGCCGTGGTGAAGACGCTGGCAGACATCGACCACGTTGTCGCACAGGGGCAGGAAAACTCCGCCCGCGCCAATCTTACGTTTATTGAGCGCGTTCTGTTCGCCCAGCAACTGGACGGGCTTAGTTTCAGCCGCGAAATCATCCAATCTGCTCTGTCGGTCGACTACCAGACCCTCTCTAAGATGCTGACGATTCCGAAAGCTATCCCCGCGGTCGTCATTGATGCGATTGGGCCGGCCAAAGGGATTGGACGCGACCGGTGGTTGGATCTTCGGAAACTCGTCGAGAACCCCAAGAACACGCCAATTGCCAAGAGCTATGTGGCCAGCGAAGACTTCGCGGCCGCGGATTCTGACGAGCGTTTCAACCTGCTCTTTGATTTTCTGAATGGAGCGAAATCCAATAAGGCGATCAGGAAAGGGCTCGCTCCGCGAAACGACAGAACCTGGGCACCGGCTGACAAATCGGTCGCCGCGACGATTAGAAACAATGGAAAGGCCTTCAGTCTGGCGCTGAAAGCGAAAGACGCGGCCGAGTTCGGCGAATACATTTCGGAGAACCTGGACAGCCTTTACGAGGCATTCAGAACGTCGAAAGAAAAGGCAACAGGAGACTAAACCCGCAAAAGAAAAAGGCCCCCGAACGTCACCGTAGCGGAAGCCCTTCTCGTCTCTGGACAATTCGAGAATCTCATTTCCGCGAATCAGTGTCAAGAGTTTTAAGCGTCGATTCGGCGGACGGATTTCTTTTGCCTAATTGAAGGCGAAGGAAGAAATGGAGACGGGTATTGCAACCACGCCCTTTGGGCGGCGGCCGATGTCGCTTGCCATGCTGGCAGCGCAAAACGAGTCACGTGAGATCCCCAAGGGCAGGGTCGTCGACAAGTGGCAGATCTACCGCAACCTCTGCGAGGGCAAAAGCATCGTCGGCATCGGCGATCGCGCCCTGGCCGTCCTGAATGCGTTGCTGTCATTCTATCCTGACAGTGAGCTGAGCGAGGAAAACGGCATCATCGTGTTTCCCTCGAACGCACAGCTGTCCCTCAGGGCGCACGGCATGCCCGATTCCACCTTGCGGAGGAACCTGGCGGAACTGGTGGATTGCGGTCTAGTCATCCGTCGGGACAGCCCGAACGGAAAGCGTTATGCACGGAAGGCCAGGGGTGGGGAGATCGAGGAAGCATTTGGCTTCTCGCTGGCGCCGCTGCTGGCCCGTGCTCAAGAGTTCGAGGCGGCGGCCGAGCGTGTTCGCGCCGACAACAGGGCGCTCAGGCTTATGAGGGAACGCATTACGCTACACCGCCGCGATATCCAGAAGTTGGTCGAGGCGGCCGTTGAGGAAGACGTGCCGGGCGACTGGGGAGGCCTGTGGAGGCGTTTCCGCGCCGTTGTAGAGACAATTCCGCGGCGAGCCGGCATTGCCGAGCTCGAACCTATCGTGGCCGATCTGGCCGCGTTGCGTGACGACGTGGACAAGCTGCTGGAAATCCATATGGAATCTACGAATCCGAGCGGCAATGAGTCCCAAAGCGAGCGGCAGCAATCTGATTCAAATACCGACTCTATTTTTGAATTTGAACCTGCTTTAGAAAAAAGCGGGGTGAGGGCCGAGCCACTAACGAGGACCGCAGAGCCGCCGAAAACCTATCCGCTGGGGCTAGTGCTGAAAGCCTGCCCCGAAATCGCCGACTACGCCGTTGAGGGGATCGGCAACTGGCGCGATCTCATGATAACCGCCGCCCAGGTGCGGGGATACCTGGGCGTTTCGCCGTCGGCGTATGAGGATGCCTGCCATGTCATGGGTCAGGAGATCGCCGCCGTGGTGATTGCCTGCATTCTGCAGCGGGCACAGCACATCAATTCCGCGGGCGGATATCTGCGGGTGCTCACCGAGAAGGCGAGGGCAGGGGAGTTTTCGGTCGGGCCGATGCTGATGGCGGCATTGCGAGCGAACGGCGTGACAGCAAAGATGACAGGGTGACCGTTTTGCGGATCGGTTCGCGCTGATGCAGGGGCTTGCATGGCGCATCATGTGAGGCTATATTTTGCCTCACATGGAATGGAGAGTGAAATGCTAGCGTTCGGAAACGTCGCCGACGTGTTGGGGCTGCCCGTCAAAGAGGTGGCGGCGCGGTCGCCTTTCGGGCTGATCTCCCGGATCGAGCATGGACTTCCCATTGGGGCGCTCGAGCGCGTTGCGCATCTTCTGGCGCCTGGCGATGCTCAGTTCAAATACCGGCTGATCCCCAAGGCGACCTACGAGCGGCGCAAGGCGGTACATCGCCTCTCGTCGGACGAGGGTACACGATTGGCCCGCGTGGCGCGCGTCTGGGGCCTTGCTGTCGATGTCTGGCAAAACGAAGAGGAAGCGCGCGATTTCTTGTTTCGGCCGCACCCGATGATTGAGGACAAGCGACCGATCGACGTCGTTATCCTGAGCGAGTTCGGCGCCGAAATGGTGGTCGATATCCTCGGAGGTCTGAAGTACGGCAGTGCTGCGTGACAGCGCAGACACTCGATCGCACGCTATCGTCCTTTCGCATCGGCGATCCGGCCGGCACCTACCCGATCTTCGACGCGACCGGCTCGACAATGGCGCCAGGGCGATGGAACACGCCCGGAAGTCCTATCATCTACACCAGCGAGCATTATTCGACGGCCCTGTTGGAAAAGCTGGTGCATGGCAGCGGCCGACTGCCGCCCAACCAGCACTACATCGAAATCACGATCCCGCGCGGGCTGAGCTACGAGGTCTTTTCGCAGCCGTCACTGCCCGGGTGGGACACGATGCCGGCGACGGTGAGCAAGGGTTTTGGCGAAACCTGGTGTTTAGAACGGCGCAGCGTCATCCTGCTGGTGCCGAGTGTCGTGGCGCGTCTCGATAGCAATGTGCTGATCAATCCAGCGCATCCGGAGTTTTCAAGGATCCAGACAAGTCTGCACCAGCCCGTCTACTGGGACCGGCGGCTGTTTGGCGCGTAACGGGGAGAGGCTTTCTGTCGCCTACAACCCCGAGGCCTTAGTGGGATTGACGCGGATCCGGTCACGTCGGCGCTGATATCGGCGGGTCATCTCGGCCGAGGCGTGGCCGAAATGTTTTGCACATAGCGCTCGTCGACCTCGGCCGAAAAAAGCAAGCCGGGCGCGCAGGGAATGGCCCACGGCCACTTTGGGAAAAGCGCACTCATGGCTTCCGCTACGCGAATCGGCTACAGGAAAATCAATGGCTTGCGATCTGGTCGGGCGGCCTTTTGATACGCTCCTCGGCCCGCTCACCAGGTTATGCCGGACAAGTAGCTTCGTTCAGTTCGGGCTGGATACGAACTGGAACCGGCATGGCAGAAGCAGCGCGAAAATTCGGCGTGGCGGAAACACCGCTCTATCGCGAGGCGCCGAACAACATCGAAGCCGAGCAGGCGCTACTCGGCGCCATCCTGGTCAACAACGATGCCTTCTACCGCGTCTCGGACTTCCTGAAATCCGGCCATTTCTACGAGCCGCTGCACAGAAAAATCTTCGAGGTCGCCGCCGAACTCATTCGCATGGGCAAGGTGGCGACGCCGATCACGCTGAAGACCTTCCTGCCGGCCGACGAGAAGGTCGGCGACATGACGGTTGCGCAATATGTTGTGCGGCTGGCTGTCGAGGCGGTCACCGTCGTCAACGCCGCCGACTACGGCCGCGCCATCTACGATCTCGCCACGCGGCGCGCACTGATCACCGTCGGCGAAGACATGGTCAACATCGCCTATGACGCGCCGGTCGACATGTCGCCGTCCGAGCAGATCGAGGATGCCGAACGGCGCCTGTTCGAATTGGCCGAGACGGGCCGCTACGATGGCGGCTTCGAGAGCTTCACCGATGCGGTTAAAACCGCCGTCGACATGGCCAACGCCGCCTATATGCGCGACGGACATCTGTCGGGCGTCGCCACGGGCCTGCGCGATCTCGACCGCCGCATGGGCGGCCTGCAGCCGTCCGATCTGATCATCATCGCCGGCCGCCCCGGCATGGGCAAGACGTCGCTCGCCACCAACATGGCCTTCAACATCGCCGAGGCCTATGTGCCGGCGCAACAGGCCGACGGCTCGTTCAAGGCGGCCAATGGCGGCGTCGTCGGCTTCTTCTCGCTCGAAATGTCGTCGGAACAGCTGGCTACCCGCATCATCTCCGAGCAGACCGAAATCCCGTCGTCAAAAATCCGCCGCGGCGAGATCAGCGAGATGGACTTCGAAAAGCTGGTCGCCTGCTCGCAGACCATGCAGAAGATTCCGCTTTTCATCGACCAGACCGGCGGCATCTCGATTGCGCAGCTGTCGGCGCGCGCGCGACGGCTGAAGCGCCAGCGCGGCCTCGACGTCATCGTCATCGACTATATCCAGCTGATGCAAGGCTCGAGCGCGAAATCCTCGCAGAACCGCGTGCAGGAAATCACCGAAATCACCACTGGCCTGAAGGCGCTGGCCAAAGAACTTGCCGTGCCGATCATCGCGCTGTCGCAGCTGTCGCGCCAGGTCGAAAGCCGTGACGATAAGCGCCCGCAGCTGTCGGATCTGCGCGAATCGGGCTCGATCGAACAGGACGCCGACGTGGTGATGTTCGTTTACCGCGAGGAATACTATCTGAGACCGCGAGCCGAAGCTCGGCACAGACGAATACATCAAATGGGAAAACGAGATGAACGAGATGCGCGGCAAGGCCGAGGTCATCGTCGCCAAGCAGCGCCATGGACCGACCGGCTCGGTCAGCCTCGCCTTCCAGGGCGAATTCACCCGCTTCTCCGACCTCGCCTAGGAGCATCATATTGCTGAGAGGTTTGAGTAGCGGAGCTCATCAGACGGTTTCGAGCCGGCTGAACCGAACTGGGATAAGCTGCCGAGTCTTCAGTTGCCCTGCCGAATCCTTGTCGATGACCGTCAGCAACTGCACTTCTTCAGGTCCCACAGGCAAAACGAGGCGTCCCCCCGGCTTGAGTTGCTTCAGTAAAGCCGGGGGCGCCTGCCCCGCCGCCACGGTGACCAGGATCTTGTCGAATGGAGCGTGCTCAGGCCAGCCGCGAGACCCGTCCCCGACACGAATGCCGACATTGGAGAAGCCGAGACCTCCCAGGAGAGCCTCGGCATGGCTTGCAAATTCCTCGATTATTTCGACGCTCCAAACTTGTCCGGCGAGTTCAGCGAGGATTGCGGTTTGATAGCCCAGGCCGGTGCCGATCTCGAGCACCGCCTCGTGCGGTTGCGGCGCAAGGAGATCGGTCATGAGAGCAACGAGGAACGGCTGCGAGACGGTTTTATCGAAGCCGATCGGCAGCGGCATGTCCAGGTAGGCATGTGGCGCAACCGATGCTGGCACGAAGAGATGCCGCGGCACTCGCCGCATCGCCGCCATTACCCGCTCATCGAGCGCCGCCTTGCCGAGTTCGTCGCTTGCAAGGTCGGTATGGATTGCAATCATCTCGACCATGTGCCTGCGTAGTACCGCGAGATGCTCTTCGGTCATTGGCTTCATGACGATCGGGCTTTCCTCAGCCAGGCTTGCTGCAACAGACAGCCTTATATCCTGTTCGTCACAGCAACGCCCATCATCGTTTCCAGTTGCGGTGCCCATGGCGAGCGTAGGGATTTGGCCGTTGCGTCTTGGGCGCTATCGGCGGCGGCGCACTCGCAGAAACCGAACGACTGTTGAGGTGACGGCAGATGCCGAGTGCCGCAGCCGGTGGGAGTGAACGCCCTAGGACCAAGAGCATCTCAGGCCTTGCCAATCTGGTCAGGCAAGAACCCGCGCCGCCCGCCCGAGCGTCCGTTCCGCGTCATTGTAGTAGTTGGACGCCTGTTGCACCGAACGGTGCTGTGACTGCTGCATGGCTTCAGGCAGTGGAATGCCGCGACGGGCGGTTTCGGTGAGATATCCAGAGCGCAGGCCATGGGCGGAAAACGCCGCCGGGTCGAGCCCGGCCTCGGTGACGCGGCGCTTGAGGATCAGGTTGACGGCCTGCGGCGTCAGAGCGCGTTTTTCGAGATTGCCCCAACGGTCGATGCCGCGGAAGACGGCGCCCTCGGTGATCCCGGCGCGTTCGAGCCACGATTGCAGCATCGTCACCGGCCGGCCGACGAGCAGCACGAAAGCGTCGCTGTCGGCCTGTGTGGTTTTTGTCCGGCCGAGCCTGATCGACAGGCACGGCAGTTTGTCGCCGTCGGGTGCTTTGGGATCGGCCGGCACTGGCTCTTCTTCGACAAGCTGTTCGACGCCGAGAGCAGCAATTTCGCTGCGGCGGCGGCCGCCCGATGCGAAGGCGGTGATAAGCAGGGCGCGGTCGCGCACGTCGACGAGACGGTCGCCGGCGCAGGTGTTGAGCAGGGCGGTCAAAATGTCGGCGGTCACGGCCTTCTTGCTCTTGCGGCTGCGCGGACGGGCGCTGGCGCGCACCGCCAGTTTTATGGCGCTCTGCAGGCCCGGGGCTGAAAAATTTCCGCGCAAACCGCGCCATTTGGTCAGCGTCGACCAGCTCGACAGTCGCCGGCGCACGGTGTTAGGCGCGTGCGGTCCGTCGCTGCGCAAAAGCCCTTGGGATTTCAGCGTCGCCGCGACGTCGGCCGGCATGCCGTGCGCCGGATCGGATTCGCGTTTCGCAAAATCCCACAGGTGATGCGCGACGAATTTTATTAAGAGCGCCTGCGGCGCCGGCCAGGGTAGCGGCTGTCCGGTCGCGGCCAGCGACCAGCCCTCGAGATAGCCGAGGTCGGAGGCCAGCGCCCGCAGAGAGTTTGCGCCAATGCCTTCCTTGGCCAGATGGCGCAGCGTTGCGACGTCGTCGTCGGTCAAAACCCCGGCCAGAAAATCGCGGCGGTCGAACGGCAGCACGGAGTCCAGCGCGTCGAGGGCTTCGGCCCGTCGCGCGACAATTTCAGCATTCTGAGTCTTGGCAAGCGGCCCTGTCACTGGCTCGGTTCCATCTGGCTGGCGCCCAATACTTGCGGAAAGCCCGGAAAGCCCGTATATTCCGGAACAAAGGAGTTTTGGCCATGACCACCACCGTCACCGCCGCCGCCGTCTCGAAAAATTTTGGCGCCTATCAGGATGCCGCGGTCCGCGATCCAGTCATCATCACCAAGAATGGCCGCCCGCGCACCGTGCTGCTGGCCTACGATGATTTTGTCCGGCTGTCGAAGCGCGACCGCCGGGTCGAGCTGACAACAGAACTCAGCGCCGACGAGATCGCTGCGGTCGAAGCCTCCGAAATGGAGCCGGGTCTTGACCATCTCAACGACGAGCTCCCTGGGTCAAAACCCTCGGGGTCAAAACCCGTTGGGTCAAGACCCTCCGGGGCAAAAGGCCTGACGGCAAAAAATGCTGCCGGCTGAAATCAAGGTCGGCCACGTCTTCCGTTATTCCTATCTCTGGCATTGGCAACACCGCGAGGGCCGCGAAGAAGGCGACAAGGACCGGCCTTGCCTGGTGCTGGCGCTGGTCGCCATGCAGGAGGACGGCAGGCCGGTCGTCCGCGTCCTGCCGATCACCCACACGCCGCCGTCCGATCCTGATGATGCCATCGAGATCCCGGCTGCGGTCAAGCTGCGTTTGCGGCTTGACGGTGAGCGGTCGTGGATCGTTTTGACGGAAAGCAACCGGTTCGCCTGGCCGGGGCCTGACATCCGGCCGCTGGAGACGGAGAGCGGCTATTACGGGCCGCTGCCGCCGGCGTTGTTTGCCGCTGTCAAGCGCCGGTTTGTCGCCATCGCAACAGGCCAGGCGCACACGAGCACGTCGCGCACGGCGTGACAGCGGCTGGTGCTGCGGCATGCCGGGCGGCATCAAGGCAGGGGCAGTCTCCATCAAGGCGTCTTCCAGGCATCTTCTGCGGCCGTCGCGGGCTGTGCTTAGGCCGAGTCTAGCGCTTTTGCGCGTCAAAAACCATCACTATCGATAAGAGGTGATTATCGATAGTGATTTTTGCCTCTGAAGAAACACGACGTAAGTCCAGTGAGACCCTCACTAGCTTGACCAATGCGAATCAGCCATCATGAAAACAATGGCTTACACGCTCGACAAACTGCCCCTGGAAACCCTGATCGGGCCGGTTGCCCGCGCGACCGAGATTTTGGTCCGCCTCGACGAGCGGGTCGCCCGCTCTCCCGTCCGCGACGGCTTTGTCGAACGCCAGCATTTTGTCGACGCGGCCTCGGCGCTTTGGCTCGCGGGCGAACTCGTCCACCTCGAGGACCTCGTGCTGCACGACGCCCACATGGACATCCGCACCCCGACCCACGAACTCACCCGGGCGCACGCGGTGCTGCGAACTCGCCGACGGATTTTTGCGCAAAAGCCGGACTGGGCGCTCAGCCGCGACGGTTTTTTGGCGCTGACCGGTCGCGGCGGCGCCATGCCGGCGGCGGGCCAAAAAAGCCGGGACGCGGAGGGAGCTGGAGCCAGCTCCTTTGAAGCCGACGATCGCGATGACGCTGAGGCTAACCGGCTGGCCGAAGAATTTGCCGAGATCGATGCCGTCCTGGCGCGCTCGTCGAAGATTCTCAGCGGCGCCGACGTGCGGGTGAAAGCGGCGCGGCCGGACGACCGGCCGGAGCCGCAAAACGGCCTGATCTACGATCTCGACTGGAATGAGGAAGAACGGCTGGCCGAATGGCAGGTTGTGCTCGCCGGGACGCGCGATCTGCCGGTCGTCCTGCGCGCCGCAATCCTGCTTGAGGCATGGTCCGACATCGAGGTGCTGCAGCATGCCGCCTGGCTCGGGCCACTGTTCGTCGCCTCGCTGCTGCGGCAGGAGGGGCTCGCCGCCCACCATCTCGCTTGCATTCATCTCGGCGCGAAAAACATTCCGCGGGAGCGGAGGCGGGCGCGCAATCGCGGCGATCGGCTGCTCGCCTTGCTCGATGCCATTCACGACGCAGCAGTGGCTGGCCTGAAGGAGCATGACCGTCTCGTGCTGGCAAAAAGCCAGATGGAGCGGCGGCTGCGCGAACGCCGCGCCAGCTCGAAACTGCCCGACCTGGTCGAGCTGGTGCTGTCGCGACCGCTCGTCTCTACCGGCATGATCCAGGAGCGGCTAAAGGTGACAAAACAGGGCGCGCTCAACCTGATCGGCGAGCTTGGCCTGCGCGAGATGACGGGCAGGGGAAGGTTTCGGGCATGGGGTGTGATCTAACGGTCCTCCCAACCACACGCCTTTGGGAGGCCGATTAGATTGCTGCTCGACTAGCCTCTCAATTGTCCGGCGTTGCGGCGCCTGTTTCGCCTGTGTTGGGCTCGACGTCGATGGTCGCGATCCCAGGGTCGACGTGCTTGGCAGTCACATATGAGAATCCCGGCAATCGGATTCTGCTGCCGAAACGTGGCTACGAACCGAAGGTCTGTTCACGTCTGGGAGCTTGGCGGATCGAATTGAACAAGCCTAAGCTCGCACTATTGACTGCAACGATTCGGATCGACGATGGCTGAGCAACCCCGGATCAAATATCTTTCGATCGCGAAGTTTCGGGGCATCGAGTCTCTGGAGTGGCGTCCAACGATCAAATAAACATCCTTATAGGCGGCGGTGACTCTGGGAAGAGCACTGTTCTACATGCAGTTGCGTTGCTGTTTAGCCTAACAAATACAATCAAGTGCTCGAAACGGACTATCTCAACCGATCCACGAAAGACGGGTTCTCGATCGAGGCGGTCGTCGAAATTCCAGCCGAAGTTGGAATTGCCGACTGTCAACAAGCCCTATGGCCATGGGAATGGGACGGGCAGAAGGCGGTCCTTCCGGATCCGAGTCATCAAGGCCATCCCGTCCAACCTGTCTTCAAATTCCGAATCCGCGGCACTGATGAACTTGAGCCAGTTTGGGAGGTCATTCAACCCAACGAGGACGTGGTTGCACTTTCGGTAGGCCTGCGGCGGAAGATCGGAGTCGTTCGCCTCGCCAACGACGATCGTAACGACCGTGATCTGAGGCTTGTCTCGGGCTCCGGCACTTTGATGCACATTGATGATCCGACAGGATCCGCAGTTTATCGACTGGCCTCTCGGCGGCGCAAGGAGCTTTGCGGCCTGGCCGTCTTCCAGGTTCCGGAGACGGCGCATCTGGACGACGAGGATCATCCCCTGATCGGCGTCCCGCTGACGATCACCAAGGGCGACAAGCCGCGCACGATCTACCCGCCGATCCGCCTGGTCGACCGGACGCAACGCTATATCGACGAGGTTCGCACGCCGCAGGTCCGGGCGTTGCGTCGTCAACGGCCGGACTATCGGCCGCCCTCCGCGCTCTTCCTCAATCTTCAGGGAAACGCGGTGAGCAAGGCGCGATTGACGGCGGTGTTTGCAGAGGCGTTCCGCGCGGCCGGGGTGACGGGAACCTTGCATTATCTGAGGCACACATTCGCGATGACGATGCTGGTGCGGCTGCAGCGGCAGGCATCGAGTACGCCGGACCTCAATCCGCTGAAGATCGTGCAGGTCCTGCTGGGGCACAGTTCGATCCAGAGCACCGCGATTTATCTGCGCTGCGTCGAGCTGAATGGACGGGACCTCGCTGACAGCATCGACTACCTCTATTGCGAACTGATCCCCGATGGCCGTTAGACGCGAGCGCATCGACCGGCGGCTGTCGGCCGCGACACCGATCATTCTGGACCAGTCGGCCGAGACCATCGTCGTCTTCCGCGACGGCTGGGGCGACGTTACAAAGCGCTACGATCCCGGCACGCTCGGCTTGCCGTTTGACGTTGCAATACTGCTGGCCGACGCCTTCCGTCATCATCATGCCGCCTCGAGCCGGGACACGCAGCGTCATTGCTGGATGGCGCTGCGGGCGTTCGCGCGCTTCGTGTCGGAAGACGGTCTTGTTGTGTCGGTCGACGATCTGACCAGTGCGATGGTCGGACGCTATATCGCGTGGCTGGATCGCCAGGTCGCAGAACAAACGAACCAGCCCTGGTCAAAGGGCTCGCGGGCGAATGTGCTGATGCAACTTCGCCAGATGATCGACTGGACGAAGCGCCGGCATCCGTCCCGGCTACCGTCACGGATCGACTTCCCCTGGCGGGTCTGGCCGAACCGTAGTGCCGATCCCCGGGCTCGTCTCGGCGGAGATGACCTCAAGGCAATCCTTCGCGCGTGCTATGAGGAAATTGACGAGGCGTGGGATCGCTTCGATGCGGGTCGGACCATCCTCGCCACGAGCGGCCCGGTCGATGGCGTCGATCCCGAACTTTGCGACATGGTCCGGGCGCTTGCTCGAGTGAACGACGGCGTCCTGCCGTCCCGAACGCTTGCGCTCCGCAGCCAGGCCAGCATGTCGGCGGTCAACCGCCATGGCGGGCTTCGTCATCTTGGCGGCTATCTTCACCTGACCGGCGAAACGGTCGTCGCGTTCTTCATCGCCATTGCGATCCAGACGGCGGGCAATCCGGACGCGCTGCGGATTATCAAGCGCGATTGCCAAGTCGCGCATCCGCTTGACGAGCATCGCATAATCGTCGAGTGGGCCAAGCCCCGGGGCCGGCGCGAAGGTGAAGCGCGCGCAAAGGCGATCCTTCGATTGCCGTCGGCGACATGCGGCGCCGAACCTGATTGACCGGTTGCTGGCGATGACGGCGCCGCTCGTCTCCCGATCCAGCCGGCAGGACCGCAATCGTCTGTTTCTGGTGAAGAGCGAGAAGAAGGACGCGGTGACGCTGATTGCGGAGGCGACCTTGTCGCATGCCCTGAAGCCGTTCATCAAACGCTCCAATGCCCGCATCGCCATCTGGAACAAGGCCGCACCGGAACGCGCACGTCAACTCTTGCCGGATTTTGCCGCCATTCTGTTGCGGGGCAGCGTGGCACCCGAATACTACAAGGCGTCCGGCGGCGATATCGCTGCAACACAGGACGTGCTCAACCACGCCCGCGTCGATACGACCGAGCTTTACATCAAGGGACCGCAGACGCGCCGCATTCAGCGCGAAACCATCGCCCGATCGCAAGCGCTCATGCTCGGTTGGATCGTCGGCGCGAAGTCGGACGGCGAGGATCAGGCGCAACGCGACCGGATTGCGCTGGCGAGCGATGCGACGGTTCCGTTCAGCCATGATTGCCTCAACCCGGCCACGGGCACAGCACCGGGATCGGCGGCTGGCAGGATCTGCCGGCACTTTGGCGGATGCCTGCGCTGCCCGGGACTGGTTATCCCGATCGATGCGGATCACATGGCGCGCATTCTCCAGGCGAAGAAAGAACTGGAGCGCGCGCGTGAACGCATCGATCCGCGCCGCTTCGAGCTTCTGTATGCGCCGAGCCTGCGCATTCTCACCGAGAACATCCTGCCTGACTTCCCGGAACGACTTCGCGAAGAGGTCCGAACGTCGAATGTCGACCCTGCCAACCCTTCCGGCGCTGGAGTGAACGATGCAAGCGTCCACTGCATCCGATCTTGTTGCCGCCGCAAGGCCAGCACTCCGGATATCGGCGCGCTCGGTGTGGTCGGATCAGGTCTGGCATCTCGACGGCCATCGTCCCGGCGCAAACCGGAGCGACTTCTCGCTCGACTGGGGCTTTGCCCTTGCCGACGACAGCCGGTTCAGCGATCCGCAATGGGCTGACTGGCAAGAGGCGGCCAAACTGTTCCTGTGGAGCCTGAAGCTGGACCCGCCTCCAGGTCGCCGCAACGTTCACGAGTCGACGATCGTCCGTGTCTTCAACACGCTGCGGATGCTGATCCGCTGGATGGCGGCGCAAGGATACCGCAGCTTCGCCGATCTCGATCGTGATGGCTGCGATAGGTTCATGGCGGCAATGGCACAGCGTCCGGGCAGCAAGCCGGGCAAGGCGGTGATGACCGTGAGCCTGCAACATTATGCAAACTTGCTGACATGCCTGTATCTTCAGGGGGCCAAGTTCCTGGAAGTTGCGAACGACGAAAAGCGCGTGAACTTCGCCGGATTGCTCGCTGCCTCCGTCAGTGGCGCAACCATGCCCGACGAAAGCACCTTGCGGCGCCATGCATAGAGCTGCGAGGGGTCCAGCCCCTCGGAATGCGCAACTGCCGACACATTACCCCCTGGCGAGAAGGCTTCGGCGACAAGCCGTGCCTTCTCTTCGTCCGACCGATGGCGCGGCTTGCGTCGGGACGGCACAGGCTCCGCCGTCAAAATCTCGAATGTTCGATGATGGCTCATACTGTCGCTCACAGGATTCTCCGCATGATTCATGCTGAAAATGAGCGATCAACCGCCTGCACGCTACGTGGGGATGCCTACGCGCTTACGGAAAAACGGACTTTTCCAGCGATCTAGGATGACCGACACCGGGCTACGTCGCGCCAGCGCAATCGGCGCGCAGAAAATTAGGCCTACCCGCTCCGGGACCGCGGACCTCGTCAGCTTCTCGTA